>CALEPT010000235.1 GCA_937910385.1 uncultured Ruminococcus sp. | reverse complement strand
CGAATTGTTCTCTTTTTTGTTGCCCTTAAATTTGACCGACCTTACGGATTCAGGTTATACTAATCCTCTAAATTCGGATAGATAAAATCTATCCGAATTTAGCCGCCGCAGGCGGCGCAGAGGATTGTATGAGACGGCAATCGGCATAGCCGATTGCAGCCCGCACAGCGGGCGTATCCCTAAACTCCAATATCTTTTGGAGTTTAGGGGAATAGTATTAGGTTCATATTTCAGGCATCGTATGGGCAGAGCCGTAATGGTAAACACAGTCAAAAAAAGGCGGTCATTGACCGCCTTCCATCTTATTCTGCCTTGTGGAGCTCAAGAGTTTCATCGTCGTTTTTGATCGTAAGAGTATCACCGTCGAGTGTATACTCAAATGAATTGTCAGTGGATTCCTCGCCTACAAGCTCGGCATATCCGTCAAGGGTTATGTTTTTGCTGTCGATAGTATAAGTGAGCACATTATTGAGAATGACTGTTGAAGTCTGCCCTTCGAGAATGAGGTCAAGGTCAATATCTGCCTTATCCTTGCTGAGGTTTTCGGTGAGACTTTCCATAAGGGAATCGGTGAGCAGACCGCTTACGAGATCGTACTGTCCGTCGTAAACGTCGGCATCGGTCTGCTCGGTCTTTTTCATTGTGAGCATATCCATGTCGTTCATGTTGACGCTGAAATTGAGACCGTCATAGGTGATGTATTCCTTTTCGAGAACCATGCCGCCGATGTTCAGACCGTCTTCTTCCATGTAGAGAAGGGAAGAAACATCAACATACATAGAGCCCTTGCCGTCCTCGGTGAAGATGAGGCCTCCGCCGTCAACATCGTAGCTGCCCATGTCGTCCATTTCCCACTTTCCCGAGATATCAGGGACCTTGGACTTTTTCTCCTTGCTGTCGTTGTCACCGCAGGAAGCGAAAGCTCCCACAGCGATAGTACATACCATTAAAATTGAAGTAAGCTTTTTCATAGATTATCCTCCTAAAAAATCAGGCTCAGCAGAAAACTGCATTAGCCTTGAATGATAACATTATAACATAAGGTTATGAATAATGCAAGAAAATATGAAAAAAGTTGCAAAAGTGTAAATGGTTTTTAAATTTTACTGTGGTTTTATACATATTATTTCATGTAAAATGACGATATTTTTACGAAAAAAAGAACCCTACCGCTTGACATCGGCGCTTTTCGGTGGTAAAATATACAATGTATAAAAGGGAGTAGCTTCTCCGCAGCATACTGTGGAGCGTCCGCATCGCCATTACCACGGCAGATATGCCGTCGGGCGGACAAGGCGTCGGAGGTCGTCTCTGACGCTGTAGCAAGACTTTTATTGCACATCCCGCTGCAATAAAGGTCTTTTTTCTTTGCAGCCATTAATCTAAACGGAGGTAATCATGGAATACTTCAATTGCGACGCGCAGAGCGTTATCAAGGAACTCGGGACGGACGCTGCAAACGGTCTTACCGACGAGCAGGTCGTAAAGAGCCGCGAAAAATACGGTGAAAACGCCATTTCTGAAGAAAAGCAGAAGAGCATAATAATGGTCTTTCTTGAGCAGTTTGCCGACCTTCTGGTAGCTATACTGATAATTGCTTCGATAATTTCGATGATAAGCGGCGAGATCGGCAGCACTATAGTTATACTTGTGGTGCTCATCATGAATGCGATACTGGGAACTGTTCAGCACGTCAAGGCACAGAAGTCGCTTGCGAGCCTCAAGGCAATGAGCTCGCCGAACGCGAGAGTCATCAGAAACGGCTCGCAGACCGAGATACCCGCTGCCGAAGTAGTTGTGGGCGATATCCTTCTCATAGAAGCGGGAAATGTTGCGGCTGCGGACGGACGTCTCCTCGAAGCGGCTTCGCTTCAGGTAAATGAAAGTGCGCTCACAGGTGAATCTCTGAATGTGAACAAGTCCGCCGATACCATAGACGCTCAGGAGCTTGCGCTCGGCGACAGACTGAACATGATATATTCGGGCTCGAACATCTCCAACGGCAGGGGAGTCGTTGCGGTCACGGGCGTAGGCATGGACACTGAGATAGGCAAGATAGCCTCGCTGATGCAGAATGCCAAGAAGAAGAAAACTCCTCTTCAGGTCAGTCTCGATAAATTCAGCAAGGTGCTCTCGATAGCTATAATCTGCATATGTATTGTCGTTTTCCTGCTTACCTATTTTGTGAACGGAAAGCCCATAGTTGATTCGCTAATGTTCGCAGTAGCTCTTGCGGTTGCCGCTATCCCTGAGGCGCTGAGCTCAATAATCACGATATCGCTTGCGATAGGTACTCAGAAAATGTCAAAGCAAAAGGCAATAATAAAGGATCTTAAAGCCGTAGAGGGACTTGGCTGCGTTTCCATAATCTGCTCGGATAAGACCGGAACTCTTACTCAGAATCGCATGACTGTCCGCGATTTGACATTCCCGAGCGAGGACGCTGTAAAGGAGCTCATTCTGGCAATGGCTCTTTGCAACGACGCTGCCAAATCCGATGATTCATGGCTCGGCGATCCGACTGAGACAGCTCTTTCCGAGTATATCGGCAACGAGGAATATCTGCGCATAAGGGAGGAGAATCTGCGTATCGACGAGCTCCCGTTCGACAGCGACAGAAAGCTCATGACTACCGTGCATATGATAAACGGCGAGCGTACAGCTTTCACAAAGGGCGCGGTGGACGTACTCCTTCCGAGGCTGAAATATGTCCTTTCCGAATCGGGCACTCGTCCGATAACCGATGAGGACATTGACGGCATAAAGGCTGCGAACCTGAAGTATTCGGAGAACGGAATGAGAGTCCTTGCGTTCGCGAAGAAAATGCTCGGATCGGACAGGCCGATAACTCTCGGCGACGAGGAGGACTACATCTATATTGGGCTTACAGCTATGACAGATCCTCCGCGTGAGGAGAGCAAGGCTGCCGTTGCGGAATGTATCTCCGCAGGAATAAAGCCCGTGATGATAACGGGCGATCATAAGCTTACCGCGGTCGCTATAGCGCGTGAAATAGGTATTTATAAGGACGGAGATCTTGCCCTCGACGGAAGCGAGCTCGACAATATCTCCGATGAGGAGCTCTCCGCGAAGCTTGAAAGAGTATCGGTATATGCGAGGGTTTCGCCGGTCCACAAGATAAGAATAGTTGATCTTTGGCAGAAAAAGGACATGGTCGTAGCTATGACCGGAGACGGCGTAAATGACGCTCCTGCGCTGAAAAAGGCTGACGTTGGCGTTGCGATGGGCATTACCGGTACGGAGGTCTCGAAGGACGCCGCTTCAATGATACTCGCCGACGACAATTTCGCGACTATTGTAAAGGCTGTCGCGAACGGACGGTGCATTTACAGCAACATCAAAAATGCGATAAAGTTCCTGCTTGCCGGAAATGCTGCGGCAATAATCGTCGTTCTGCTGACCACTCTGCTCAATCTGCCGCTGCCGTTCACACCGGTACACCTGCTGTTCATCAATCTTCTGACGGATTCGCTTCCTGCACTGGCACTATGTATGGAGCCTATGCAGCCCGGGGTAATGAGCGAAAAGCCCCGTTCCTCGAAGGAATCTGTGCTCAATAAGGAAACGGGAGTGTATATCCTTTTCCATAGTGTAATAATAGCGGCGTGCGTAATGATCGCTTTCATGATAGGCAAGGGTGGTGCGGACTCTGCGGCAATGGCGAGCACAATGGCTTTCGGAACTCTCTGCCTTGCAAGGCTTTTCGAGGGCTTCGACAGCAGAGGCAAATACTCGCTTGCAAGGCTCGGCTTCACCAAGAATATGTTCACTGTGGGAGCATTCTGTGCAGGAGCTCTGCTGCTTATATGTGCGCTCATGATAACACCTGTGCACAGCATAATGAATGTGAGCGATTCGTTTACTGTGAAGAATCTTCTCGAAGTGGCCGGACTTGCAGTAATACCGTTTGCTGTGACCCAGATATGCCGCATGATACGCGAAGCGGTGAAATAGAGGGCTTAGGGCGCAGATGCAGGGAACGCCGTTCACGGCGTTCCGCGGGCGCTGCAATGGCGCCCATACACGGTTCGACTATAAAACCTGATTTAGTGCTTGACAAAGCGAAGAATTTGTGATATCATACTAAAGGAGCACAATACTGCTCGCAAGGGGCAAAAGAATTTGCCCTGTGAATTTTCAAGGAAATTCCGGAATATAGATGTGCGGGCCCTGTGCAACAAGACCCCGTGAACCATGTCAGGCGGGAGACCGAGCAGCATTAAGCGGATCGTTTTGTGTGCCGCAGCAAGCCTGCACATCTATGCTCCGGAATTTTTAATAGAGTCCTTATTAACCTGTTCATACTGCGAAAGGTTGAAATTATGAAAAAATTGCTCGCCCTCTGGCATAGATTCATAAGGGATTTTTTTAGCGGCATAGTAGCCGGTACGGTCTTAGGCGTAGTGTGGTTTTACATCATCGCACTGCTGTATATCGTTTTCGGCAGCGGAGAGGATGAATTCACATTTCTCGATTCCGTGATATTCATGCTGATATTTCAGGCAGTCTCGATAGGGATCTGCTGCGCTTTTATGATAATATTCAAGCGCAGACCCGTGCATAAATACGACAATATGCTGATAGGAGATGATTTTGCCGGATTCAGCAAAAAATCAAGGACTTTCCGCAAGGGCGTTGAAATCTATCACAGGGGAGAATTCCGCAGCGCCCTCGAAATTTTTACCGATCTTGACGATCCTCAGCTTGCTATGGACGAATCAGAACGCGGTATCCTTTCGTTTTACAGGGGCCGCTGTTATCACATTATGAACTGCTTTCCGAATGCGGTCATGTGCTACGAAAAGGCAAAGGAGCACGGCTTTGCGATAGCAGAGCTGCCTATATTCACGGCACGCTGCTGTGCGGCAAACGGCGAAACAGAAAGAGCCGCAGCAATACTGACCGAGTTGATGGACAGCGGCAAAAAATACAGCCGCCGTGCACGTTACGAGATAGGCATGATATATCTTAGACTCAATGACGGAGAAAATGCGCTGAAATGGTTTGATGAGGCTATAGAACGGCGGGAATCCTACGCCGAGGCTCTCGGTGGAGCTGCTATCGCCCATACGCTGCTCCACCACATAAAAAAAGGCGAGGAGCTTTACAGACTGGCATTGCTCAACAACATCGAAGACGCAGTGGACTATACAAGATATTATAAGGAGATCCAGGCAGCGGTAGTGCTTGAAACGCGAAGCAGCGGCGCAGAGGACTCCGAATGAAGGAGGATATCCCGTGTATAAGGCTTTATATCGTAAATGGCGACCGCTTACGTTCGATGACGTGATATCTCAGCAGCACACGACCGATACGCTGAAAAATCAGATAATCGCCGGAAAAACGGCTCATGCATACCTTTTCACGGGCTCGCGCGGAACGGGCAAGACCACCTGCGCGAGGATACTTGCAAAGGCTGTCAACTGCCGTAATATGAAGGACGGCAATCCCTGCCTTGAATGCGATATCTGCCGTGATGCGGACAGCGGAGCTCTCACCGATATTGTGGAGATAGACGCAGCCTCCAACAACGGCGTAGATAATATCCGCGACCTGCGTGACGGAGCGATATATACTCCCGAGCGGGGGAAATACAGGATATACATCATCGACGAGGTGCATATGCTCTCAACGGGCGCATTCAATGCGCTTCTGAAAATAATGGAGGAGCCGCCCGATTACGTTAAATTCATTCTCGCAACTACCGAGATACACAAGGTGCCGGCGACGATAGTCTCTCGCTGCCAGAGGTACGATTTCCGCCGCATAAAGTCGGAGGACATCGCCAAACGTCTTAAATACATCGCCTCGCAGGAGAAGATAGACCTTACCGATGATGGTGCGGCGATGATAGCAAAGCTCGCTGACGGAGGCATGAGAGACGCTGTGTCGCTGCTCGACCAGTGCTCGGCGTGTGCTGATACGGTGGATTCGGCGGCGGTCTCGGATACTGCGGGAATAGCCGGCAGAGACTACCTCTATGATATGCTGGATTCTATAGCGGACCGCGATACGGCGCGTGCCCTTGCTATAACCGCTTCACTCTATGATATGTCAAAGGACCTTACGCGTCTGTGTGAAGAGCTTACAAGTCAGCTTAGAAATATAATGCTGCTCAGGGTCTCTCCGGAAACGGCGGATAAGCTGATAGTGTGTATGCCTGAAGAGCTCGGGCGTCTGAAGTCTCTTGCCGAAAGGACCGATACTGAGACAGTCATGGCGAGACTTTCGGTCCTGCAGGACTGCCGAGAGCGCATGGGCAGAGCAATGAACAAGCGTGTAGAGTTTGAGATGGCCCTTATAAAGCTTTGCTCGGAAGTGAATAATAATGCTGCGGGTATTGACAATTCTGAAATTTATGATAAAATAAAACAGTTGGAGAATAAAATCAATTCTGCATCAAGACCAACTGACGCAAGCGCTGAAAATGCTGCGAAGCAGGAGCCTCCCCTTACGGCACGCAATCCTGCGGCGGACAGTGAGCCTGCGCCGAATATCGACATAAAGAAGCTCAGACCGGAGGACCTTTCGCCCTGTGATCGCTGGGGAGATGTTCTTTCAGAGTTTGCTAAGGTAAGTCCGTCGGTCGCAGGAAGTCTTGACGGCTCGTCCGCAATGACGGCAGGGAACGTTATCTTCATAACGTCTCAGAACAGATTCTTTATCACGCTGTTCAAGGTGAGGGAGAATGCTATTGCTCTGAGCGATGTTATAGAACGTGTTCTCGGTCAGAAGTATATTATAAAGGCAAGGTGCACAACGACCACCGATCAGCAGAAAAGCATGGCGGAGAGCCTCATAAAAAAAGCAATTGACAGCAATATCGAAACTGCTGTTGATAATAAATGAGTATAGCTGAACAAATCAATGACACGGGTCACGCATTATGTTTTCATTTAGCGAAAGCAGACTTTCTGTTTTTCAGAGAGAGCGAGCTTGCGGACGGCAGCGTGAAACGTGCCTCCGAGGGACGGTAACTCCCTGCAGCGCAGGGAGATGTCAGCAAGGCTGACAGAGGGGCGAGGCTTCCGTTGGAAGTCCCTGAGGGGAGAGGAGCAGAGCTGTTCTGCTTCCCGTGATTTGACCAGTATTAAATTTAAAAAGGAGAATTTAAAATGAAAGCAAGAATACCAAAGGGCATGGGCGGCGGCGCTCAGAATATGAATTCAATGATCAAGCAGGCACAGAAAATGCAGGATCAGATAACCGAGCTTCAGGAGGACATCGAGGGCAGAGACTTTACTGCAACTGCCGGCGGCGGAGCTGTAGAGGTCGTAGTCAGCGGCAAAAAGATCATCAAGTCTCTCACTATCAAGCCTGAGGTAGTTGACCCTGAGGATATCGAAATGCTTCAGGATCTCATCATAAGCGCAGTCAACGAGGCTGTAAACAATGTAGAGACTACTACGGAATCCGAAATGAGCCAGATCACGGGCGGAGTATCGCTCCCCGGACTTTTCTGATAACGAATGGCGGATCATAACGCTCTTCCGTTGGTGATACTGGCGGAAAAATTCGCTTCACTTCCGGGTATCGGCATGAAGTCGGCACAGAGGCTGGCGTATCATGTAATGTCGATGAACGAGGGCGATGTCGAGGACTTCGCTCAGGCACTCATAGATGCGAAGAAGAACGTGCGCTGCTGTAAATGCTGCCAGAACCTCACCGAAAGGGAGATCTGCCCCATATGCAGTGACGGCGACAGGGATAAGAGCGTGATATGCGTGGTGGAAAATCCCAAGGACGTGAGCGCGTTTGAGCGCACGAGAGAGTACGGCGGAGTATATCACGTCCTGCACGGACTGCTCTCGCCCATGGACGGCGTGACTCCGGACAGCCTGCGGATCAAGGAGCTTCTTGCAAGGATCGCGCAGGGCGGAGTTGAGGAGGTCATCATGGCGACAAATCCGACCGTTGAGGGCGACGCGACCGCAATGTATATCGCGGGGCTTTTAAAGCCGCTCGGCGTAAAGGTGAGCCGTCTGGCGTTCGGACTTCCCGTTGGGGGAATACTCGAATACGCTGACGAGGTTACGCTTTTCAAGGCTCTCGAAAACAGAAGCGATATGTAATCAAATAGTACACTTGGGCGGTCTGTGACCGCCCTTTGGGCGTTATTTCTAAGGCGGAGGTCATATGTTAGCAAATTATCACACTCACACGGTAAGATGTCAGCACGCGCGCGGCGAGGACAGGGAATACGTCGAGCACGCAATAGCTCACGGAATGAAGGTGCTGGGCTTTTCCGACCATTGTCCGTGGATCTTTGACGACGGCTATGTTTCGGGGACGAGAATGAGCCCCACGCAGCTTGACGATTATTTCAAGTCGCTGACAGCGCTGAAAGAGGAGTATGCCTCTGATATAAGGATATACATTGGCTTCGAGTCGGAGTATATCCCCGAGCTTATGGAGGCTCAGGACAGACTTTTTGCCGACTATCCCGTGGATTACATGATACTCGGCGAGCATTTTACCGAGCGTGAGCCGTATTCTCCGTATACGGGATTTGAAACGACCGACGAGTCTGCACTTAAAAAGTACATTGATCTCATTATCGAGGGCATGGAGTCGGGACGGTATAAGTATGTCGCGCATCCGGATCTGCTGAATTTCGTCGGCAGCAGCGAGGTCTACAAGGAGCATTACGGGCGGCTGTGCAGGTACTTAAAGTCAAAAAATATCCCCGTGGAAATAAATCTGCTCGGAGTCCGAGACGGCAGGCATTATACGTCTGAGAAGTTCCTGAAAATAGCCCAAAAAACAGGCTGCTCCGCTATAATAGGCTGTGACGCGCATTTTCCCGAGGCTCTTTCGCATACTGTCCCTATGGAAAAATGTGTACAGCTTGCGCAGCGCTTCGGTCTTGAGCTCGTTGACTATATCCCGGGACTTGAATGAGGAGGAGAAGATGAGTATTTTTGATGTATTCGACCGTATTTCTGCAAATTCGCAGGCGGGACGCGGTAAAATAGAGTATGTGATAGCAGGTCTTGGGAATCCCGGGCTCGAATACGAGAACACGCGCCACAATGCGGGCTTTATTGTGCTTGATACGCTCGCGAAGCAGCTTGGTGCGGATATCAGCCGTATGCAGTTCAAGGGCAAGACCGCAGATGTTACGATAGAGGGCAAGCGCTGTCTGCTTTTGAAGCCGACTACCTATATGAACAACAGCGGCGAGTCGATAGTGCAGGCGCTGGAGTTTTACAAGCTCGATATATCATCACTCATAGTGGTGTGCGACGACATCTCTCTCGACCCGGGGAAGCTGCGCATACGCCGCAAGGGAAGTCATGGCGGACACAATGGTCTGCGCAGTATTTGCGAGCTAACGGGCAGCGACGACTACGCACGCATTAAAATGGGCGTCGGCAAGAAGCCGCACCCGGATTACGACCTTGCCAAGTGGGTGCTCGGAAAATTCGGCAGAGAGGATTCGGAGAAAATGCGTAAGTCCGCCGAAAATGCCTGCGAGAGCCTTAAGCTTATGGTTCAGGGAAAGACCGACGAGGCGATGAACAAGTATAATTCTTAACGAGCTGCGTCTTCTCGCTCATTCTCTGTGAGTCGGGCAGCGAGCTTTTGCACGCCTCTGTTAAGTCCGTGCATATAATTCTGAGAAGCACAAAATGACCACACATTCACAATGTTATGCGGAGATGACAATGAACCTATTCAAAGACCTATTCAGCGAGCTTTCGGGCTTTAAAAGCATTCGGGAAGCAACAGAAAAGAAGATAACGCCCGTCTCTGTGACGGGTCTTTCGCATATACACAGGGCACAGTTCGTCCACGCGCTGAGCGGGGACAGGATAAATCTCGTGGTGACCTCCACGGAGGCGGAGGCGCGCAAGCTCTGTGACGACATAAACATGATGTCGGGCGGCGCGGAGGCGGTCGTTTTCCCCTCAAAGGAGCTCGTTCTCACGCCTGTTGACAGTTCAAATCATGAGTATGAGCACATGAGGATAGCCGCGCTTGCGAAGGCTGCAAAAGGCGAATGCAGTACTATATGCGCGAGTATAGAGGCTGTAATGCAGCCTGTTATCCCGTGCGGAGTCCTCATTGCAGCAGGGATAACGCTCAGGCAGGGACAGGAAATCAATCTGACAGTGCTCTGCGCGGCGCTTGCTCGAAACGGCTATCAGCGCTGTGAAAAGGTCGAGGGAGCTTCGCAGTTCTCAGTGCGCGGCTCGATAGTGGACATCTATCCGGTTCAGGCTGACAGACCGGTCCGCATGGAACTCTGGGGCGACGAGATAGACTCGATATCCGAGTTCGATACCGAAACTCAGCGGAGAACCGATCCTCTTGAAAGCATTGATATCCCGCCCGCAAGCGAGATGATGTACGACTGTGCGGAGCTTGCCGACAAGATAGAGCAGATCTGCAAAAAAATCCGCGGAAAGCGTGCCGAGCTCATACGCGAGCGTCTCGGCGCGGACATTCACAGGCTTCGCGCAGGGGAGCTCCTCACGCACAGCGTTAAGTATTATCCGCTTGTATACGGAGAGCCATCAACGGTGCTCGATTACATCGACGGAACTGTTATTTTCAGCGATTATTCCGCGATCATGGATGTTGCCTCGGGTGTGACGGCGCGCTGCAGCGAAGATATAAAAATACTCCTTGAGGACGGTCAGCTGTGCAAGGGACTTGACGGCTATACGCTCGAGCTCGAGAAGATAAGAGCGTTAACGGATAAACGCACCTGTTTATTCGTAAGCAGCTTCATGCAGGGCGGCGAGCGAGTGGACTTCCGAAGGCTTGTAAGCTTCGAGGCTATGCAGACCGCCTCGTGGAGCGGCGAGATGAAGCAGCTCATCGAGGATCTTGAAGATTTCCTGCGCCGCGATTACCGCGTGATACTATGCGCAGGCAGCGAAAAAACTCTGCCAATAATACAGCAGGACTTAAATGAACGTGATATCCCGTGTGGACTCGTTTCGGAGGGAGCTGTGCCCGAGTCGGGCAAAGTCTGCCTCATGTCGGGGAGCTTAAGCGGCGGCTTTGAGTATCCCGAAAACAGGACTGCGCTCATAACGCAGGGACGCGCTATGGACTCCGCTGCGAAGAAGCGCCGCAAAAAGCGCAATAAGGCGGAGGAGATACGCTCTCTTGCAGACATCACCGAGGGAGACCTCGTTGTGCATTCAAGTCATGGAATAGGTCGTTTTATCGGTATCCGCAAGCTCGAATTTGACGGTGTTACCAAGGATTACATAACGATACAGTATGCGGGAACCGATAAGCTCTATATTCCCGTAACTCAGCTCGACATGGTGTCGCGTTACATCGGACCCCGCGACGACAGCGGCGTGAAGCTGAACAAGCTCGGCTCAAGCGAATGGCAGCGCACTCGCAGCAACGTCAAACGCGCGGTAAAGGACATGGCGCATGAGCTCATCGCGCTGTACGCAAAACGCGAGCAGAGTCAGGGCTTTGCGTTTTATCCCGACGACGAGATACAGCGCGATTTCGAGGAGCGCTTCCCATATGTCGAGACAGAAGATCAACTGCGCTCTATCGCCGAAATAAAGGCTGATATGGAGCGCTCGAGACCTATGGAAAGGCTGCTTTGCGGCGACGTTGGCTTCGGCAAGACTGAGGTAGCACTGCGTGCGGCGATGAAGTGTGTGCTTGCAGGAAAGCAATGCGCGCTGCTCGCACCGACGACAGTCCTTGCTTATCAGCACTATCAGACGGCTATCCGCCGCTTTGAGCACTTTCCCGTGAATGTGGAGCTTCTCTCGCGCTACCGCACGCCGAAACAGCAGGAGGAGATAATCCGCAAGCTGAAACAGGGGCGGATAGACCTCCTCATCGGCACGCATAAGATAATACAGAAGGCGGTCGTATTTAAAGACCTCGGGCTCGCCATAATCGACGAGGAGCAGCGCTTCGGCGTGGCGCACAAGGAGCGCTTCAAGGAGGTATTTTCCGGCGTTGATGTGCTCATGCTCTCGGCAACTCCGATACCGCGCACGCTCAACATGGCAATGAGTGGGATACGCGATATGTCGGTCATTGAGGAGCCTCCGCAGGACAGATATCCCGTGCAGACCTACGTCATCGAGTACAACGTCGGGACGGTCGTGCAGGCTATCGTGAGAGAGCTGCGGCGAGGCGGGCAGGTATACTATATCCACAACAGGGTCGAGACCATTCTCGGGTGCGCGGACAGGCTTCAGCAGCTTCTGCCCGAGGCGAGGATAGCGGTCGCGCACGGGCGCATGAACGAGGACGAGATGTCCGATATCTGGCAGCAGCTCGTGGAGCACGAGGTCGATATCCTTGTATGCACGACGATAATCGAGACGGGCGTGGACGTTCCGAACGTTAACACTCTCATTATCGAGGACTCCGACCGCTTCGGGCTTTCTCAGCTTTATCAGCTCCGCGGTCGCGTGGGACGCTCGAATCGGCGCGGCTACGCATATTTTACATATAAGCGCGACAAGGTGTTGACTGAAATTGCGACTAAGCGTCTGAACGCGATGAGGGAGTTCACACAGTTCGGCAGCGGTTTCCGCATAGCACTGCGAGACCTCGAAATAAGAGGCGCAGGCAGTATTCTCGGAGGGCGTCAGCACGGTCACATGGAGGCGGTCGGCTACGATATGTACCTAAAGCTGCTTTCGGAGGCTATCGCGGAGGAAAAGGGCGAGCAGCCTGAAAAGATACCCGAATGCCTTGTAGATATCCAGATAGATGCGCATATCCCGGAAACGTACATTTCAAGCCTTAATCAGCGTATTGACGTCTATCGAAAGATAATGACGGTCAACACGGACGATGACAAGTCCGACCTGATCGACGAGCTTATCGACCGCTACGGTGACCCGCCGAAGTCAGTGGTCGGACTCATTGACGTCTCACTTCTGAGAAACAAGGCGGCACACCTCGGTATCAGCGAAATATCGCAGAAAAACGGTTCGATGTACTTCTACACCGAGTACCTGTGTACCGAGCAGATAGCGGGGCTTTCAGGAGCTTACCGAGGAAAGATAACCTTCAACGGCTCGGGAAAATCTTATGTTTCAGTGAAGATACAGCCGCGCATTCGCCCGTTCGACATGATGAGGGACGTTGTTGAAATAATTTTCCAAAACAGGCAAAAAGATTAATAGTTTTAAGTCGCTAACTATATAATGAAACGGAAAACCTTGTAAAATTCCCCGATATATAGATAAAATATGTAAGATGTGCATATAAGAGAACAGGCAAGTTTGTGCAGTTTGCTACTTGATATAATAACGGTTTTATGTTACAATGATGATATGAAAATATATGGTGCGGCGGAGCTTTAGGTTTTATACCGCAGCCCATTAAGTAAGGAGTTTTTTAAGATGAAGATGAATAAGATTCTTGCAGCTATGGCTGCAACAGCAATTTCTGCAACAGCTTTCGCCGCTATGAGCATTTCTTCTGCAAGCGCAGCAGATGAGATTGCTAAGGCATATTTTATCGGAAGTGTTGGTTCCGCAAGCAACTGGAATGAAGGCGACAACAGCGATGTTTCTGTCACAAGCATTGATGGCGATGCTCAGTATCAGGCAACTTGGGATTTCTCTGAGGCTACAAATACAGGAACAGGCGGAGACTGGTTTCTCGCAGTAGTTATCACCCCCGACGATACTTCAAGCAATTTCACAACAGATACATATCCTGATCTTAAGGTAACACTTGATGAGGTTTATGTAGATGGCAATCTTATTACAGGCTATGATGCAAGCAATGCTGTTAATACAGCTTACTATGAGAAGACCCCTGGTGTAACAAGAATCTATGTAAACAGCAGTTGGGCTGACGGTAAAACATTATTGTTTGATAATCAGGATGTTGAGTCTCAGATCAAGGTCGTATTTACTGTTAGCGGTCTTGGAGTTGAGGGTACTTCCAATGTAACTACTGATACAGAGGATACAACAGAGGGTTCAACTGATTCAACTACAACTACAACAACAGCTGGCAGCTCAGATGATTCATCAACAACAACTACAACAGCTGCTTCTGGAGATTCCTCTACAACAACTACAACTGCTAAGGATTCCTCCAAGAAGGACAGCAAGACTACAACAAAGGCTGCTGACGGAACAGTTGCTTCTGCAAGCACAGGCGACCTCGGCGCAGGCGCAGCAGTTACTGCTCTCGCAGTTGCAGGCGTTGCAGCATTCGTTGCAAGAAAGAAGGACTAATCAGTTCTTAAGGTAACTTAAAAACAAAGCCCTCTGATCATCAGGGGGCTTTCTTGTTAGGGCATAAGCCCGAAGGAGATAGTAAAGTGAATTATAAAAATTTTATTGCAGGAGCATTTGCCTTTGCACTCGCAGCCTGTACAGCTTCGTGCAGTGACTCGTCGAGCAGCTCGGAGATTTCGTCAGAGACGGAGACTACGGTACAGACCGATACGAGCGACGTCGCGGCAGTGCCCGTTGAAATAGAGGAGACGACCGAAGAGCTCGTTCCTCCTGAGCCAACCGAGGCTGATGACCCGAATGCGGTTACATTCGATGACGGAGATTTTTCGTTTGCCTATGCAAAGACCGAGGATGCGGATTGTGCTATAGGTGAGCTTTCAGTTGTTGAGGTGATGGGTAACAAAATGCTCAAATTCACCGATGACAACAGCGCTCCGCTTGATACAAAGGTGCAGAAGATAGGCATAAATGCTGCTCAGCTCATAGGCGTTGAGAATCTTGCGAAGGTGCGCAGTATTGAATTCGATATGTACGCTTCGGCGACTGCGGATAACCTTACGACTGACGATGCAGAGAATGTGCGTGCTCCCGGCTGGATAGGCGGAGGCGGAGGCACTGTCACAGCCAAGACAGATGACGAGGGCAACGGCAAGTGGTACGATTTTCAGGAGTTTGAGGGCGGCGAGTATGTTTTTGAAATGTCAGGAGCAGTCCACGCTAAGTTCAAGTTCCTGCTTGCTGAGGGCGGTCTCTGCTGGGACGAAACTATGGAGGACGCTAATTTCCTCATCATGCGCTGGGGTATCAAAAATGAGTCCGATATGTATATCGATAATATCGTCTTCTACGACGGGGACGGAAATTCTATCCCTCTCGCAAATACAAGTGAAGCTGAATAAATTTTTTAAGGGCGGACAAAATGTCCGCCCTTAAAAAATACATTAATTATTGAGAGCTTTTTCGAGCCATACGTTAGCGATGTCAAGTGCTTCATATAGGCCGCACTCACGTTTTGAGTTCTTGACGCAGGCTTCGAGGGGATTAAGATCAGGGTCGGTAGACATCTGGACTACGTTCACTTTATTGGCAGCGCCTGTTTCAGCGTCCTTTGAGAGGATCTGTATCATGATAACATAGGGATCTGCCATATATCCGTAGTAGATGAAGTCACCGCTTCTTACCAGTGGATAGCCTTTATAGGTGTGGAATTTTTCGCTCATAGTTTACCTCCTTTGGGGTGTTTACCAAGTGGTTTTGTAATCTTCGCCGGTGTTGATACGCTTGACATTTTCTATAAGCGTATTCACGTATGATTTTGTGCAGAAGAACTTGCTCTTGCCGTCAACGGCGATGAGTGCCTTCATAGAAGAATAGTCGTAAAAATCAATAGTAGTAGTCTTGCCGGTGTATGAGTCCGTATAGGTCAGGGTCGCCATAGGCTCTGAATCCGGGATATCCTCGCCGAGAGCAAATTCTTCGGCATTTGTGCTTACAAGGAATGAATAGAACTGTCTGTAGCGTTCCGTATCGAAAGTCTTGCCGTTTTTTGTTACATTGAAGTCTTCAGCCTTTGCGTCTGAAATGCTTATGCTGTCGTCATTGAGCGCGATGTGGAAGCTTTCTTCGTCGCCGCTGCTGCACTTAACGCTGAGATCGGATACATTCCAGACGTAAGACGCTATCATTATCTTTGAAGCGATATCTATAGGAAGGACTGTTACCCATTTAGCATCGTCTGGGGAGAGAACATATATAACATTTCCTCCCTCGAGCATACCGTAGCAATGCTTTCCGTCATCGTCTGTGAATATTTCACTTAGAAGCAGGACGTATACATTTCCGTCATCGCAGGACATAGTCACCTTGCAGAACGGTTCGCTGAGGCCTGCCTGAGCGATATCAGATTCCTGGCAGTGCAGCGCATAGATGTCTTCTGCTTTCAGACCGAACATACCGTTTGTGATATCTGAAGAGCGTTCTACCGTTAAGTAGCAGTCAATAGGCTCTACCATTACGTGGGTAGCCGAGGTTCCGCCGGTATAGCCCTCGTCGTCCGAGAGCTCGTCATATTCGATCAGAATATCGTAATCGAGATCCTCGCGCTCTATTTTCAGACTTTTGATTATCGGATAATCTTCTTCGGCAGGTTCTTCGAGAACCGTTTTTTCAACAAATTCATTAAGAGTTTTACTGTAATTTGCAAGTGCGGATACAGACGCAGTATAAACGCTTGTGCTTTCATCAGTCATGACGTAAACGCCTGAGCCTGACGGAGCGTTATCGCCGATATACAGCGTTCTCTTCGTTCCCGATTCATATATGAAGTCAACGGTGATATCAGGATCGGCAAGACCGAATTTTTCAAGGCTTTCGCTGTTTTCTTCGATAAGTGCGAGCGAGGTAAGACCGTTTCCGTTGTTTATGAGAGTACCTATCACGGCGGTATTCATATCGAGGTCCTGATAGCCGTCGAGCGTGTAGGTTGCTGCCGAAGTGTCGGTCGGCTCGGTGAGCATAATGACATGAAGCTCATCTGTCTCGTTTTTTACGAATGCTTCGGAGACCGTAGCTTCCTCGCCATTATCGCTGATAAGAAGGACTCCCTCGCCCTTTGACTCGGTATCGTCAACAGCGAGCAGCTCTGCGGAGCTTTCGCCGCTGTCGTTTTTATCGGGATCGGTAAGTCTGAGTGCAGCATATCCGCCTCCGAGCAGTACAAGCACCGCTCCGAGGCCGATAATGCCCTTTACCTGTTTTTTCATTATTTATTACGTCTCCTTACCAATACTGCAATGCCTATCACAGCAACGATGAACGGTATTACCCATATAGCGATTATTCTGATAACGTTTGCCTGCTTCTGAGTTGGTGCGATATATGAGTGCTGGAGGGTCTTTTCGGGGATGACCGCGGCAGTTTCCTTGCCTGTCATGTTATTGAGAATACCGAGAAGTACATTTGCATTGTTATAGGTTGAAGTCTGTGTGAGAAGCTCGCTGTCGGTGATGAAGGAGCTTCCGAGAACAAACAGAGTGCTCGTGTAGGTATCGAACTGCTCTGCTGTCTGTTTTTTGGACATTACAGCAACGCCGTGCGATGCGACTTCTTCGTCATAAGAATCGTCAAGCAGGCTGCAGGTGTATGAGCTTGCTGAGGACTGAAGCACAGTAGATACTATGTCCTCATTGTTCTTTGTGATGACAGATACCTCTCTTGAATAAGGCGCTACTACAGGGAGCGATTCATTCGGAAGTGCTCCTACAGCTTCGCTGTCAGTTATCGTGAGAACGATATTTGTGGCAGTACCGATAGCGTATGTCTGATCGACAATGAAGTTATCCTCTACCTTAATGCTCCAATCTGCAAGGAACTCCGCGATATTCGGGAGGTTAGTCTGCATAAGGCTGGGGATATAAAGCATTGATCTGTCATATTTTCCGTCGTTATAGAGGAAATCGCTGAGCTTTGTGATTATATCCTCTGTGAAGTCCACCGAGGGAACTGCAACAATTATCATATCGTACGCATTTACATCGAGTTCGTCTGTGGCAATGTCGATATCGGTGCAGTCGTAGCCGTTTCTTTCCAGCAGGACTGTTTCAAGAGCGTTTACGATATCACCATACTCCTCTTCATTATAGAGCGCCGTGCCATTCATCGTCTTTGCGAACGCAACGCTTACGGGGTGAGAATCTGTAACGCTCATTACAGCAGATGTAAGATTGCTCTCGCCTGCGAATACGAACTGGAGGTTGGTAGAGGAGGTGCTGTTCTGATCGACCTGGATCATGTTCATAACGTCGTCAGCACCGATGACCTTAACACGGTCGCCCGAAGCCACGATAATGCTTCCCTCCTCGATATCGCCGTTATAGCTTGCGGAGTACTTTGAGATAACATCGGGATCCTTATCCATATCGACATACTTTACTTTTATGCTGCCGCTGCTTTGCTGAGCGTACATCTCATACTTCTCAAGGAGCGTTGGTATCATGTCGTAGGGAACCTCTGTGTTATAGCCGTATGAGCCATACATACTCTCGTAGTAATTCGACAGATTAGTGAAAGTGTCCTTCTGCATGGTAACTACGATATCAACATCATCGCTGAGGTTTGTCAGCACCTCGACGGATTCGTCCGAGAGGTCGTACCTCTTATCAGGGGTTATGTCTATTTTGATAGGCGAGCGCTTTGCGAGCATACCCACCATGATATTGATTATTACCACGATAGCAACAACGAGGCAGATAACAGCTATAGACATTGAGCCGTATTTGAACTTTTTCATGTTGGTCTTGCTTTTTTTAGCACCGGCGGTATCGTCCACAGTTTCCGTAATTACTTCATCTACGGCAGACGAGACTGTTTCGTTTATTTTATCCTTTTTACTCATCTTATCAAACCTTCCTTTCTATAGCATATCAGCTCCAGCGCTTCTTCTCTAAAACTCTTACAGTAAAGAAGTTAAAGAGGAAGGCTGTACTAAGGAAGAATACTATGCTGGGAAGGCTGAAAATTCCCTGAGTAAATTCAACGTATCTTGAATAGAAAGCAAATGCGGTAACGATCTTATAAATGACATTCTTTATCTTACCCTCGCCCTCAAAGTCCATAACGAGCATTTCTGAGAGGTAGATAACAAAGAGTGCAACAATGCTTACAACGGCGGAAGCCATCTGGTTCTCGGTGAGGGACGAGATAAAGAGTCCCACTGCGATGAATGCAGCTCCGAGGAACAGCATTGCAAAGTAGTTGCCAAGGAGAGTTGACCATACAACGCTTCCGAGGTAGCTGAGAATCAGCGAATAGATGAAAACGATGCTCTCGGCGATAACAAAGAGCGTGAGCGCTGCAAAGTATTTGCCGAGGACGATATCCCACAGGCTTATGGGAGCCGTGAGAAGTCCCTGATCGGTCTTGTTTTTCTTTTCCTCACTCAGAAGCTTCATGGTGAGCACGGGAATGAGGAAGATAACAATGTAAAACATCGAGCTGAACATAGCGGAGGTGTCGGTCGTACCTGCCGAGATCACTCCGTTAAAGAAGAAAATTCCGGATACGAGGTAGAATACCGCAAGGAATACATATGCGGCTCCCGATGTGAAAAATGCATTCATTTCTCTTCTGTAGATAGCGCCCATTATTCCTCGCCTCCTTTGTTTTCCTCTGCCTCAGCAGCTCCGGGCAGGTCGTCGCTTATTTGGCTTGCTTTCAGCTCGCCGTTTTCGATCTTAAGGTCTAATTTAGGGGACTTTTTTGCGGAAGACGAAGTTTTTGCTGAGATATTTTCCTCGCCCATCGTTATCTTAAGGAAGATGTCCTCAAGCGTCAGGTCAGAAAGCTGGAGCATAAGGATATTCCAGCCGTTTTCCGCGCAGACCTTATTGATATCGCGTCTTACGTCGGTCTTGCCGTCGGTCTCGATATCGTAGTCGTAAATGCCTTTTTCGCGCTCCATATCGGCGCGGACGTATTTAATGCCGCTTATTTTTTTAAGAGCCTCCGTGATAGCCTTTTTGTCCGAGGCGGTATGAGTTTCGCCCTCAATACGCAGGGTCATCTTGTGCTCGTTGGTGATGTTCTTGGCGATCTCGTCGGCAGTGCCGTCCGCAGCGACCTCGCCCTTGTTGATGATGATTATCCTGTCGCAGACCGCCTGTATCTCAGGGAGGATATGCGAAGAAAGGATAACTGTGTGGCGCTTGCCGAGCTTCTTGATGAGCGTCCTTATCTCGATTATCTGATTGGGGTCGAGACCGACCGTAGGCTCATCGAGAATGAGTACGGGAGGATTATTGATGAGCGCCTGAGCAAGTCCGACTCTCTGACGGTAGCCCTTTGAGAGATTCTTGATTATCCTGCCCTTCACGTCGCTTATTTTGCATAGATTGCACACGTCGTTGATATGGGATTTTCTCGGGAGCTTGCACTTTTTCAGGTCGTACATAAAGCCGAGATAAGCCTCAACGGTCATATCCACGTAAAGCGGCGGTATTTCGGGGAGATATCCGATATTTGCCTTTGCCTTTTTCGGGTCCTCAAGGATATCCACATTGTCGATGAGTATCTGTCCCGAGGTGGACGAGATATAGCCTGTGAGCATATTCATCGTCGTTGACTTTCCGGCTCCGTTAGGTCCGAGAAAGCCAAGTATCTCGCCCTTTTCGACCTTGAAGCTTATATTGTTCACGGCGAGCTTATCGCCGTATCTTTTTGTAAGGTTTTTAACCTCTATCATTGGGTGGTTACCTCCTTTTAGAAGTTAGAAATTGTATACATAGCACCTATAATATATTAATCCGTTATTGTGATAAAGCGGTGAACATTGCGAGAATGTTACATGGTGGCAGCTGCGATATCCGCAGATATCTGTTTTTTCAGCTCATCAAGCGTACTGAATTTTCGCTCGGGACGGATAAAGCTTTTAAAGCAGACATCTACGTTTTTACCGTAAAGGTCGCCGCTGAAGCCGATTATGTGGGTCTCGGCAAGTGGTCTGCGGACACCCTCTATGGTAGGCTTTACGCCTATATTCGTGACCGAAGGTAATATTCTTCCGCCAACATTGGTGAACGTACTGTAAACGCCGAACTTCGGCACAAGCTGTCCCTCGGGAAAATCCTGATTTATAGTCGGGAAGTCGATAGTTCTGCCGATATGGCTGCCGTCCGTCACCTCAGCGTTTATGAAATAGTTAAAGCCAAGAAGAGCGTTTGACGAAGCAATATCACCTTTCAGCAGAAGTTCTCTTATACGGCTTGACGAAACAATACTTCCGCCGTATTCCACAGGACTTACTACTTCCACCTCAAAACCGAAACGCTTTCCGAAGTCCATAAGCTCCTGTGCACCACAAGCAGCATTCTTTCCAAACCTGAAATCATTTCCGCAGCATACGTGAGCTGCCCCAAGCTGTCGGCAGAGTATCTCCTTTGCAAATTCTTCACCTGTGAGGCTGCAAAGACTTTCAAAAGGCGGACTTACAATATCGTCCACCCCTATCATTTCCCAAAGGAGTATCTCCTTTTCTGTTTTTGTGTAGATATAGCCCGAAGCACCGCCTGTTTTTATCAGGACGCAGTCGGGCTCGAAGGTGAATACCGAAGCTGAAAGACCGTTTTCACGCTGAGCAAGAGCCGAATCTATCACAGCTCTGTGCCCAAGGTGTACACCGTCGAAAAGTCCGAGCGCGACCGCCGTAAAAGCTCTTTCCATGCCATCACCCCAGATTCTTTCCTATTCGGAGCAGTCCGCTCTCACGGTCGGCATTCGCCGTGCCGATGAAGCCTCCGTCCGCACCGTAAACGGCGTATGTATCGTCGCTATTGCTGATATCACTCAGCTTTGAAAGGTCGAGTTTCACGCCGTTTTTGTACATTTTTGTCTGAGCCTCGCCGAGCCTTATTTTCGGCAGAGCGGTAAAAACGCGCTCTATGGGAAGTATAAGCTCGCCGAGCCTGTCATCGTCGCGGGCCTGCTGTATCTGCTCAAAGCTATAGCAATCGCTGAGAGTGAAGCCGCCCGAGCTCGTCCTAACGAGAGAGGTCATGATACCTCCGCAGCCGAGCTCTTCGCCGATATCGTTGATTATCGTGCGTATGTAGGTCCCTTTGCCGCAGCTTATTTTGAGCACGCCCTCGCGCAGCTCTTCATCGTACTGAGTGAGCTCTATCGAGAATACCTCTATTTCACGCGGCTTGCGCTCTACCTCCACGCCTTGCCTTGCGAGGTCGTATAATCTTTTTCCGTTCACCTGCACGGCAGAATACATAGGAGGAAGCTGCATTATTTTTCCCATAAATCGGGGAAGTATACTGAGCAGATCGCTTTCCGCGATCCGTTTTTCGTACTCGGCAAGGATAGTTCCTGTTACGTCCTGCGTATCCGAGACCTGTCCGAGCCGGAATCCTGCGCGGTAGCTCTTTGTATTATCAGGCATGATATCGCAAGCTTTGGTCGCGTTTCCGATGAATATCGGAAGAACACCCGTTGCCATCGGGTCAAGAGTGCCTCCATGCCCGAGCCTGCGCGTTTGCAAAATGCCCCTGAGCTTTGCCACAGCGTCGAATGAAGTGAAGCCCTGCGGCTTGTCAAGACAAATTATCCCGTTCATGCAAGAGCCCTTTCGACTGCGGCGATAAGGCACTTCTTAGCTGCTTCGAGACCGCCCTCTATAGTGCAGCCGGCAGCTTTTGCATGACCTCCGCCGCCTATGGTCTGACATATTTCCGAGACGTTGACCTCATCGGCGGAGCGAAGCGAGCACTTGTAAACGCCGTCCTCACGCTCTCGCATGAGAATGCCTACCTCTGTGTCCTCAAGCCGGATGGTCAGCGGAGCGAAGCCCTCAAGCTCCTCCATGCCAACGCCGAGGCTTTTCATCATTTCCTGTGTTATCGCCACGATAACAAGCTTTCCGCCGAGATAGCTCTCCATGAGCTCCATTACCTTGCTTTCAAGCTTCATTCGTCCCATTGACTGAACGTCGAACATATAGCGGTTTATCTTGGCAAATTTTATATCGTATGTCCGCATCATCTCTGCGGCTATCTCGTGAGCGCGGGGAGTCGTGCAGTCGTACTTGAAGCAGCCCGAGTCCGTGGCAATGCCTGTATACAGGCACATGGCGCAGTGACGAGAGATGTTCACGCCCATGTGCTTTGCGAGGTCGTAGATTATCTCGCACGCAGCCGTAGCTTTTCCGTTAAGGAGAGTCATCTGTGCATAGTCCTTGTTTGAGATGTGATGGTCTATGCACAGCTCTACTCTGCCGCTGTAGATATCCTTATAGTCGCCCATGAGGTTCTCGTCGGCTATATCGACGGCGATTATGTTCTTCGGCTCGAAGTCCTCTCCTGCACCGATGCTTGTCATAAAGCCGTAGCGCTTGGGGAATTCATCGTGGCACACAACTCTGCTTCGTATACCAAGCTCTGCAAGGATATCCTTCATGGCAAAGCCGGCGCCAATGCAGTCTCCGTCGGGATTTCTGTGTGTAATGATGACAGCGTCCTCACAGCTTCTGAGGAACTGTTCAGCTTCGTTGAAGCCAATATGCATTTTTGTACCTCCTATAGAAGCTCATTAAGCTTTTTACTGATATCGGCGCTTCTCTCAATAGAATTATCGGCAATAAAGGTGAGCTCGGGAGATTTGCGCATTTTGAGCCTGTGAAACAGCTCACGTCTTATGAAGCCCGAAGCGCTTTTAAGCCCCTGAACTGACTCGTTTGCCCTTTCGATACCCTCAAAGCTTGAAACGTATATCTTACAGCTTGACATATCGCCCGAAAGATCGGCGCGTACTATTGTGAGCATTTTATCTATCCTCGGATCCTTTAGCTCTCTGAGGATAGCTGACATTTCTCTTTTTATATCTTCAGCCATGCGGCTGTTCTTGAAATTCGGCATATTATCCTTTCTTTTCGGTTCAGATGTTTACGGTAAAGCTTCCCTCGCCGGACTGCTGAACTTCTTTTTCATCTTCTTCCTCGTCGCTGCTTTCGGCGGCTTCAGCTTCCTGTGAAGGCTCTTCTTCTGAGGGAGCTTCCTGTTCAGCAGCATCTTCGCTTTCGTTTTCGCCCTCTTCTTCATCTTCCTCTTCAAAGAAGCCGTCACCGAATATTTCAGCAGCGAAAGCCTCCTCTTCTTCAAGATGACTGTAATCGGGGATCTCCTCGTCGCCCTCCTCGCCGTAGAAAATATCGGCATACTTGGGGTAATCAGGCTCAAGCTCGGCATCACTGACGGGGCGCTCGATACCCATAAGGTCGTCTATCTGATCCTCGGGATCCTCGAAAGCGCTGCACTGTCCGAGAAGTATCCTCTTTACAGATTCAAAAAAGAAAATATCAATAGGACCAAAGTCCTCCCATGCGAGTGCCTCGTTGCAGTATTGCAGCATATCTGCGGTACTCATTCTGTTATTATCCATTTTAAACTGACCTCCTTTTATATGTTAGACATTTTATTATGAACCAGCATCTGCAGGGGCATCCGTGCGCCCTACAGTAATGCCGTTTTCCACGGGCGTACACACGGGTACGCTCCTGTGTTTTTATCGTGATCAATGTGCTGATCCGGGTCAATCCTCGCGGTATTCCTCGACAATGTATGTTTCAAAGATATCGCCTTCCTTGACGTCGCTGAACTTTTCGAGGCTGATACCGCATTCGTAGCCCTCCGCGACCTCCTTGGCGTCGTCCTTGAAGCGTTTGAGACCTGCGATCTTGTCATCAGCGATGATGATACCGTCACGCACAACGCGCACCTGACTTCCTCGTGTCACCTTTCCGCTGAGGACGTAGCTTCCTGCTACCATTCCGACGTTGGATATCTTGTATACCTGTCTTACCTCGACTCTGCCTTGTTCGATATCTCTGTACTTGGGAGCGAGCATACCCTTCATAGCCGTTGTTATCTCCTCGATAGCGTCGTAGATTATGCGGTAGAGTCTTATATCAACGCCGTCGCGCGCGGCATTCTCGGCAGCCACGGGGTCGGGTCTTACATTGAAGCCTACTATGATAGCGTTAGAAGCGTTAGCGAGCATAACGTCGCTCTCCTTGACAGCTCCTACTGCACCGTGGATAACGCGGACTCTTACCTCGTTGTTCGAGAGCTTTTCGAGGCTCTGCTTTACAGCCTCGACCGAGCCCTGAACGTCTGCCTTGACGATTATCGGGAGTTCCTTTATCTCGCCCTCGGCTATCTGGCTGAAGAGGTTATCGAGGGTTACCTTGCGGTACTGGTTGAACTGCTCCTGCTTCTGCTCGTGCTTTCTCTGCTCGACGAGTTCTCTTGCGAGTCTCTCGTCCTCAACAGCGTTGAAAACGTCGCCTGCGCTGGGCACCTCTGCAAGACCTGTTATCTCAACAGGAACTGAGGGACCTGCTGATTTGACGGTTCTGCCCTTGTCGTTGGTCATTACTCTTACTCTGCCGACAGCCGTGCCTGCGATGAGCACGTCGCCCTGCTTGAGAGTACCGTTCTGTACGAGGAGCGTTGCGATAGGACCTCTGCCCTTATCGAGGCGTGCTTCGATGACTGTGCCCTTTGCAAGTCTGTCGGGATTAGCCTTGAGCTCCTTGACCTCTGCAACGAGAAGAACGTTCTCGAGCAGATCGTCGATTCCCTGACCGGTCTTTGCGGAAACGGGAACGCAGATAACATCGCCGCCCCAGTCCTCGCAAACGAGGTCGTACTTTGTGAGCTCCTCCTTGATACGGTCGGGGTCAGCGCCCTCCTTATCCATTTTGTTGATAGCGACGATAATAGAAACTCCCGCAGCCTTTGCGTGGTTTATCGACTCTACCGTCTGGGGCATGATACCGTCGTCCGCTGCAACAACGAGGATAGCGATATCCGTGATATTTGCGCCGCGCGCACGCATTGAGGTGAACGCCTCGTGTCCGGGGGTATCGAGGAAGGTGATGTCCTGTCCGTTGATATTTACCTGATAAGCACCGATGTGCTGAGTGATACCGCCTGCCTCGCCCGCAGCAACATGAGCGTTTCTTATGCGGTCGAGGATAGAGGTCTTACCGTGGTCAACGTGACCCATAACAACAACAACGGGGCAGCGCGGCTCGAGGTTGGTATCATCGTCGTCGGTATCGTCTATAAGACGTTCCTCAATGGTAACGATGACCTCCTTTTCGACCTTTGCTCCGAGCTCTTCTGCTACAAGTGAAGCTGTGTCAAAGTCTATCTCCTGATTTATGGAAGCCATAACGCCGAGGCCCATGAGCTTCTTGATGACGTCGGTAGCGGTAGCTTTAAGACGTGTAGCAAGCTCGCCGACTGTGATAGACTCGGGAATGAGCACCTTGAGCTGCTGCTTTCTTGCTCTTTCGAGCTCAAGACGGCGGAGCTTTTCAGCCTCTGTCTCCTTTTTGGAGGAGTACTGCTGACGGTTTCTCTGAGCTGACTTCTGATTTATCTTCTGCTTCTTTGAAGAGTAATTATCGTTATTGTGCTTATTGGAAGAAGCCATCTGGTCATAGCGTTCGTTGTACTTATCGAGGTCAATGTAGCTGCCTCTTGTATCGACGGTCCTGCGCTGACCAGAGGTCTGAGCGGTCTCGGAGCTGAACGATGCGTTGAATTTAGAGCGTTCGCCTCTGTCCTGAGCCTTTGCCTGCTGCTTCTTTTCACTTTTCTTGTTTTTCTTCTGTGGCTGCTGAGGCTGAGCGGTCTCATTTTTAGTGGACTCAGCAGGCTTCTTTTCGGACTCAGCTGCCTTTTCGGGAGCTTTTGTCTCGGCTGTTTTTACAGCCTGTGTCTTAGCAGGCTGCTTCGTCTCATCGGACTTGACGGGCTTTTCAGCTTTTTCTGTCTTTGCGGGCTTCTCTGACTTTTCGGCCTTTTCAGTCTTGACCGTTTTCTCTGCCTTAGCAGGTTTTTCAGCCTTTGCAGGCTTTTCTTCCTTCTTTTCAGCTTTTTTCTTTTCGGGGGCAGGAGCTTCTTCCTTCTTCTTTTCGGGACGTGGATCATTCCTCGAAGCAAAGTACTCGTCGAGGGAATTTACCTCATACAGCTTTGTATAGTGCTCGAGGATATCGTTCATTTCCTCCTCGGAAAGAGCAGATCCTGCTTTCTTTTTGGTATCGCCTTTTTCGGTAAAATAACCGATGAGTTCCTGCGAGGGGATATTTAAGTCCTTCGCAGCTTCACTTAACTTTATTTTTTTTGCCATAGGCTTGGTTACCTCCATTGTCTATGCTGCATTCTTAATGCAGCGCATGATGTATTCAATTGTATTCAGCTATGAGCTGAAGCTTCGTCTGTTGGCGGAAGCTATATTATAGTTATGTTTATTTCAGTATTTTGGCAAATCCGCCGCAGAACCCCTCATCGCAGACTGCGATGACGGCAGTAGGTTTTTTGAAAAGGCTGCCGATGTCGTCCTTGGAAAGCTCTGTTTTAAAAAGCGGAACGTCGTGTTTTTCGCAGATGAAAGCGATTTCTTTTATAGTTTTTTCAGAAGTGTCGCAGGCTGCGAGCACACAGCACGCTTTTCCGGTCTTTACTGCCTCGCACACGCTGTCGAAGCCCTTTGCCGCTTTGCCTGCCTTTATGCAGATACTGAGGAGATCAGCTGTTTTTTGTTTCATTTCCGAGCTCCTCTGCCATAGCATCATAGACGCTGCTGTCTATCCTGCATGAAAATGCCTTTTCGAGCCTTCTGCCTTTTCGAGCCTTGTCGAAGCATTCGATGCTGCGGCAGATGTAAGCTCCTCTTCCGGATTTTTTTCCGGTAAAGTCAAGGCTTATCTCTCCCTCCGGAGATTTTACCGCCCTGATCAGTTCTTTTTTCGGCTTCATTTCGTTGCAGCCGAGGCACATTCTCATGGGTATTTTTTTCGGCTTCATTTTCATTCCTCTGCGGGAGCTTCGGACGGTTCCGGAGCAGCCTCTGCGATCTCCGGTTCCGGAGCAGCTTCTACCGCTTCCACCTCATCGCCGGCGATCTCTTCCGTGTTGTCGAAGAGCTCCTCGTCAGTTTCGGGAAGCTCGGGCTCGGGAACTACGAAGTTGGGGTCGAGCTCGGGAGCTTCCTCGCCGTTCAGGTCGAACTGCGGCTTTATGTCTATCTTGAAGCCTGTGAGCTTTGCGGCAAGCTTTGCGTTCTGACCCTTATTTCCTATAGCAAGCGAGAGCTGATTGTTAGGAACGATGACGGTGCAGGTATTTTCAAGATGAGAGGTGATGACGGTCTTTAATACCTCTGCGGGGGCGAGCGCCTTTGCGATGAATTCTTCGGTCACCTCGCTCCATGGGATAATGTCTATCTTCTCACCATTCAGCTCGCTGACAACTGCGGATATTCTTGAACGCTTCGTACCGATGCAAGCGCCGACCGCGTCAACATTTGGATCCTTCGACCATACTGCTATCTTTGTACGCGAGCCTGCCTCACGGGAAATGGACTTGACCTCGACCGTACCGTCATAGATCTCGGGTACTTCTATCTCGAAAAGGCGCTTAACGAGGTCTTTATGAGTTCTGGATATCTTAACGACGGGTTTTTTATTCTTGCCGATAATTCCTGTGATGTATACCTTTACGGACTGTCCCTCTGTAAGAGTTTCGCCGGGTATCTGTTCATTGCGGAACAGATAAAGCTCTGTACCCTCATAATCTACTGTGACGGTGCCTCTGCCCGGTTCTACCTGAGATACCTTTGCGGTTATGCACTCATGCTCCTTGGACTCGAAGCGGCTGAGCATCTGCTCGCGGTTGATCTCTCTGAGGTCGCCTTTTATGGACTGCTTTGCTGAGAGGGCAGCCATTCTGCCGAGCTTTGATATGTCGATCTCCTTGAGAATAGTGCTGCCGACATATGCGTTCGGGTCGATAGTTTTTGCAACATCAATATTTATCTCGTTCTCGTCGATAGGCTCATCGTCGATGACTTCCTGTTCGATATACATCTCGAACTTTTTTGTTGCGGGGTCGATATCGACTCTTATTCTGTCCTCGCTGTGGGGGTAAGCTCTCTTAGCCGCCTTCAGCATAGCTGATTTTACTTTTTCGATGAGGAGCTCTGTCTCCACGCTGTTTTCTTCGCCGAGAGACTCAAGCGCCTTGAAAAAGTCGTTGTTCTTATTCATTTCTGTTAATTCCTCCAGTGTATTTTATTTTGATAGGTCAGAATTCAAGATACAGCTTTACAAAAGCTATATCTGCGAGGGGAAAGTTTTTTTCCTCGCCGCTGTCGGTGATGAGGGTTATCTTTTCCTTATCCGCACCTGCGAGGTGTGCGATCGTCTCTTTTTCTCCGTCTACAGCCCTTATGAAGCGCACTCTGACGGTATCGCCCTCGCAGACCTGAAAGTGTTCCTCCTTGACGAGGCTGCGTTCGAGGCCTGCCGAGCCGACCTCGAGCATATAGCTCTGAGCTATAGGATCCTTTTCGTCGAGGATATCGTTTATCGGAGCGGTAGCTTTTTCGCAGTCGGCGATCGTAATGCCCTCGTCGCTGTCGATAAAGACTCTCAGGTACCACATTGCACCTTCTTTTTCATAGCATACGTCCCAGAGGTAATATCCGAGTTCGTCTGTTATAGGCTTTATAAGGTCGTAGACCTTTTGCTCGGTGCTGCCGAATTTTTTGAACTTCATAGACAAGTTCTCCCCTGAATTTCGGGGGAATCTCCTTTCCTGCATTTATTGAATAGTCATACCAAAACGAAAGACCGGAATGTTCCGGTCTTGAGCTTAAACTATCATCGTACGTTATTATATCACACTTTTTTGGAAAAATCAAGGCTTTTTGCGAAAAAAATTCCGGTTTTTCCATATGATTTGGCTCTAAGGCTGATTATTTAAAAAAAGGAGCGGACAAGGGGAGCCCCCTTTGGCGGAATCGTGGCATAAAATTACCGAGCCCATAATTTCAGGCTCGGTAACCCACTTTTTCCGTTAAGGGAAGCTGACTAATTTGTCCGCTCCTGCATGATCACATTATGAATTTCTGAGGCTGTTGAAGCGGTCTACCTCTTCGGAGATAACACCTGTCCATGCGTCGCGGAGCGAAGCCCACGAGTCAACTGCTTCGTTGCCCTCAAGGAGAGCGTCTGTGAGGTTATCCATAACGCCTCTGGTCTCGTATGTGTATTCGCCTGAGCCGTACATTCTGTCACCCATACCGTAGCCGAAGTCGAACATAGGGGTTACGTTGTCGGGGTCAAGGTAGGTCTGGAGAGCGTCGTACTGCTCCTCGGTCACATAGCTTGTAACTATGCCCGCAGCGGTCTTGTTGACGATGAGAGCCTTCTCCTTTGCAGCCTCCTTGTAGGAATCGTCGGTAGCGGCAAGTCTTTCGCACTTGAGATATGTAGCGACTGCCTCGCCCTTTTTGGAGTTCTTAACGAGCATTCTTGCACCGTAATTGCAGCAGAGGTAATACTCGTCGGCGTTGGGCGACTTGGGGAAGGGAACTATCATAAGATCCATATCTTCATTCTTGGCATTTGAAGCTCCGAGAGCCCAGTCGGCCATAGCAAAGAAGAGTGTAGACTGATCGTCCGGGAAGTAGCCTATCCACTCGTTTCTGTAGAGCTGCTTTGTAGCTATCTCCTGCATGAGGAGCTCAGCCTTTTCGAGCTCGGGGTCGTCGATGTTATTATATAGAACTCCGTCCTCATAGTTGATGACCGTATGACCTGTTGACTGTATTATTGCCTGACCGAACCAGCCGTTGATACCGTATCTGGTCGCGCCGGAGGGAGCATTTGAAACGAATGTCTCCATCATGTCCATGAAAGCGTCCCAGTCCCATTCGCCGTCCTCGTAGAGCTCATACGGATCTTCAAGACCTTCTGCCTGCATCATTTTTCTGCTGTAGGTGATGAGAAGCGGATCTGAGATAGAGTAGGGAACAACATAATGCTGTCCATCATATTCAAACATATCTATAACGTCTTCCATATCGTCCCAGAGCCCGTCTTCGATGCCCATAGTCTCGAAGTAGGGATCAAGGGGGTCATACTGATTCTTGGTAACTCCGTTAGGAACAGCGTCCCACTCATATGGGAACATATCGACTTCGTCGCCCGAGAGTATCATTGTAGCGAGCTTGGTGAACTTATCATCGGAGGTAGTCTGAACGTAGTTGATCTTACCGCCGTAAACGTCCTCAAAGAGCGAAAGCGCAACTGAACGGTCGTTAGAGCCGGATGGGTTGATATCATAATCAGCGAGCCACGTGAGGGTCATTTCCTCGGCAGTTTCGACAGCTTCGCCGCCGTTGAGGTCGCTGAGATCGAGATCCACCTCGTCCTCGCCCTTCCATGCTTCGGTAGTTGTCTGAGTATTATCGCTGCCGCTGTTGTCTTTGCCGCACGAGGCGTAACATGACATGACCGCTGTAACGGCTGTCAGGGCTGCAAGCAGCCTTTTAAGATTTTTCATAGCATTAAAACTCCTTTCGATATCCGCACACTGCTGCCGCTAAAGGGCTTTGAGAGGGCAATACATAGCAGGTACGGCTGTAGTCATTATCATTATACTATATAAACGTCGCTCGTGTCAAGATTTTTCCGTTAACAAAGGTTTACATTTTGGAAATAATTTATTTATCGTTGAATGAATATTGATGACTTTGAGGCGGGATTTGTTAAAATCTGACAAAAAGTACAGGGGCTATATGTGAAAATGTTAAAAAAATGCGGAAAAACTGCAAAAGTACGTGACATTTCGTTAATAGTATGGTATAATAATCACAGAAGATTTTCCCTGAAAAATCAAATAATTAAAGAAAGGGATTTTTGAATATGGACAACAACTATGACTCACAGCGTCCGCGCAGAAGAGTCACTAAGGAAACTCTCCGTAAAAGACAGATTACAGCACTATGTATAATCGCTCTTATAGTCCTTCTGATCGTCATTCTGATAGCCAAGGGCTGCACTAAGGATACTAAAAAGAAAAGCAATACGACTCCTGCAAGTACAACGACAACTACTATAGTTCCCACGACCGATCCCGCTCTGACTACAGCTCCCATAACCACAACAGAGACAACTACGGTCAATACGAGCGGCTTTAAGCTTGATAAATACAGCGTATACCTCGAGGTAGGCGAGACGGATATGCCTTTCGTTGAGGAGTATCCCGAGGGCTCAACAGAAGCGGACGAGCTCTGGTCCTCAGAGGATGAAACAATAGCAACTGTAGATGCTTACGGTCACATTACAGCAATAGCTCCCGGCGAGACTTACATCATACTTAAATCCGCTGCCGATCAGACAAAATCGGTACAGGTAAAGGTAAAGGTCGCAGATGACGGAAGCACAAGTGCAGAAGAATCGATAACGACAATAAACGCAGAGCCTCAGCTTTAAAGTGCTGAGGCTCTGCCTCTTTTATATACTGCCTCTGCTGCAAAATGTACAAAGTGCATTTTGCAGGCTGCGATGCAGCCGTAAATCCGCTTTGCGGATTTGCAGAGGCAGTATACACGGAGCGCTTGCGGCGCTTTTCGCCGCCTGCCGTCATTGACGGCAGATCTCAAAATGTCTGTGGACATTTCGGGATAGCGCATAGCAGCAGGAGCGTTTCCAATGAGAAATAATAAAGCCCGGGGGCAGTGATCATCTGCCGATCCCGGGCTATTCTGATGTAAAGCTGTTCTATTTTGTAATGCTTAATCTACGGGGAGAGTTATCAGATTCAGCAGGCGCTGCTGAACGTAGAGCGCGTCCATGCTTGTAACTCCGTCGCGGCTGAGATTACAGTCGGAATTCTGATATCCCTTTTCCGTTAAACTATTTGAATCACTGCCGCCAAGACCATATTTATCGGGGTTTGCGATGGACTGGAGAATGAGGACCGAGTCGGCGACTTCGAGGATCTCGTTGCAGTTTGCATCACCGTATATGATGCCGCTGTCAGTTGGCTTGATCGTAGTCGTAGTTGTAGTTGCAGTAGTTGTTGTTTTTAATGTTGTGGTCGTGGAAGTTACCTTGCCGTCTGTTTTCGTGCCGCCGTCGAGGTTGCTTCCTTCCGACGCAGCATAGTTAGCATAGAAATCACTTAGTGAGAGCCCGTTTGATCCGAGAGCGGTCTGATGATCGAGGCCTATATACTTTCCGCTGTCAAGTGTCTGCCAGAGGGATTTCTCCATGAGAGAATATTTATCATTATCCCATGTTGTGAAGTCGTATCCCAGAAGTCCGCCTGTATCACCTGAGTTGGGGTTCAGGCACCAGAAAGTATGGCTTATGTGGTGATTTATCATGTAATCACGCAGCAGCTCCATCCACTTCTGATTCTCAGCTCCGTCCATGTAACCTCCCCATTCGCCTATCAGAAGCGGAGCTATCTCCTCGGCATTGATATATGCCCATGTATCGTACCAGTAGTCGTCAAGCAGCGTCTGCTCTGTAAAGGTTTTGCTGTCGTCTGTAAGGTAGAACCATGCCTGAGGGTAAACCGACGGACCATAGTCGTGGGGAGAGTAAACTATCTGGCTCGTGCCGCTGTCGGGAACTACGGGATAGTTCCTTACGCCGCGGAGATTTCCGCCCCACCATGCGCCATACCACGGTGATATGTCCGCAGGAGCGTCCCAGATATCGGCGGTATCATAGGTATAACCCTTTTCTGTCTTGGGATACTGTTCGACGCCTTCTATAAATATGAGGGCGTTGGGGTTTACTGCAAGTACAGAGTTTGCGCATTCGGTTGCGGAATAAGCCCAGTTGTTAAGATCGGTCGAGCCGTCCCATTTTGCTATCGTATCGGGACAGGTAGTACCGCTGTAGCCGCGCTTGCCGTGGGGTTCATTTTTGAGGTCATAGCCGATGATGGTATCGTCGCTGCTGTATTTCTCAGCAAGCCATGTGATCGAATCCTTCCAGTTATCCCATGTGATCTGTTCGTCTGAGAAATGGCCTACAGCCATATTATCAGCGTCCTCAGCGTCGGGATCATAGTACCATAGGTTATAGTTATGACCTGAGTTGTGTGAAGCAGGACTATGTACGTCTATCATCACCTTCAGACCGTAGTCCTTCATTTTCTGCATGATGACGTCGAATATCTCCATGCTGTTCTTGACCGTTTCTCCGTCCTCGAGGACGAAATCCTTGTTGATGTTGACGTATGTGCCTGCTTTTGTGACAGATCCGTCCTCACCTACAACGTCAGTCGGAGGACTGTAGCCTGCATTGACACTTGATACTTCAAGCGGTTTGCCGTTCATCCATGAGAGAAGCAGCTCTGTCGAGATAGGCATACGTATGATGTTGATCCCGTGGTCGGCAACGCTCGAAAGGAAGTTGTCAACATCGGCTGCATAGAGTCCGTGTGCAAGATTTTCTGTGCAGTTGAAGCCGAACCAGTTAGCTCCCGTGAGCCATACCTCATTGCCGTCTTTGTCGTAGAGACGGCTCCCGACTGCGTGAAGCCAGTCGTCGCTGCTGTCGTCAGAAGATGCGGCAGCATGGTTTGTGGTTACTTCGGCAGGAACAAACGAAGCCGATGCGGAGACGGTCATTACCGCCGCCAAGGCGACCCCTGCCGTAGCCTTGAAGATTTTTTTCATGATGATTTCCCTCTCATTTTATATTTTACGGCGGGCTTGTCAGACCCTGCCGCAATAAACGTTTTTTATTCCTCGGGCAGAGTTATAAGGTCGAGCAGATATTTCTGTATCGCTAAGGCATCTTTAGCAGTAACGCCGTCTCCGCTGCCCGAGCAGTCGGCATTTATCATGCCCTGTGCCGTGATATGCCCCTCTTCTGTTCCGTCCACGCCGTATTTATCGGGATTGGACTGCGACTGGAGTATCAGCACGGCATCTGCCATTTCGATAGTGGCGTTGCTGTTTGCGTCGCCGTATACTACATCAGATCCGCCGTCGAGAGCAACAAAGTTATATCCGTACTTCTCTGCATAAGCCTGAGCGGTAGAATTTTCATAGCCGCAGATAGTGCCCGTGAACACAGCCTTCGAGCTGCTCTCCGAATTGCATATCGTGAACTCTTCGTCGCAGATATCACAGTCGGGGTCGAGGATAGTTATCCTTTCGAGCGACTCGCAGCAGTAGAATGCTCCTTCGCCGATGACCGACACGGAAGCAGGTACTGTTACCTCCGCGAGCGAGGTACAACTGCTGAATGCGCCTATACCAATGTTTTCCACACCCTCTGCTATGGTAAGCTCAGCGATACCTTCACAGCCCGCAAATGCGCAATAGTCTACCGTCTTTACACTGCTCGGTATCGTTACAGAGGTAATAGCCTCGCATCTGCTCATTGCTAACTCGTTGATAGTATGGATATCATCGGGGATAACGATATCGCCCGTACAGGCTGTGCCGTCTATGAGAATGCCGTTAACGGCAACGAGCGGATCCTCTGCCTGCCGCGCCGTGAACCATTCTGTTTTGGAAAACGCAGACCATTGTATCTTATCAACGCTTTCGGGGATATCTATCGTTTCAAGCAGCTTGCTGTTGTAGAGTGCGCCTTCACCTATCTCCTTGAGACCGTCGGGCAGCGTCAGCGAGGTCATGTTGCGCAGTATCCACATTGCGCGGTTCTCTATCCTCAATACGGTATCGGGTACGGTATAGCTTTCGACTGTCCTGTTTGACGGATATTTGAGCAGAATGGTCCTGTCCTTGTTGAAAAGGACTCCGTCCAGACTTGAATAATTCAGATTATCGGGAGATACGTTTATCGTCTCAAGTCCCATACACGTTGCAAGTGCGCTCTCGTCTATATTTTCCACTGTAGACGGTATATCGACCGAAACGACCGCTGTGCAGAGGAAGAAAGCCTCTGCTGATATGCAGGTTACACCCTCCTCGATGATGACGCTTGTTATCTGCTTGCGATAGTCGTACCATGGCATTTCATCTGAGCTGCTGCTGAAATCGTACATATCCCCCGTTCCGCTTATTGTAAGAGTGCCGTCCTCGGTGAGAGTCCATGCAAGATCTTCGCCGCAAGTTCCCGAGTACTCCTCCGCACTTGCCGTCAGCACGGAGCCCGGAGCGTACCTTGCCGCAGTCGGCGCAGCTCCGCCCACTATGCAAAGTGCGAGCGCGGCTGCGAAGATTTTTTTAAACTTCATAATAATTCCCCTTTAATGTGATATTTATTCCTCGGGCAGAGAGCTGATTAGCTTTAGCGTATATTTCTGTATTGCTAAGGCGTCCTTTGATGTAACGCCGTCTCCGCTGCCCGAGCAGTCGGCATTTATCATGCCCTGCGCGGTGATATGGTCTTTTTCGGTGCCGTTTTCGCCGTATTTATCAGGGTTTGCGATCGACTGCAATATCAGAACAGCGTCTGCCATATTGATGTCATTGTCGCGGTTAGCGTCTCCGTAAACGATATTACTGACGCTTGATATATCGGTCGTTTCGGTCTGGGTAGTCGTTGTGGAGGCGACAGTAGTCGAGGTGGTAGTAGTAGTGCCGTCGGAGATAACAGGTTCACCGCCGGACTTCTTGCCGCCGTCGAGATTACTGCCCTCTGTTGAGGAATAGCTGGTATAGAAGTCATTTAGAGAGATACCGTTAGCACCGAGTGCAGTCTGGTGGTCAAGACCTATAAACTTTCCGCTGTCAAGGGTCTGCCACAGAGCGGATTCAAAGATATTGTACTTTTCGGTATCCCATTCGATGACAGTTCCCGTTGTGGGATTGTACTGAATGCTTTTCCATAGTCCGCCGGTATCGCCGGAGTCGTCGTTCAGGCACCAGAATGTGTGGTTGATGTGGTTCTTTATCATGTAGTTGCGCAGAAGTATCATCCACTTTACATTTTTTTCAACGTCAGTGAGAGTTGTTGAGTTGGCGGAAAGCAGAGCCTCCTCATCCACGCTGTCGGGGATACGTCCGCCCCATTCGCCGATAAGCAGGGGGGCTACGTCTTTATCCACGAGGTAAGCCCAAGTGTCGTACCAGTAATCATCAAGGAGGGTCTGTTCGGTGAAGTTTTTGTTGAACCATGTCTGTTCGCTTACTATCGGACCGTAATCGTGAGGCGAGTAGACTATCTGGCTCGTGCCCGAGGCGGGAGTTACAGGGTAATCTGCGACGCCGCGGAGGTTTCCGCCCCACCATGCTCCGTGACCCTGATAGCCCTCTACGCCCTCAATGAGAATGAGTGCGTGGGGATTCTTTTCGAGGATAGCGTCAGCACAGTCCTGCGAGGCCTTTTTCCAGTTATTTTCGGCGGAGGAGTTGTCCCATATGGCATCAACGGGAGCACCGCCGTAGGTGCTGTGCGGTTCGTTCTTGAGGTCGAATCCGATAAGCGTATCGTCGCCTTTATAATAGTCGGCAGTCCACGCGAGGGTCTCCTGCCATACCTCCGTAGTGACCTCTACGGTCTTGCCGTCATTCGCCGTGAAGCTCTTCCCGTACCAGAGACCGTAGTTATGTCCGGAGTTGTTGGATTCGGGGCTGTGAATGTCTATAAACACCTTAACGCCGTACTGCTTACATTTTTTAAGCAGAACATTGAAGACCTCCTGACTGTTCATGACGGAGCCGTCCTCGTTGATGAGGTCAACGTTGAAAGGATAGTAGGGGTCGTTGTTGGGATTAACGCTCTGGATAGGGTCGGGATCGCCGATCATCCAGTTGTAGAGCAGCTCGGTCGAGACAGGTATCCTGAGCACGTTGATGCCGTGGTCAGCGATATCCTCGACCATATCGTCTATGTCGCCGCTCCAGAGGTAGTGAAGGACGTTTTCGGTGCAGTTGAAGCCGAACCAGTTTGCGCCGGTGAGCCATACCTCATTGCCGTTCATGTCATAGAGACGGCTGCCTTCTGCGTGAAGCCAGTCGTCGCCTGTTGTGTCGGCAGCCGAGACTGTAGCGACGGGCATATTATAAAAGGCTGGCGCTGCTGCCGATATGGACATGGCTGATGCGGATAAGAGTGCTGTAATAGCAGCTGTGATTTTTTTCATAAAAATTTCCCCTCTCGTATACACTATAGATCAGTGTGGTTATAGTTAACTTAATTTTAGCATTTATAGCTGAAAATGTCAATAGTTGCCGAAAGTTTTTTAGGAAGAATTTTTGCCGGTTCAGGCTTTTCCGTGAGAATGCTCTTCTGCTGATTCGAGAAAGAGGACTGCTGTCATCAGAATGAGCATTACAGACGGAACAGGGGAGCTGCCTTTGTGAATGCTGATGTTTACCGCAGCGGCTGTGACGGCTTCATTTCTGAGGATGAACGGCATTACGGTCCGGCATATGAAAAAGCTCATAACAGCGGCGGTGAGCCTTATGAATATAAGCGGTCTGACCGAGAGCTTTCCCGAGGTTATGGCAGAGATCTGGAAAATCACGCACAATCCGCCGAAGGAGGTAAGCGAGCTTATAACGGGAAGAAGCGAATAATCGCCGCAAGGGAGCTCTTCCGCGGCAGTAACATCAAGCGCACAGCGGAAAAGAGCCTCACAGGCTGCCTTGTCCCTGCCCGAGACTTCGGAGATCAGCCTTCCTGCGGCTTCGGAAATACCAAGCTGCGAAAGGATCGCGGAGATAACAGAAAATGCCGCTATCATCATGCATATATCCGCCATAGAACGTCCTGCCCCAAGCACTGACTGAGTGAGCATATCAGCCGAAAGGGAGATGCTTTTTCGTCCTGAGTTACGTGAGATCGTTTTTCTCAGTATGGGGGAAAAGGCTGCGGCGATAATGATATTTGCCGTTATGTTTGATACGAGGATCGCGATCCCTGCCGACGGAGAACTATAAAGCCTGCCCGAAATACAGCCGAAGATGAATGCGGGGCCTGCACCGAAGCAGAGTCCGCAAAGGAGCTCGGCACGTTTTTTATCAAGATGTCCGTTTTCGTACTGCGCGCATATCATTTTTGCTCCTACGGGATATCCTGCGAACATTCCGAACGTAAATACCGGAAGAACGAAGCGTTCCATGCCGAGGAGCTTCTCGCCGATGACACCGATAAAACGCGGAACGGCTGAGATCATTCCGCTGCGCACGAGCAGTCCCGAAATTATCATCATAGCAAAGAGCGAGGGGATAACAACATTCACACAGCGTTCCACAGCGCCCGAAACTGCTCCGGATACTGTATCTGTGGCAAATATACAGAATGTAAAGGCGCATACAGCTGCGGCTGTTTTCATGCCTTTCAGAGCTTTTTCAATAAAATTCCTCATAATCATCACCCTGTTAATCATATTATTATGAGGAAGGATTTATGTAGACCTAAGGTGTAAGGCTTTCAGTCTTTAAGCCTTACACCGAAACCTGATACTTTAAGAGGGGTGATACTATTGTTTGAAAAAGCTGCTGATAAGGCAAGGGATATGCTCTTCCTGAATACGGATATACATATACAGGGCAACAAGGAGCTGACGATAGAAAACTGCCGGCGGATAGAGGAATACAACGAGGTGTTCATGCGGCTTATATCAGGGGGACTTTGTGTACAGATCTGGGGAAGCGGTCTGAAGGCATATGATTTCTGCGCGAGAGGACTGATAGTAAGGGGAAAAATATCACAGATAGATCTCATTGAAAGGAGAGCCGCAAAGCATGAAGGATCAGCTGAGGGGCTGCGTGAGGATAAACGCTGAGGGGAAAAATCTTTATCGTTTCATCAATCGCATACACGGCGGAGAGATATACTGCTTCGGGCAGTATTGCCGCAGGAATGTTTTTTACGGCGAGATCTACCGCCGCGATCTGCCGAAGGTCGAGCAAATGGCTCGGGAGTGCGGAGTTTCTCTCACAAGTGCAGAATACGAAACTCTTTCGGCAAAGCTGATACGCTACCGCAAAAGGATAGGACTTTTACTCGGAGCAATTCTTGTGCTTATCGGCGGAATGTATTTTTCAAATGTAGTTGTCAGCATCGAGATAGAGGGAAATACTGCGGTAAGCGATGATGTGATACTTGCAGCGCTTTCAGAGCTCGGGATAGATAAGGGTGCGTACATCGGGGATATTGATTTTCATATCTGTGAAAACAAGCTCAGGCTCATGGTGGACGACATATCATGGGCAGGGATACGGCATACGGGAAATCGTATTGTCGTTCAGATAACAGAGATAGTGCAGAAGCCGGACATGGTGCTTGAAAGAATACCGTGCAACGTAGTTGCGTCACGGGACGCCGAAATAACCTATACATCAGTATATGACGGAATGCTGATGCACAAGGTTGGGGACTATGTTCCGCAAGGGACAATGCTGATAAGCGGTCTTGCCGAGGACGAGACGGGGCACGTTACGGTGCATCATGCAATGGGAGTGATAAATGGGATCTATGAGGAGACCGTGACCTTTACCGCACAGACCACGCAGGAGCGCTATGACCCGACCGGCAGGAGCGAAAAGCGCCGGTATCTCAAGCTTTTCAGTGCAAACGTCCCGCTGTTTCTTGGCAGGAACAAATACAAAAGCTATACTTCTGAGGAAAGTGAGAGCAGCCTGCGGCTGTTCGGCAAGACACTGCCTATAGGCATCGTAAGCAGCAAGCTTACGGAAACCGAGCTGTCCGAGACGGAGTATACCGAAGAAGAGCTCAAGGAAAAGCTTATGGAAAAAATATATCTTTATGAAAAGAATTTCCTCTCGGATACAAGTATACTTGACCGCAGTATCTCTGAGGAGAAAAAAGAAGACTCCCTCGCCTATACCGTGACGTACAGGCTTGAGGGAGACATATGTGAACAGAGGGAAATATACGTAAATTAGCCTATAGACTATCGGCGGGATATCCGCCGGAGCAGGGATGTGCAATGCTTGCTGTCTGATATGGTCAGTGCTGTGTGCCGTTGGCGCGCTGGGATTCGCGGTATTCCGAGGGCGAGGCTCCTTCACACGTTCTGAATTGACGTACAAAGTAGTTATACGAGGAGTAGCCGCATTCCCTTGAAATTTCCGTGACGGTCATATTTGTAGCGGACAGCAGTCCCTTAGCCTTATCGATCCTGAACTGTATCATTTCCTCGATAATGCTCTTGTTGAAGTAGGATTTATATATTTTTTGCAGATAGCTCTTGCTGAGGTACAGGCTTTCTGCGATCTCGCTTATATTCCACGGCAGCTCGGGGTTTTTTATCATGCGGCTGCGGAGCATACAGAGCTTTTCAAATTGCGGATTGGCACTGCTTTCCGAAGTCGAGTAGGTGCTCACAGTGTTGATGCTCGCCTTGTATACCGCGTCTGAAACATTCAGATCGGGCTTGGCTTCGGCGGTATACAGCCCTATTGAAAAATCAATGTTGCATTCCTCGTCGGCACGGAACTTTGATTCAGCCATTTTTCGCAGCAGCTCGTCGTATATATCCTTATCTCTGCCGCTTTTAAAGCTTATGATGCACAGCGTATCCGAAGACCATACACCGATCAGCTCACCTTCCTCAAGGCATGACTGTACAAGCTTTGCGAAGGCGGCGGCTGTCTGATTGCGCTTCTCCTCACCGCTGTGATAATAGGTCTTTTTTATAGCCTGCATATCAACGACGATAAACTCGGCATTATTTCCCATGTGCGAGCCTGACGATACGAGCTTTGCGAATTCATTCTCGATACCGCTCCGGCTGAGCATTCCTGTGATGCTGTCATAGAGCAGAGCACGGCTTGTGTTTTTAATAGTATTGTTCATTATCGCTTTTATTCTTACCTGTTCAAGAGCGACATTGACGTAATTTATCCATTTCAGGTAAAGCGAACCGAACGAGATCGGCTCCTTGCCGAAAGAGACTGCGGAATATCCGAAGAAATTATCGTTGTAATGGAGCGGAGAGATATAAAATGCCGATGGGTGATTTCTGTTTTTGTCATCATAATCAGGCAGAAGCTCTCGTGATCTGAAATAGCCCATGGATTCCGTTTCGCGTTTGACAGCTGATTTTGCAAGAACAACGCACACCTCATCTCCTGCGCGGAAGGAAAGATCGGATATATCCGCCGCGCTCAGGGAGTCTATGTATTTTTTTGTAAGGCATATCCTTATCCTGTTCATTTTATACAGGAAGAAGGTGTAGTTATCGAGTCTGTCAGCGAAAATCGGGATGTTATCGGTGTTGGTTATATCGAAGAGCATATCGCCGTAGAGAAGATTTGCTTCATTTGTGCTGTTTATTTTCATCATTCGCTGTATGTTGTGGCGAAGCTGAGGGTTTTCCGAGCAGCCGCAGCTTTTTCCGAGTCTGAGCTCACCGTTCTCATTCTGCACCTTGCGGCAGATCCTGCCTGTTATGATGCGATACAGCCTTCTGAATGCTTCTGCGCCGAGCTGAAAATTAGGGCGGCTGTAGCTGGTTATAGAGGGAGTTGCATAGTAGCCGTCCATAGAGGCATCGTAGCCTGTGACGGCGATATCCTCAGGGACTCTTATGCCGCCGGCTATGAGTTCTTTGGATATATTTATGGCGGTTATATCGTTTCCGCATACTATAGCTTCGGGGCGTTCGAGCTTGCCGCTGATTATCCTTGCGGCGAATTTTTTTGAAGCTTCTATCCAGAAATCGCCGTATTCATAGTAAGATCTGTCGAAGTAAAGACCGTGCTTTTTCATTGAATTCATATAACCGCGCAGTCTTTCCTCGGCGTTGAATACCTTTTTGGGACCGGTGAGGCAATATATCTTTTTGAGACCGTGAACGCTGATGAGGTGATCGGTTATAGTCTCAAAGGCGTCACAATCGTCTACCGAGGTGGTCTCGAAGTTCTTATGGCTGCTGTAATCGAGAAGCATAACGGGCTTGCCGGTGCGGTTGCATAGGGTGTCTATGTGTTCTCTTATATCTTCGCGGTAGAATGTGTTCCTGTCGTAGATAAAACCGTCTATCTTCTCTGATAATATGAGGTCAAAGAGCTGCTTTTCCGTATTTTTATGAACGGAATTAACAGAAAAATTATGCAGCGGCGCGATCACTGCGACATCGCAATTGCTTTTGAATGCCTGAGATATTATGCCTCTGAGTATTTCACCCTGAAAATCGACGTGGCAGTCAGTCATTATTACTCCTATCAAAAGCCTTTTGCTCATAGAGCTCCTCCCTCCGGTCAATTTATATTAACGATCCTGCAAACACGATGCACGACGGTATTGATTCAACGATCACAGCAAAGATTTATCCTGAAATAGTATTCAAAATAATGTGCGAATTATATTGCACATGCGTGCAGTATCATTTTTTAAAACGGCGATTTTATTTTACATGAAATATTGTATCATACTTTCAAAGTGAATTCAAGATGATTTTGCATATTTTTTGTGAGAATTTCAAAAAATCTTCTTAACATGATAGGATTTTTGATTGTAATTGCGAAGTAATTATGTATAATATATTTATAGACAAAATATGAATCTGTTAGAGAAAAATCAAAATTATCAAGCGGCAGTCGTTAAAAATTGAATTATTGCCGCCGGGGAAGCCTTGTGCCGGCATCACAGGCACAGGGGGAAAGGAACTTTTATGAGACTTAATTTCAAGAAGCTCACAGCGGCAGCATCTGCTGCTGCAATATGTGCTGCCACGTCATCAGTACCTGTGAATACCGTAACGAGCAGTACGCTGACCGCTTCAGCTGCGTCGGCATTCAGCTCGAACGTGCTCGAATACCTTGACAGAGGTATCTCGGCGGTTAACACGGGCTCGGGAATGCTCGTAAGCTGGCGCTGGCTCACAAACGACGATGACAACGCGGTTTTCAAACTATACCGCGACGGCAGCCTTATTTACACGAGCAATTCTGGCGATGCGACCTGCTATCTCGACAAGAGCGGTTCCGCTTCTTCTACTTACAGAGTGGATTACCTCATAGGAAGCACTGTCAAGGGATCGGAAAACTGTTCCCTCATATCCAACAATGCGTATTTCGATATACCGCTCTCGCCTCCGTCATCTATCTATTCACCAAACGATATGTCAGTCGGAGACGTTGACGGCGACGGACAGTATGAGCTGTTTCTGAAATGGGATCCTAACAACTCGAAGGATAACTCGCAGTCCGGTACTACAGGCAACGTTTACATCGACTGCTATAAGCTCGACGGAACAAGACTGTGGCGTATCGACCTCGGTAAAAATATCCGTGCAGGCGCGCACTACACCCAGTTTTATGTTGCCGATTTCGACCTCGACGGAAAGGCTGAGATGACCTGTAAGACCGCCGACGGAACTGTTGACGGCGTTGGAAAGGTCATAGGCGATTCTTCCGCGGATTACCGCAATTCCAGCGGATTTATAATCACGGGTCCCGAGTATTACACCCTCTTTGACGGAGAAACCGGTGCAGCTCTTGATACTGTTAACTATGAGATCGCCAGAGGTACTACAACCGCATGGGGCAAGAGCAGCGACAAGACAAACCGCGTTGACCGTTTCTGGGGAACAGTTGCTTATCTTGACGGCATTCACCCCTGTATTGTGAACGGACGCGGATATTACGGACGTATGACAGCCACTGCGTGGAAGGTCGAAAATAAAAAGCTCGTAAAAATGTGGACATTCGATACCGGAACGAGCACCTCTGCTGCCGGCTACGGCTGCGGAAACCACAACAGTATGCCTGCCGATGTGGACGGCGACGGCAAGCAGGAGGTAATAACCGGTGCATCGGTCATTGATGATGACGGAACACTGTATTATACTACAAGTCAGGGACACGGCGACGCAATGCACGTTGCAGATCTCGATCCCACAAACCCCGGTATTGAGGCATGGATATGCCATGAAGATTCCAAATCCGGCTACGGGGTTTCGCTCCTTGACCTCGACCAGAAAAAGATACTCTATCACCAGAACGGCGCAGGCGATACGGGACGCTGCTGTGCAGATAATGTATGGGCAGGAAATCCCGGTGCAGAGTGCTGGGGCAATAAGCTTTCAGACGACTCCACTCCTGTAGTTGACGTAAACGGCAATACCCTCTCATGCCGCCGCCCGGCTATCAACTTCCTCTCATACTGGGACGGCGACCTCGAGCGTGAGATACTTGATGGCTATACCGATTCGCCGGCGACTATATCCAAATTGACAGGAAATGCGGGAAGTACTACGATAACTAATCTCCTTTCGACCGACGGCTATTACACCTGCAATACCACAAAGGGTACCCCCTGCCTTTCCGCTGATATCTTCGGCGACTGGCGTGAGGAGCTCATCGTAAGAGCGGCTGACAGCAAGTCTATCAGAATTTTCTGCACTACTTATGATACCGACTACCGCGTGACTACCCTCATGCACGACCCCCAGTACCGTATGCAGGTATCCTCTCAGAATACAGCCTATAACCAGCCGCCTCACCCCAGCTTTTTCCTCGGCACAGGCTACAGTATGCCCGAAAGAAACGGCTGTGAAGTGAACGGAGCAGTTGCAGGCAAAAAAGGCGCTGTTATCGATACAACACATTATTATAAGATCAAGAATGTGAACAGCGGACTTTACCTCGAGGTAAACGGTGATGCTGCAAACGGTACGAAGCTCACTCAGGGAAATAATGAGGATTCGGATATCTGGGTCCTTGAATCCGCAGGAAGCGGTTACTATTACCTTTATACCAATCTCAGCGGCGGAAACACACATTGTCTCGACGTACCTTACGGCAGTGCGGATAACGGCACAGAGATAGGAATATGGGGCAATGATAATTCTGAAGCGCGAATGATAAAATTCGTGGATAACGGAGACGGTACATATACCATGTGTACAAGAGTTTCGGGAGACGACAGCTGTCTCGGAGTTCTCGCAGGCTCAAAGGACAGCGGTGCAAGCATAGTTGAATGGGAATGCAACGGCAGCGACGACCAGAAATGGGTTCTTGAGATAAAGGTGATGCCCAAGGACGGCACACTCTTCAAGCAGGTGCTCGTGAACGATACCGACAATTATCAGGATTGGGTGATCTCTCCCACAATAAGCGAGGGTGGGCTTGTATTCGGCGACCGCGAAGTAACGTACACTTCGCTTCCTTCTGAGTTCAATGGCTGTGAATCAATCCTCACTGCCTGTGATTCCAAGGGCTTTGCCTCCAATCAGGCAACATTCATTGCAGGAGCGGATATGTACGCATATGTTCTCCTCGATCAGAGAGTCAAGGACAATGCAACAGTTCCCACATGGCTGAGCAGCTGGACAAAAACCGATATGACTGCTCAAGGCAGCAACGATGTTACCTTCATTGTATACAAAAAGCTCCTCAGCGAAGGCGAGTCGGTTACATTAGGCGTGAACTGCACTACTACCAATTCCGTTGTTAACTATACCGTGTTCGGCAAGGCACTTCCCATAAGCGGAAAACTCATCACTCAGCTTGATGTTCTTGATAATGCCAATGCTTCGGATTGGTCGATCAGGAGCACAGTCGGTGTAGGCAGCGATGTGTACGGCGACCGTACATTTACTTACACCGCGCTTTCCGATACCCTCATCGGGGCAGAGTATATCGCTGCTGCCTGTGATTCAAAGAACAGCACGAGCGATCTGGCAACTTTTATCGCCGGTGCAGATGCGACAATATACGTCGCAGTTGATGAAAGGGTAACGGAGACTCCTTCTTTCCTCAGCGGCTGGACACTTACAGGCGAAACTGCTCAGAGCTCGAACGATGTAAATTACGTTATTTACTCAAAGTCGGTAAAGGCAGGCGAGACTGTTACTCTCGGAACAAACGGACAGTCCTCCGGCTGTGTTGGATATACGGTATTTGCTGTAGCGGATCAGACTGTCGTTACAACAACAACTACTACGACCACAACAGTCACGACGACGACCACCACTACATCAGCTCCGCAGGACAATATAATTTACGGAGATGCTAATTGCAACGGTATAGTAGAAATGGCTGACGCGGTTCTCGTACTTCAGTCTATCTCAAATCCCGACAGATACGGACTCACAGGCTACGACAATGACCACATAACGGAGCAGGGACAGGACAATGCTGATGTAAATGCACGCGGCGACGGTCTCACATCTATGGACGCTCTTTCGATACAGAGATCACTTCTCAAGCTCATAGATTCTCTGCCCGAATCATACAAGTAATAACAGGACATTCATAATACCCCTCTCAGAAACGCTCCCTCAACAGGGAGCGTTTTTACTTGCCCTGTGATGAAATTTCACTGTGACTGTTGCTTTATTCCGGATAATGTGTTATCATAATAATGCACAATTGCCGCACTGAGCGGTATTGCGGGGAAGGGTCCAATGCCCGATAAATAAACATAAAGGAAATCGAATATGCTTGCAAGCTTGACAAATATAAACAAATTCTATAACGGAGATCAGGTTCTTAAAAATATCTCACTGACTATCGACGAGAACGATAAAATAGGTCTGGTCGGGAACAACGGCTGCGGTAAATCAACACTGCTGAAAATACTGACAGGCTCGGTCGAGCCGGATCGCTTTACGGAAAAGGACGGCATAGTGTCGTTTGCGGCTAAGGCTACCGTCGGCTATCTCGAACAGATGAGCGGACTTGACTCCGAAAGCACCGTCATCGACGAGATGAGGAGCGTTTTTGAGCCGGTACACCGTGCTATAGACAGGCTGCGTGAGATAGAGCTTGAAATAGAGCTCGGCGACAGCTCCTCAGCCGACCAATATCAGCAGCTTACCTCGTGGGTCGAGGCAAACGACGGATACAATACAGATGTGAAGATACGTACAGTCCTGAGCGGAATGGGATTTTCGGGAGAAGAGCTCAGCCGCACAGTTTCGGGATTCAGCGGCGGCGAAAAGACCCGCCTGTGCATAGCGAAGCTCCTGCTGGAGGAGCCTAATCTGCTTATCCTCGACGAGCCTACTAACCACCTCGACTTCAAGACCATAATGTGGCTGGAGGACTATCTGCGCTCATACAGGGGAGCTGTCCTCATCGTGTCGCATGACCGCTATTTCCTCGACCGTCTGTGTACTTCGATATGCGAGATAGAGCGCGGAGTGCTTACACGCTATAAGGGGAATTATTCCGCATTCGTCCGCCAGAGGGAGGAGAACACCGCCCGCCGCGAAAAGGAATACGAGCAGCAGCAGAAGCAGATAGCACAGCTTGAGGACTATGTTGCAAGGAATCTCGTGCGTGCCTCTACCACGAAAATGGCGCAGAGCCGCCGCAGACAGCTCGAAAAAATGGAGCGAATAGAGCGCCCCGTCCATGATACCAAGCACGCGAAAATAAGCTTCACCTACGCGGTAGAGCCGCCTATCGACGTTCTGAAGGTCAAGGGAGTGGATATCTCAGTGGGGGAGGGCGCTTCGCGAAAGACCCTCGTGGACGAGCTCAGCTTCGAGGTGCGCAGAGGCGAGAAGATAGGCATAATCGGCGATAACGGGATCGGCAAGTCCACCCTGCTGAAAATAATACAGGAGCAGCTTCCGCACAAGGGCATAGTCCGTTGGAACAGCAACATAAAGATATCCTATTTTGAGCAGGAAAGTGCCAATCTCAATAAAGAGCTCACCGTTATGGAGGAGCTCCACAGCCGATATCCTTCAATGTCGGAGCTGGAGGTGCGCAGTCTGCTCGCTCAGGTAAGGCTTGTCGGCGAGAACGTTTTCAAGGAGACGGGAGTCATCAGCGGAGGCGAGCGGGCAAAGCTCTGCTTCGCGATAATGATGCAGGAGCACGGCAACGTTCTGATCCTCGACGAGCCAACGAATCACCTCGACCTCGCCTCAAAAGAGGCTATAGAGGAGGCGCTCGCGGAGTACACGGGTACGATAATTTTCGTCTCGCACGACCGCTATCTTCTCAGCAAGATAGCCGACCGCCTCATTGAGCTTACCGATGGCGGATACCGCTGCCACAGCTTCGGATTTGAGAAGTACCTCGACGTGCTGCGTGAAGAGCAGGCTCAGGAGAAACGCGCTGCTGATGCACAAAAGCAGCAGCGTGCAGCCGAGGCGGCAAAGGAAAAGTCCGAAAAAACCTACCGAAGTAAGCAGCAGCGAAGTGCCGATGCTGCGCGCAAGAACGAAATGCGCCGGCTGGAAAATGAGATAGACGAGCTTCAGGCGCGGATAGACCTCCTGACAGATGAGATAGGAAGCGAAGAGGTCTACAGCGATTACGAGCTGATTAACGCGAAATGCGCTGAAATAGATGAGCTGAAACAGCGTATCGACGAGGACTTTGACAAGCTCATAGAGCTTGATGAGTGAATCGGCTTCTCAGCTTACTTTAAAATTGCACATTTGTATATAATGCTGCAAAATTATCAGTGTGTTTTGGGTAAAAAATAGAATATTGATGTAAAATGCACAAAATACTTGTTTTTTTTTTTTTTTTTTTTT
>CALEPT010000234.1 GCA_937910385.1 uncultured Ruminococcus sp. | reverse complement strand
GAATCGTCTTCTTTCCAGTCTGAGAGTCCTTCAGTAGGCAGTTCCGGATAGGCATTCTTGGTAAGTTTAAGGCAAACTTATTTGCGATATTTGTCTTCCTTTTTACAGTTGTATTAACAGACATTGGAACGACGCAAGATTGGAAAGATATTTTTACGAAGCATACGATATATATAATAGAACTTTTTGTGATGGGTTCTATGGTGTATATGGTCATATGTATTTTTGAAACAATATACAAATTAAAGAAAGTGCGTATAGGATATGAAGAATTGAAAAGAAATTATAAGGATGTTTTATCAGATTTAGAAATTAGCGAAGCTTTTCAGGATGATCGACTTTTTGACGAGGCAAATAAGTCAGCTAGAAGAGGTTTAACTGGTTGGTCTATAGCTTGGGGAGTTTTATTATTGTTATGTGTTTTGATTATAGAGCTTTATACAACCAATCGTGGTTTATTAGTGTGGTTATGGAATAAAATGTTTTAGGTTGTATTATTGACTTATATTGCGATATGAACTATAACCTTGTAAATCGCTTGCATCGGTAAGATAATATAATTACGAAATTTCAGATGAAATTGCGATATAAATGTTATAAAAAACGTCTGCGCTTATATGAAGAGATATTAAAAAAAGAAAAGTTGAGTCAATAAAATGTAGTACAAAGGAGTGTTAATATGCCAAAATATGATGAGTTAAAATTAGTTCGCAATTTAAGCAGACGAGGAGATACAAATTCTGCAGTTGATCTTGTACAAGATGAAAACACTGGGGATTTATATGTTCGTAAGACTATATTTGGTGTTGATCAACCACTATATCAAGGTATATTTTCAAGAGAAGTACAGGCATTATATAGTCTTAATACATGTGATAGTATTGTAAAGATATTAGGACACAAGAATTTGTTGCGTGTCAATAGAAACACCAATGATAAGGAAAAAGTAGGCTGCATATTCTTGGAATATATCAGCGGGGAAACTTTGTCAAATACAAACATATCTAGATTGACAGCTAAGCAGAAATTCAAAATAATCAAGCAATTATTATCGGCAATAGAAACAGCTCATTATAATGGTATTATTCATAGAGATATTAATCCCAACAATATAATGCTTGATGATAATGGAGATGTGAAAGTTATTGATTTTGGTATATGCAAGATTAAGCAAATGGTAAATAGTGCAACAGTATTTCGTATGGGCACTAATTTATACTCTGCACCAGAAGTGCATATACATAGTCAAAATGCAACGGAGCAAAGCGATTTGTATTCAATTGGTTCGGTTATTTATTATTTATTTACTGGTGAACAGCCTCCGTTTGTAACTAGTTTTCAAGATACTGTTGATAAAGCGTCTGGGTTTGATGTGGCTTTAAAGCCTATAATAAAGAAACTTGTGGCGGAAAACCCTGACGAAAGATATGAGGATATATCTGAATTAAAGAGCGCTTTAGCAGTGATACTCGAAAGATTTTTAGATGTTAATTATACGGCAGTATTAACGGTGGATCATGAGAAATTTTCAAAACTTAAAGCATTAAATTTAATTCCCAAAAACCTTGCTATCAGGGAGTTGAAGACGATTCTGCCCTCAAATTTTTTAGAATTATATATCAATCATGATGATGAGAGGTATCAGTTTTTAGGGACGAATTTTTATTTTGAATGTGTTTATAATGCGGAAACAAATATTTTCGTAGTAGCTGACGTGAAAAAAGTTGTGCCCATCAATAGGGAAATAATGAAGAAAAAGTTTTGTGAGATTTCTGCAAAACTTGATTTTCCTGATCCGAATTTTATTCATAGGTTATCAAAAAATGACAATTTAGAAATCAGAAATATTATTGATACATATTGTGACGAATATCGCTCAAAACATAATATTGATGCAGAATATAAACAAAAGTATGGTGCATGGCGAGAATTATTAACGTTAACAAAGAAAAGTATAGAAGATAGCGTTCAGAGATTTGCATATGATTCTTATACTATCAAAGGAAACGTATGCAGTTTCAATTTGAGTACAGGTGTTTTTTTAGGAGATACAGTCTACACTAAAGAAACTAAATTTGTTTTTGAGAAAAAGAGGAACAGCAATAAAAAGAAGCAACTGATATATATTGGAAATTATGATGAAGACAGTTTGGTAGATGATCATGTTGTCTTGAAGGTTCGCTTTTTACGAAAGCCAGATGGGTTACCTGTAAAAGGAACGATATGCCTTGATTATAGTGAAAATTTAACAAATATCGAACGCCAATTGGATGCGTTGGATAGTATTGAGAGAGAAAATTATAGTTGTCAGTATAATCTAAAGGAAATTGTTGCAGGTGTGACACAGCCCAAAAGCAGTTTGTTACAAGGGAAAATTAGATTTTTTAATTCAAGACTTGATATGCCGCAAAAGGCAGCAGTAGAGAAAGCTTTAAATTCAGAATCGCTTACTATTATACAAGGACCTCCCGGAACAGGAAAAACAAATGTTGTTATCGAAATAATCAAACAAATTTTAAAAATGAATGTTGATTATCCGGATTTGCCTGAAAAGAAAATACTTTTAGTTTCTCAGTCGCATCCGGCTGTAGATAAGATGTTGGATGATTTGATACAACAGAGCAAGGCGAGACCGAATCTTATTCGAGTAGGCCGTGATGAAAAACTTAATGATGAGATTCGAGAAGAATTCGGCTTAAATTATGTTAAAGACAATTGGGTTATAGAAGTTAGGGATAAGTGTGCTTCCTTGGCAGAATCTTATTGTAAGGAAATAGGTGTTACCTATAAGGAGTTTGAAGAATATTATAGGGAATATGAGAAGCAATTTATATCAAATATTGATTCTGATACCATTGATAAACAAATAATAACTGACTTTGTTAATAAGACAAGCACTCCCGGCAAAGAAAAAATACGAAAGATATTAGAAATTCAAAAGCAATGGGGAGAACAATTGCCTCAGTGTGAAGAAGTGGATTTGTACATAATAAAAAGCACAACAATTATTGCTGGTACTTGTACGGGATTTATTTCTAATAAAGTAATTCGAAACGCTGAGTTTGATTATGTAATTGTAGATGAAGCTGCTAAAGCTACATATCCTGAATTGGCTGTTTCTTTTGCCAAAGCTGAAAAGATTATTTTAGTTGGCGATCATAAACAATTGCCTCCAGTTCTAGATACAGAAATCATTGAGGCAAATAAAGAAACAATTCATGTGGAAGACCTTAAAGAGAGCCTTTTTGAGAAGCTATATAATAATTTTTCTGAGGACAATAAGCAGAGACTGACAATTCAGTATAGAATGCATCCCGTGATAGGTAGTCTTATAAGCAAGGTGTTTTATGACAATGAAATTCAGAACGGTACGCCTAAAGAACAGCGGAACACAGGGATTGTTTGTTATGATGATGTTGCAATTGAATGGATAACTACTTCAGAGTTGTCGCCTTCTCGGAGATATGAGAAGAAAGTGGGTAATGCAAACAACGCTACATATAAGAATAATGCAGAATTGGATATTATTAAAAATAAACTTCGTGACTTGGATTCTTTGGCTACGAAATCGATCAGGGTTGGTGTTATCACCGCTTATCGTGCACAAAAATCTGCCATAAAAGATATGGTTAGACAACAGAATTTTAAATTCCTAAAGACGGAAGTGGATACTGTAGATGCATTTCAAGGAGGGCAAAAAGAAATAATTATTTATTCTACTGTTCGAAGCAGTGATAAATCCAGAAGAATTGGCTTTTTGAAATCGGAAGCAAGATTAAATGTTTCCCTTTCGAGAGCACAATCCCTGCTGATTATTGTAGGCGATTTGGATTTTCTTAATAATCCTCATATAAAAGGTAACAAGTTTCCTGAAATAATTGATTACATTAGTAAAACAAATGGTTGTAAAATCACTGTAGCGAGGGATCTATAATGAAGAATTTGATTGATGATATCAAACGGCATACACCTAGACCTATATCTGGATATCGTTACTTAAAAACACAAAAAATATATATACCATTTACCAAAATAACTATAGAATGCCTTACAAGAAAAGTATCCATACTTAATCTCTTTTTTGAAAGCATTTTGAAATTAATTGATATTTCTGTAAATGACATAAATGAGATTGCGAGGATATTAGGTGTTCCCTATAGTGTTGTTAAGGAAGCTGTTGTTGATATGGTTGGTGTCAATTACATCTATGCATCAGAGAATACTTTGGGAATTACAACAAAAGGCGCAAATGCCTTGAAAACAAGGCAGAGAATAGATATCCAAAAAACTTATCTAAAAGACATCATTGTAGATATGATTACAGGTTCGGTATATGATGGAGATTCTGTAAAAGTCTCTAATACACACAAAAGAGATGTTTTCCTAGAAGGAGTTATTCAGATTGACAACAGTTTTCTGGATTCTCATTTTCGAGAAATTAATGAAGTGTATCAACTACAACAAAAGAACAAAAGCGTATTTAGTAGTGGTGCTATTACAAATGAACTTTATAAAACAATTGGAATTTCTTATTCAGAGCTGCATTATGTTGAAAACGAAGTATATATGTATAAGAGCGAGTCGTCTGATGAGTTGATGTTTGTTTTCTCAACGGATAATAATGACAGATACAAAAATAAGTTTTATAATCAATTGAAGGACGAATGTCGCCCGTGCCAGGAGTATTTTTTTGAAACCAATAGAGATTTAGTCAAAAAAATCCAAAGCAAGCCAATAATGTTTGAACCAACAGCAATATCGCATACGGAGAATATAAATAAATTGCTGTTTGATGATAATACACCTGAAGAAGTAAAAATAGGTGCGTTTACACAGAGAAGATATGCGTTAAATGATAGAGAGTATCTTAGTTATCTGTATAGTTCTAGAGCATCTAAGTATAGCAACATATTTATTTGCTCTGATAATATGAGTGGAATATTGTCGCACACTTTTTGTTCACAACTTAATGTTCTTGCAAATAAGATTCCAGTTTATATTATTTATGATAAAAATGAGCGAAACATTGAAAAGTCGCTTAATTATTTCTTTAAAAATCCTAATTCATATTTACATTTGGTTCAAAGTGAAGAGATTGAAGAAAATCTAATATGTTACGCTTCGGAATTGGTAATGTATCTGCGTGAATGCGTTGTAACAGCATTTGATAGACCAGTAGTCTGTATGCAGCCAATATGTGATTTTAGCAAGAGAAACGTATCTGAGACTGTTGTAAATCTAATTAACAAATATAGTTTGGATAGGTTTATAAAACCGAATCAGCACACACAGAATGTATCTCGAAATCGCAGAAGAAAGAAAAAGCAGTAAGTTGCTTTTGTGGGTGATAGGGTAAAAGCAATAAAATGTGAAAAATGTATAGAGTAGATGTGTTGTAAATCAGCTACACCGGTAGAGCACTCGGCTGTTAACCGAGTTGTCGCCCGTTCGAGCCGGGCAGGGGGAGCCAAAAAAGCGTCTGCTGTTGCAGACGCTTTTTATTTGATTGTCAGGCTTGGAAAATGTTTCATTTATACAAGCGAAGTAAGATTAGTAAATATTTGGTCTGACGGAAAAATGATAGTATTATTCGGCTCAAACGATAATTTTTCTGTGTACTGCTAAGTGAAAGGAGCGTTATCAAGGCATTTCCGGATCATTTTAAAATGCCTGTAAAGTGTGGACTTATATGCTCATAGTAGAAGACTCAGGAAATGATAAAGAACAAAATTGAAAATAGCAATAAAATAACGATTGGGGGAATTTTTAATGTTTAAAAAAGGCTTATCAATAATTTTAGCGGCTGTAATTACGGTGTCACCAACGCTGTTTACGGCGGTTGCGGAAGGAAGTAACGCTCAGCTCTCCACCGTGTATGACGATACTGTTTTGGATATGGCTAACGGCTATACAATTGACGCTGAAAATTCATTTGCAAAGCTTCTTGAAGCTGAGATGAACGCAGAGGACAGTGAAGCCAATTCCGAAGAAGAGAACGAAGCCTGCAAGGTCTCGTACCTCGACATTGACTATGGCAAGGCGGGCATAGGCTTTAACTCAGAGGATAACGCGGAAATAGTCGTTGCTCTGTATGACGAGATAACGGGAGATATGGTGACCTCCGCTTCAACCGGAATTGCTGCGGGAGAAAGCTATGTTGAACTTGAGCTCAGTGATATGCCGGAGGACTATTTTATAGCAAAGGCATACATAGTGGATAGCGATACTCTTGCGCCGCTTTCCGAGGTCTATGAAAGCGATTATTATACTCAGGCAGAGCAGGAGTTCTATGCTGCATCTCCCGATGATTTTGACAGCGAAAAGGTGCTCCTGTTCGATGAAAACGACATGAGCAATTTTGCGGTTTTTGAAGATAATGTAAAGGTTATCTCCTATGTTGAGGGCGTAAATAATCCCACAATGATAGACGACGAAAACGGTTTTTACGGCATTGAAAATGCGGACGAAAACGTGACCTCTCTTGCTGTCGATGATATCTTCGCGCTGTACTATGGGGGCGAGCTGCCCATAATGGCTAAGGTCGGTGAGATATCTGTTGACGGCGCGACCGTGTATATCACCGCGGCTGATGCAGGAATGGAGGATATTTTCTCATTCATAAGGATAGATTCGGGTATATGCGAGCCCGAGATAACAGAGGATATGCTCGTAGAGGGCGCGGCACTATCGGTCAGCGCGGAGAATGAGCTCTCCTACGCAATGCCTCAAGCGGCAGCCATATCGGGTTCAAATAAGTCGGACACAGAGAGCGAGAGCAAGCTCTACTGGAATATTGACAATTCCGAAAACACACATAGCATCGGCTATGAGAAAAAGATAACCTATAAATTGGGTGAGGTAGTATTTAAGGAATACGAATCTCCATCTAAAAAGTATGATTTCCTTGAAGCTTTTCCTGACTTTACCGCTGCGGCGGATAGTGAGTCGTCGTACAGCTCAAAGGTGAATTTATCGGGAAGTGTTGAGTTTAATCTTGGCGGCGAGGTCAAGGTCTGCTTTGACAAAAACGGAACCGGCAAAAAATACGTGAAAGCGGCTATAACTACAAAGATAACACCCGACGCAACGATAAAAGCCTCATTTAACGCCGATCTGCCTCTGTTTCCGAAACAGATAAAAATACCGATAAAGTTCGGTTTCAATTTTGCTCTCGACCCGAAAATACATATTGAGGGCAGTGCAAGTGCGAAAATAAAAACCGAATTTACAACAACTGTCGGAGCAGAATACGACGGCACAAAGGATAAAGATAAATTCACGGCAATAAAGGACTGTGTCAAGGGCAGCGTTGAGTTCAATATAGACGGTGCATTTTACATTGGCTTGAACCTGAATCCTTCCTTAAACTGGATAGACAAGCGCCTGTTCTCGTTTGATGTCGAGGAATTCGGCGGCGGTCTGCTGATAAAGGGCAAGCTGGTGGAAGCGAAGGTCGAGGTGTCGGACGAGGACGGCAAGCTGACGACGAACCTCACCGATGAAAAAACCGAAAGG
>CALEPT010000233.1 GCA_937910385.1 uncultured Ruminococcus sp. | reverse complement strand
ACTAATCGGACTTGTGTGGAACGGAAATCAGGTGTGCCAATAGGCTATGGTTTTATGCAATCATTCATTCCAACGGAAAAGTGATCTCCCAGTCCCCGGAAGTATAATCCTGTGCAGTTACAAATTCACCTTGCAGAGTGCATTTGCACAGCTCGTCATAAGAAACAGGTATGATCTGTTCCATATAATTGTCCTTGTTAGTATCATCAGAATAATAAAATCCAAGTTCTGTGGTTTCACCTATTTGGACACCATTGGTGTTGCAAAGCTTGATAAAGCCGTGACTGTCGGTATGCGAATTGTCTTCATATCGTGTCAGGATATGAAGCGCACCGTCAAAGTATCCGATATTCATTACAGAGACATTTGGTGCGGGAGTGCAAAGCGTTTGTTCGGAAGGAATCAAAAACCGATACTCCTGGGGATCGGGAAGCTCGTCATAGGAAAATCCGCCACTGATTTCATTTCGTGTCATGGTCTGTGGTTCATAAGGGATACTGCTCATATCAATAGCTTCAAGTGCCGTCTTCGTTTTTATTTTGCCCGTCATCATCTCATGAACGGAGAAAGTGACCTTACCATTTGGCATAGCGCTGCCGTCCATCGTTTCCAAATGCACCACAAAATAGGCAGTATGGGAATCAGCATCATATTCCGAGAAACTGCAATGACCTGTCATATCATGGGGAACATTGATGTGATAGCTGTCATACAGATCCCAATCACCGTCAGGACAAGTACCTGTTGTATCGTGCATTGCAAGATAGACGCTCGCTTCACTTCCATTACGTTCAGCGGAGATGACCGTCATTTCAATTCCATTATCTTCACACGTTTTCTGTACCGGTTTGAATGTCTGTGCAACAGAAGGAGCAATATGGTACAGGATATTGTACGCAGAATCGACACCGAATGCTGTCAGTGTCGGGAGAGGACAAACAATCAGTGCTGCCGCAGCAGCAATCGAAATGATCCTTTTTGTCCATTTTCGATGTGTGATTGCTTTTCTCGGTGTATCAACATCAAGATAACGGTCATCTATCATTCCGACCGCATTCAGAAATGTATCAGCTTTCATAGATAATTCTCCTCCTTCAGTTTTGCATAGAGCTTTTTGCGTATACGGAACAGCATGGACTTTACCTTGCTTTCAGAAAAGCTGTGATAATCAGCAATTTCCGTAATTGATTGCATATACCAGTAACGCCGGACAAATACGTTTCGTTCTATATCAGATATACTTTCAAGAAAGCGATTGATCTCATCTGCAAGAGCCTGTTCAGATACTTGCTGTTCAACATTCTGCTCAGATTGCAGCCAGTCTGCAACTTCTTCAAATACGACTCTTACCTCATCTGCCCCACGCTTCATTGTTTTCTCAGAGCGAATACGCTTCAAACTGATGTTTCTTGTCAGTCTGCCGAGAAATGTTTGCAGGCGTTTGGGAATATGTGGGGGGATGCTGTTCCAAGCCGCAAGCCAAGTGTCATTGAGTGCTTCATCGGCATCTTCAGGGATATGTAAGATATGGATTGCTATCGAATGACAATATTTCGTATATTTCCGTTCAGTTTGAGAAATAGCATCTTCATTGCGTTCCAAATACATTTCAATAATCTGCTGATCTTCCACGATGTTCCTCCTCTCATGTGTGATTAGAAGCTTCTACTATACTACTACCCAAACAGAGGGCTTTGGTTGCAAATATTTCAAAATTTCTTTTCTCAATTATAGTACATGAGGAAAATAAAGACAAGATAATGTCAATCGCCTGAAAAGAAAAAGCCTTATCCCCATATCACACAGGGATAAGACTCTCTCAATCATCAATTATGCTTTTAAACCTGTTTTTTCCTCAAATTCAGAAACGGTCATGTTGGCTCTCTTGGCGGCATCAGCGACCGTAAGGATACCGTCCTTCACAAGAGAGATCATTGCTTCGAGAAAGCCCTTAGCTTCACCTCTTGCTTCGCCGATTGCAATGCTGTCATTTCTCATATCTTCAATCGCCTTGCACATATCCACCTCATCCTTTCCTGTTTCATAGTGCAGCTCTGAACCTGTTACGATATTTATAACATCTGCTGTTTTACGGGAAATATGCTTGAAGGTGTCATCACTATGGATCACATCGTCCAGCCTTTCCTTATCCTTGGAATATTTAATGAATTTTAATAGCTCACGCAGCTCTGTATGGAACTGCTCAAAATGTTCATCATCGATCTCAGCAGGAGCGACCAGATTGATCTTGTAGTCGGGAACGAACCGCAGTATCGCCGCATCATCGGTATACAGCATCTCATGAATGGATCTTGGTGCATTCCATTCATCAGCTCCGAAGTAAACGACCAACGTGATCACGGGGTGCAGTCTGTCCGTCTGATAGAAGCCGGACAAGAATTCTGCATTCGTTTCCGGTCTGTCTTTATTCTTCCTGTGCTGCCTTGCAGTAAATTCTACCTGCTTAGTATACTCTATCATATCATACAAGCCGTTCTTTATGGGCATTGCATAGTGAAGCTCCGACTGGTTCTCCACACCGAGCAGAAGATATGTTGCCTTATCATCGCTCATAGCTGCATAGAGCTTCATCACATCACGGAGTTTCTGAATTGCCATAAGATGTTCGTTACTGTACGGCAGAGCGATCTCTGTTGTATCCAAAGGCTTTAACTGTTCGGGAACGATGACCTCATGTCCGCCATAGATATAGAAGTTGAACAAGTCCGCAAAAGTCGCATTGTCACTCATGTAGTCTTTGGTTACTGTGTCCTTGTCAGCCATCGGTATCACGCTCCTTTCCTCACTATTATTATAGCACCTTTCCCCATAACTGTCAAGGTGAATATAGGCTATTTCAGAGTATTTGATAGCATTCACTCCTGAACCTCACGCATCAAAGCCACTCCGTCCTTGAATCCGACCTTATAAGCAGCCCTCATCTCAGCGGCAGCGGTATCGCTCAAGCAGTCAAGAATTTTGTGGAACACTTCGATCTGCTCCTCACTCAGCGAATTTTCAAACGGAATGCAGAGCTTGTTAAATTCGTCTGAGAACTCAGCGGCGTGAATATCGCCCACACGGAGGTTGTAAATCATATCAATCATTGTAAGCACCCTTTCGGTAATTATTTAGCTTGCTGTACCTGTCTTACAATGTTTCCTTGAAAACTTCTTTACCGCTACTGTCCTAAGATGCAAGTCATAAAAGAGTATTTCAGCAAACTCGAGGCTCGTTTGCTGGTATTTATCGATAACGCCGATACAATGACAAAAGAGGAGAAGAAGTGGCTCAATTCCTGCAAATGCCGGATGATAATCACATCAAGGCAAAAGATCGATGGCTTCTATGGCGTGAACATCAACAGTCCGTCGCCTGAATACTGTAAAGAAATGTATATCCGAGAGAGCCGTGGCAATAATTTGGACGGCTATTCGCTTGATGAAGACAGATATATCGAAAAAATAACAGAACTGGCAAATTACCATACTCAGACAGTGATGCTGATAGCCAAAGCACAATATTGTCTTGGCTTATCATCTGAAGAGATGCTTGATGAACTAAATAATACGGGTTTCGTACTGAAAGGCAACGATGAGATCATAGATACAGAAGAATATGAACTGACAATGGCAGAACATCTGACAAAGATCTTTAATTTGCTCAATGTTACCGATGAAACTCAACTGAAAGCCATACGTCTATTTTCATTGCTGGCACCGAATACACCAGTTAAGAAGCGTGATATCAAGAAATGGTTTGAATTGAAGAGCCTTTCGAGCATAAATGAGCTTGTAAAATACGGTTGGCTCAACAGTTCTGGAAGTGAATATGTATCTATCCATCCGGTTATAGCTGATGTGGTAAAGTACAATAACAAGCCTGATTTTGAGTTCGCATTGCCGCTGATAAATGCTTTACAGGAAGAAATGAAAGTGGCTGATGACTATATCAAGAAAAATGCTGTTATTGTTCATGCGGTTGCTGTGGAGAAAGTATTTGACGCTTTTGAGAGCAAGGAATTTGCTGTATTTCTGGACAGTATCGCTAAATCTAATCATTTTAATGGCCGTTATAACGATTCGTTGACTTTCTATCAAAAAGCTCTTTTAATAAGAGATAGAATATTAGGCACCAACCACTCTGATACGGCTTCGTCTTATAATAATATTGGAGGAGTTTATAACAATCAAGGTTCATATGATAAAGCTTTAGAATATTTGGAAAAGGCTCTTGAGATTCGTAAAAAAACATTAGGTATTGATCATCCTGATACTGCAGATTTATATAATAATATTGGACTTGTTTATAGAAACAAAGGTCTATATGATAAAGCTTTAGAACACTATAACAAATGCCTTGAGATGCATACGATTGGAAGACATGACCGAATACTATTCGAATGATGGTGTTTTTAC
>CALEPT010000232.1 GCA_937910385.1 uncultured Ruminococcus sp. | reverse complement strand
TAGAGCAGTTCCTCATCACAAAATGGATATTTTAACAAACGAAGGGGTAAGCTTAATGGGCTATATTGCTTTTGTAATGCTTGTTTGTGCAGGATATGCTCTTGTTTTAAAGGAAACATCGGGGATTGATTCTTTAGTTAATTCAATTTATCCTTATATAGAACACTCTAAAATTTTAGCAAGTTTTGCAATGCTTTTAATAGGCTTAATTGTGACAATAGGAATAGGTTCATCCTTTGGAACAATTCCGATTTTAGCCGTTCTTTTTGTTCCGCTTTGTCAAAAACTTGGCTTTTCTACTCCCTCAATCATAGTTTTACTTTGTGCTTCCGCTGCCTTAGGTGACGCAGGTTCACCGGCATCAGACACTACATTAGGACCAACAGCAGGCTTAAATGCCGACAATCAACACAACCACATTAAAGATACATGTATTCCGACATTTCTGCACTACAACAGCGCTCTTATTATAGGAGCACTGATTGCTGTATGGTTTTTAAATTAAAATTAAGCAAAACTTCTCTGAATTGAAGATTGAAGCATTTGTTTAACGCTTTCTTCTTCTGCGTCAATCATTTGAAGCTGAGTTTGATATCTTTGAAGTTTCATATCCAAAGCTTTTTCAACCTGCATTAAGCGCTCTTTTTTCTTTTCAAGAGCTTCGAGCTTGCTCTCTAAGAGCTTGCGTTCAGCCTGTGACTTGAAGATGTCCTGCTTGTTGTTCTCGTTCCAGTCATGGGAGAACTGGATGTACGGTCGCTTTATCATTGAGATAACAGGAGACTTCTTAAAGCTCGGCTCTGCTATCGTCAGGGTGTCAAGCACCAACGGCTCGGTGTGGTCACGCTTTGCCGACATTCTGTAAACGCCTGAGAAACAATAGCTCACTGCCGACAAAATAGACGTGCCTGCCATTGCAACGTCCGTTGAGGTGGTGATTGCTATCGCATCTGCCATATCTCCCAAAATCGGAGGGAGTGCGTTCACAGGGAACGGCAGGAGGTTTGTCCCGTCGGGACGGAGTGGTGTGGGCTGTACCCACCGGGCTTCATTGTTCAATGAATCATCGCCTTTCTTTGTATTTTATAAAGCACTTTATAATTGTGGCGGTCAGCATAGGCTATGCTGTTCCGCTGTCAGCTATCTTTCTCTTGCTGACAATACCATTTTAACATAACGAAAGATAGAAAGTCTATAATATTACGTTATAATATTGAGAATTGCGTTATTTATCTTATTTTTCGCTTAACGTATTGTCTCATTACGTTATACAATATGAAAAGCTATTGACAAGTGCAGCGTAAAGTGATATAATATTCATAACGTACATAGTATTTCACGTTACAGAAAAGGAGCATAACATGGCAGAAAATAAAAAAATCCTGCTCTATCGTATTGATAAGCAGGCAAAGAACGTTATATTTGTGGTCATAGAGGACGATGAAAGGCTATGGGGAAATATCTCCGAGGATATGCAGACCGTCCTGAGCTTTGACGAGGTTTTCAGGGATATAACGGAGTTCCGCAACGGCTTTCTGGACTATGAGCAGCTTACTGATGAACTGATAGGCGCGACCAACGGCAGGGGTGAGGTGTTCCGAACGATACTTGCAAGGTTTGATGATAACCGCCTGAACAGCTTCAACTTCTTTACACGGTACTACTCCGATACACTGAGGGAGATTTTTCTTTCTGCCCGTCAGGAGATAGACAAGGCAGGAGCGTTTTTCAACACCCGTGTCTTGAAGAAGTCTACCGAATATGTCAATGAGGTGTTCAACAATATCCGTGAGGTCATGCGTGACGATTGGAATTTCGATTTTAATTCCGAGAGCGATATGAAAGCATTTCGGGTAAAATATGATAAGGTCATTATACGGGGGAATGATCGAAACGATATATACACCGTTGCTGATACCGCCCTCGTCAACTTCTTCTATGATTTCAGCTTTGCTATACACAGCAGAATGCTATATATTTGCAGCTGTAAGTATTGCAGTAAGGTATTTCTCGGTATGAAAAATGCTGTATGCTGTGACGGTGAGGTATGTCAGGCTACATATCAGCGTGAGGTCAAGAACGCAAAGCGGCGTGAACGTGATAACAGCACATACAAGGTTTACCGCACAAGGCTCAGTAATTATATCGGTCAGCAGAAAACAAAATTGCCTGCCGAGGTGCTTGATGATCCTGCACTTGTAAAAAAGTTCGATGAACAGCGAAAGGTTTTCACGGCTATCTTGACAAAGAAACTATCCGAGTACGAAATGGAGCATCGGCTGCCCGATAAAGAGCTTGACGCTTTCTATGAGAAGATGAAGCAGGACGTTATGAGCTTTGTGTATGCTTTAAAAGCAGAAGCGGAGTGATCGGACTTTGATTCCGCCGGAGTCAAAGTTGAAATTGCAAATCAGATATGTTATAATAGTATCAGCCTATTTCGGAGGTCGATAAAATGCAGAGAACAATACTTATCATAGAGGACGATGTCGAGATCAACGATATGCTCCGTATTCTCTTACGGCAGAACGGCTATCAGACGATCAGTGCATTTTCAGGAACTGAGGGTATCCTCGCACATGGTAAGGAAGTCAGCCTTATACTGCTTGACCTTATGCTTCCCGGACGCAGCGGAGAGGATATTATTCGTGAGCTGAAAGCAAAACACAACGTACCCGTTATCGTTACCAGCGCCATTCACGATGTCGGTAAGAAAGTCGATCTTTTTTCTTTGGGTGCAGACGATTATGTGACCAAGCCGTTTCATAATGAAGAAATGCTTGCAAGAATAGAAGCAAGGCTGCGCTCAAATGCGAATGCCCCCACAACCGATACGCTCACCTATAAGGACATTGTGCTGAATAAATCAGATTTCTCCGTGGTATGCAGTGGAAAGCCTGTAGAGCTTTCAAAGCACGAATTTGCTTTATTGGCACTGCTTATGGAGAAACCTGACCGTACCTGCACCAAGAGCTTGATTTATGATACCGTATGGGATTATGAAAATTCTGCTGATGATAACACGCTGAATGTGCATATCAGCAAGCTGCGTAAAAAGTTGAAAGGGTGCAATCCCAATGCGGAATACATCGAAACGGTATGGGGAATCGGTTATCGTCTGAAAAAATAATCTGATTAAGACTTTTTTAAGACTTGATTTAAGTGTTTTTTTATACTTTCATGCTATCATGTAACTATCAGCTGAAATAAACATACGGGAGGTTACAGCAATGCGTGAAATTGTGTTGCAAACAAAACAGCTTACAAAACGCTACCGAAGTTTCACGGCGCTCGACCACGCTGACATGACCGTTTACCGTGAGGATATTTACGGTCTTATCGGGCGAAACGGTGCAGGAAAAACAACGATGATGAAGCTCGTCACAGGCTTGTCCGAACAGACGGAGGGCGAATATTCGATTTTCGGAAAGACCGGCTCTGCTGCCGAAAAGGAAAAAAGGCGTATCGGCTGTCTTATCGAAAATCCGGCATTTTTCGGAAATCTGACAGCGTATCAGAACCTACGATACTATTGCTATCAGAAAGGCATAACCGACTTAAAGCAGATAGATGAAGCACTGGAGCTTGTTCAGCTCACCGATGTTAGAAATAAGAAATTCCGCAAGTTTTCTCTCGGTATGAAACAGCGACTGGGCATTGCATTTGCGGTGCTTGACAACCCCGATCTTGTTATTCTGGACGAGCCGATCAACGGTCTTGACCCGATCGGTATCAGTGAACTTCGTGACACATTCCGCAAGCTGTCGCAGGAGAGAGGTATCACGCTTATCATTTCAAGCCATATTCTCTCGGAGCTGTATGCAGTGGCGAACCGTTTTCTTTTCATCGACAAGGGCAAGGTGCTGAAAGAAGTCACCAAACAGGAGCTTGACCTTGAATGCAGCCGCTGTCTTGTGGTGAAAACGGACGATACAAAAAAGACCGCAACTATACTTGAAAGTAAGCTGAATATCACTGATTACAAGGTGACAGATATGTCCGAGATACGTATATATCAGGAGAACGTCAGTCCGAAAGAACTGAATAGAACACTGATACAGAACGGGATAGATGTTGACGGCATAACCGAATCGGGCGTGTCCTTGGAGGATTATTTCAAACAGCTTGTCGGGGAGGTGCGGTCATGATAAATTTGATGAAAGCGGAGCTATACCGTATGACCAAGAGTAAGGGCTTCTATCTTTTCTGGCTATTCGCAGTTATCACCTTTATGATCTCAGTACTCTATCATGAACCGGGCGGCATAAGTCTTGGCGCACCGCTTGATTACAGCGATGATATCAAAATGGACGTTGCACAAACGGCAATGAACTTCTCTTATTATTTCTTTCTTATTATACCTGTGTTCTGTATCATTTCAAGTGAATTCAGTGAGCATACTATCAAAAATACGATTACTTCGGCAATCAGCAGGAAGAAGTATTTTACAGCAAAATATGCTTTCACCCTGTTTTATTCACTGTTGTCATTTCTGACTGCGAACTATTTATTTTACTTTGTCAATCGTATCATAAACGGCAGCAAGTACAGTTCTCCTGTCAGTGATTATTCAAAGGCTCTTTTCAGTCAGCTACCGTTATTTACTGCGATAGTTTCGCTGTTTATTTTCCTCGCATTTTTATTTAGAAAAGGTGCAGCTTTCAACGCTGTAACGATCATAACTCCGATTGCCTATACCTCAATATCACTTGTACTTTATGGTATTGAAGGAACAAAAAAAGCTGCCGAAAAGCTGCTGACCTATGAGATCAGTACGATGATAAGCAGACTGGCACTTGAATGTACCGATAGCTACAGGACAAAATGCTATATCATCAGTATTGTCGTGACTGTATCATCGTTCGTACTGGGATATGTGCTGTTTACCAAAAGAGAGCTTGAATGATGTGAAAGGAGTGTAAGCATGACAGCGATCATCATAATATTGAGCATAGCTTTGGCTGTCATGCTGATACTCTTTGCCCTGCAAACGAAAGAAATTGGCAATATTGCAAAACAGCTCCGTGAACTGAAAAGCAAGGATACCAATACGATCATAAGCTCCGAAAACGGAACAGCGGACAGGCTCATAACGGAGATAAATGTACTTCTGAAAGAAATGCGTGAAACCAAAATCGACTATCGTCAGAAAAATCACGCATTAGAGCAGATGATGACAAATATCTCCCACGACCTGCGAACACCACTAACATCTGCTATGGGGTATATCAGTTTGATACAGCACTCGGAGCTGTCGGAAGAAGAAAAAAGCCGTGAACTCGCCATTATCGAGAAGCGGCTTATTCGCCTTGAAGAACTGATAAACTCATTCTTTGAGCTGTCACAGATCGTTTCAAGCGGTAAAGCGCCTGAAAATGAAGAGATCAATCTTGTTTCCGTTCTTGAAGAAGCGATAGTCCATTACTATGACGATTACTGCAATCAAGGCAGACAGATCGTCTTGAAGTGTGAGCATCGAAAGCTGATATTTCTTTCCAATCAGAATATGCTCCTGTGGAATTGTCAAGAAATGTGCAGTCAGAGAACACCCAAAATCTTGGATAGGCAGG
>CALEPT010000231.1 GCA_937910385.1 uncultured Ruminococcus sp. | reverse complement strand
AGCCATTTTCGCTTTTTACTAAAAACTGCATTAAGTGCGTGGATTAATTCAATTCCCGTACGGGTCACCATATCTATGTTACAAAATAGATCCCAAGCCAAAAACTCCCGATTTTTCGGGAGTTTTTGCGTATCAAAAAGAAAAAATTTTTTATGTGTTACCGTAGATCCCAAACCGTAAAAATACGACTCGAACGCGCCAAAAGGCGTTTTGAGAGCTGATACAAAGGCGGTTAGGAATAAAAGTACGGAAAAGCTTAGAAAATAGCCAAAAACCGAATATAGAATTTTCAACCGATTTCAAAGCCGATTTTGTTGGTTTCTCACAGAAGCCATACAGAGTCGGCTTTTTTGCATATATAAATTCTTTTTGAATGAATGGAGGTCGATAATACGGCATGGAAGAAAAAACTCACACCGCAGCAGAAAGCTGAATATAAGGCTGAGAAGCGTGACGAAATGCAGAACTTATTCAAGAAGATCGATGAGGGCGTTAAGGCTGTTTTCGAGTCTGAAAGCTATAAAGAATGCCTGCGGTATATGAGTAAGTTCACGAACTATTCCGCAGGCAATTGTATTCTCATTATGCTCCAGAAGCCAGATGCAAGCCTTGTGGCTGCATTTGGCAAGTGGAAAGAACTCGGCAGGACTATCAACAAAGGAGAAAAAGGCATAGCAATACTCGCTCTGATGTCCTTCAAAAGCAAGGAACTCAAGGAGCAGCCTGTCAGGGACAGCAGCGGTAATCAGATATATAACGCTGACGGTTCGGAGAAAAAGGAAAAGGTCGAGGTCGAGCAAACTTCAATCGGCTTCAAAAAGGTATATGTCTTTGACGTATCTCAGACCAGCGGCGAGCCTATTCCCGAATACATCCATGAGCTGAATGAGGCTGTCGAGGATGAACAAGTTGAAGCTATAATTAACGCCGTCCACGATATAACGCGGATTCCTGTGGATTTTGAGAACATCAGTAGCGGAGCAAAGGGATATTACAGCTACGGCGAACAGCGTATAGTGATACAGGAGAATCTCAGCGGCGCACAAGCCATTAAGACTGCTATTCACGAATGTGCTCACGCCCTGCTGCATGATCCCGACAAAAAGCACCCAACAGCGAATACTTCCCGAAGTGATAAGGAAGTACAGGCAGAATCAGTGGCGTACATAGTAGCCTCAAGGTTCGGTATTGACACAAGCGACTATAGTTTTCCATATATAGCCTCATGGAGTCAGGGCAAACAGCTTGAACAGCTCAACCGTTTTCTCAATGAGATACAGGAGACTGCGAGGACGATATGTGATGCCATTGACTCAGAGCTTCAGGTATTATCAGAAGAACAATGCGAAGAACAGGACGAAAGCTTCGGACTGGCAATGTAAAGGAGATGATAATTTGATAGGTGTACTTATTAAATATAAGGAAAAAATAATGTTTGCGGGACTTCCCAAAAACAGCAAAAGTCTTGAAAATCAACTTTCACGTATCGGACTGAATGTTCCTTTGAAGTCGATAAATCTCTCGAACTATAATGATATCGGTTATGAGGTGCAAATATTTGCACAGGATAAGCTTGATAATGAAATAGCTTCAAGAATAATTCTGCATGATAATATCGGACAGCTAAATGACGTACTGACATATGTCTCCAAAGGAAATGCCGATGAAATGTATGATAGAATTTGTGAAAGCCATGCTGAAACTATCTCAGAGCTTTATAGGAAGTTAATTGTCCCGCCAAAAATAGAAAATAATCACCCAATAGAACTTCAAACAGTCAAAGCTCCCATTACAGAAAGCGAAAAAAGGCT
>CALEPT010000230.1 GCA_937910385.1 uncultured Ruminococcus sp. | reverse complement strand
CAGACGTGTGCTCTTCCGATCTATACGGAAAAACGACTCATATCATCAGCACGGGACTTGCAAAGCCTTTGAGAATGATATTCATACCGAGAATTTTCAACCGTCCCGAGCTGTCGATAATCGAAATTAACCGATAAAACCGCAGAATATTCCATTTTGCGCACGATATCGGCTTATTATACGCCAAAAGGCACTTGTATTTTTGCGCAGTTAATGATATAATAGAGATAATTCGCATATATGCGGATCTAACAGCGCATTTTGCAATAAGAACAAAGGAGTAGGAGGAGTTTTTCCTCCGCTTATGGATATGGAAAAAAATATAAACTCACGGGAGCAGTCCTCCGATATCATCTGTGGAAGAAACCCCGTTATCGAAGCTCTCAAATCAGGCGCTCAGCTCGATACTATCTACATAAACGGCAGCGGCGGCAGCCTTAACCTTATCCGCCGTCTTGCAAAGGAAAAGGGCATAGTAGTAAAAGACGCCGATGATAAAAAGCTTTCACGCCTTTCAGGAGGAGCCTCTCATCAGGGAGTTGCCGCTGAAGGCGCATGCGGAGAGTATGTCTCTGTAGAGGATATCCTCAAAATCTCGCGCAGCAAGGGAACAAATCCCTTTATCATCATCTGCGACGAAATAGAGGATCCCCACAATCTCGGCGCTATTATCCGTACTGCCGAGACCTCCGGCGCGGACGGAGTTATAATCCCCAAACGCCGCAGCGCTTCACTGAACGCGACCGTTTTCAAAACCTCCGCAGGAGCTGCAAGCTACGTTCCTGTCGCGAGGGTACCGAACCTTGCCTCGTGCATTGATATGCTCAAGGAAAACGGTGTGTGGATATATGGCACAGACGCCTCGGGAAGCGACTACTGCGATACCGACTTCACGGGAAGCTGCGCGCTCGTCATAGGCTCTGAAGGCTTCGGCATGAGCAGCCTTATACAAAAAAAATGCGACTTTATGATAAAGCTTCCCATGTTGGGAAGGATCAATTCACTCAACGCCTCTGTTGCTGCAGGGATATTCATGTATGAAGTCCTCAGACAGCGCAGAGCTGCAGAATAAGGAGATAGGTATGTCCGATCAGAAAATGTCTTTAGAGGATATTCTGGATCAGTACTCTCCCGATGATACGCAGCCCAGAACAAGCGTAGGAAGAGTTGACGCTCAGAAGATCATCAATTCAACTATAGAAGCGCCCGATCTCCTTCACAGGGAACCGGCACCTCCGCCGATCTCGCACGAAAGATCCGCACTTTTTGATAATGCCCTTAGAAACAGTGAACCCGCCAATGAGTTCAAGCCTGCCGACCTTTCAAGGCACAGAGTAGCTGTTGTAAGCTCTGACACTATGAGCGAAATACGCACCAATCCTAACAGAAAGGTCACTCCTACGGGAACTGTCGAGGGTGTGCGTATAGATCCTGATTCCGCCCCTAAAATAAGGCGCATGAGCGATTCCACAAGAGCCCGCGAGATCGAAAACCGCAAAAAGCGCCGGAATAAAAACAAAAACAGAAAACAGGATTATACCTATGCCCGTGAGACCATTGAGGGCGAATATATGTACTCTCCTCCTCAATTTAAAAGGAAGAAGCGCACCCGCGCCTCAATATACGCAGAACTTGAAGGCATAGAAGGCAGGAAACAGATAACCGATATCGTTCCCTCGCCTGCCGCCGTTGAAGCTGCACGCCCGGTCGAACCCGCTCCGAGGGCAGAAAAAACGAGCATTGACCTCAGCCAGCGTCCTAAACCCGATGCAAGAGCTCTTGATGTGCATATCACTCAGGAAGCAGACGAGTATATGTCGGTGCATTCAAAGAAAAAACGTACAAAGCGAATCGTTGATTTCAACTATTACGGTGATGTCGAGGACGTAGGCAGGGATATCTATGAGCTGAAAAGCACCATATCCTCGCGCGTATTCATTCTCACGATGACGGCTTTTCTCAGCCTGTTCATAACTATTTCCAATCAATTCGGACTGCCGATACTTGATTTCCTCAGTATCACACATATAAGACGCTATCTGACGATACACCTTGTACTCGGACTCATAGCCGTTCTTTCCTCTGCCCCGGTAATAACCAAAGGCATTTCCAAGCTGTTTACCCTTAAAGCCGACAGCGATTCACTTACCGCCCTCACGGCACTATCGTGCGTTATCGCTATAATACCGGCTTTCCTGAGTCCCGGTCTGGTAGAATCTGAAAATATACATATCTATATGCCTGTCGGTATACTTGCTCTGCTCATCAATGCAATAGGAAAACTCCTTATCATCAGACGAGCGGCAAGGAATTTCCGCTTCGTCTCGAAAAACTTTGACCGCCACGGCGTTACATATGTCATGGACGAGGAGCGCGCTGAACGCATCACACGTGGTACACTCGGTGATTTTCCCATTCTCGTCTCAACCCGGAAGACAGATTTCCTTACAGATTTTCTCAGATATACTTATTCCGCTGATATGACCGACCTGTATTGCAAAAGAATAGTTCCGCTATGCTTTATATTCTCAGTCATAGTTTCATGCTTCCTCACGTTTTTCTGCAAGGGAACTCTCGCTTCACTTGAATCGGCTGCATTCGGCTTCTCAATATTCAGTATGCTGATTTGCGCAAGCTCGTGCATATCAATGCCTTTTGTTGTGAATATCCCCCTTGAGAATGTTTCAAACAGCGCTATCTCAAATAAGGGCGTAATGCTCGGCTATCAGAGCGTTGACGACTTCTATGATGCGAATTCCGTGCTTGTGGACGCCAACGGACTTTTCCCCGAGGGTACAGTAAGGCTCGACGGCATAAAAGTTTTCTCAAATACGAAGCTCGACGAAGCGCTTCTTGAAGCAGCAAGCCTTACCTCTCACGGCGGAAGTATTATGTCACAGCTCTTCTCGGACGTTGCTGCAAGCAGCAACGGAATGCTCTATCCCATAGAGAACTACTCTTATGAAGAATCAATGGGTATGTGCGGCTGGATAAACAATAAGCGTGTCCTTTTCGGCAACCGAGAACTCATGACCGGTCATAACATAGAGGGTATCCCTACCAAGACCAAGGAATCAGAGTACACGCAGGGCGGCAAGGAAGCCATGTATCTTTCTATTTCAGGCAATCTTGCAGCAATGTTCATCGTAGATATCGTATCCGATAAAAACACAAAGAAATGGGTAAGAAAACTCTGCAAGCACAAAATATGTATGTTTGTCAAAAGTGTAGACCCGTGCATAACGCTGAAAAAGCTCAATAAGCTCTTTGGTATCCCGGAGGAAATGGTAAGGATACTTCCTAAAAAGCTCCATGAAGACTTCAATGAAGAGACAAAAAAAGCAGTCCGTCTGAGTGCTTCAATGGCTACTACAGGTAAATTCTCTTCTCTTGCCGAACTGCTCATTGGTACAAAAGTCGTTCATTCTTCGGCAATAATAGGGCTTATTTTGCAGACAGCTTCGATACTGCTTGGATTCGGTCTGTGTATGCTTCTGATACTCTCAAAGGCGTTCCAGTATAATTACGTTTATATGTCAGCAACGGCTCTGGTCGTGTATAATGCTGCATGGACCGCACTTACCTATATTGCGGTAAGCATTAAAAAGGCGTAAAACATATAAGACCTGCATTCGGAAGGATATACGCCGGGCAGGTCTGTTTTTCTATGAAAGGAGTACATCATGCCGGACAGATATAATAATGGCAGCGGTTCAGACAGAAACCTTAGAAATACTGACAACGAGGATACCATCCTTATTCCCAACAGCAGAACTGACTATTACAGTCAGCAAACGCAGCAGCAGCTCCCCCCGCTGAAAAAAACTTCCCGGAATTCAAACCGAAACAATACATACCGTCCACAGCCTGACCCGATGTCTCAGAATTATCAGCAGCAATACAGTTCCGGAGTGCAGTATAATAATGTGAATGCGCGTCCCAACGGCGGACAGAATGCCTATTACCAGCAAAGCAGAGGCTGCGGGAATGCTCGTGCCCCTCAGCAGCAAAACTCTCAGCAGAGCGGAGGCGCCTATCCCCCTCCGCAGTCAAATTCTCAGCAAAGGCAGTATCAGCAGACGCGTAAGCCCGTTAAGAATACTGCTCCACAAAAAAAGCGATCCGCTCCTAAAGGCAAGAAAAAACACAAGAGCCTCGTAGGAAAGATAATAAGACGCATAATTTTGGTTCTTCTGATACTGTTTCTGCTGATATTCGGAATCTACTCATGCACCTCGCTGAGCATTATAAGCAAGGTCAACAAGGAGGAATCCGGGTCTCGTTATCACACAATCGGTGCTATGGAGGCAAAATATGTCCGCAGTATCCTTATCATAGGAACAGACGGCAGAAGCGCTGATGACCGCGGACGCTCCGATTCAATGATACTGCTTTCGCTCAACTCAAAGACAAATGAGATAATAATGACATCTTTTATGCGCGACTGCTATGTATCAGTTCCCGGATACGGTTGGGACAAGCTCAATGCCGCATATGCATACGGCGGTCCCGACCTGCTGATGGACACTATCGAACAGAACTTTATGGTGCGTATAGACGATTATGTCACAATAAATTTCAATTCATTCGCTTCGATAATAGATTCCGTTGGGGGGCTCGATCTCGAGATCTCCGACGCAGAGGCTGAAGAAATAAATGTCATACTTATTTCCGAGGTTAACGAGCTCATGGGCGATGACCGCATGGCAGACCTGCTCGACGGAGGCGGCAAGGTACACTTAAACGGCAAGCAGGCTCTTTCTTACGCCAGAATAAGAAAGGTAGGCAACAGCGATTTCGAGCGCACTGAACGGCAGCGCACAGTAATGTCTGAAATGATCGACAAATTAAAATCATTAAAACCGTCTATTCTCAAAAATATTGCCTCAAACGTTATCCCCGATATCTCTGCCAACATGACGACAATGCAGATGTACCTATATTCACTTCGCCTGCCGTTTGTAATACGCTATGATATGAAGCAGCTACAGATACCGGCTGAGGGAACATATACCGCACAGAACGTTGAGCTATACGGCGGTACACAAAGCGTTCTGAGCGTTGATTTTGAAGCTAATCAGGAAATTATCGAGGACGAAGTATTCGGTACGGAAAAATAGATCGACTGTGGCTCGCAAAAGCATATTGTCATTAAAAAATCCCTGACCATATGTCACATTCAAGCATACAAATTCGTTATATAATATAGAACGTCTCAAAGCCGATATACTTTCTGCTGAAACAAATTATACAAGCATTGCTGTATAAGAAGAGGTCAATGATTCATATTGCCTCGCACATACGCAAACTTAAAAACATTTAGTCAATCGCTATAATAAAAAATCGAAAGGAACAGTGAAAACGATGAAGAAAAGAATGCTCAGCGCGCTTCTTGCTGCACTGATATCAGCCGGTGCAACTCTGATGTCCGCAATGAAAGCGGATAACAGCTCGGCTGTAAATGCCGAAGCAGCGACTCCTGCGATCGCCGAAATTGATGAGCTTGATCTGCATGAGCAGGACGTAACAGCGCTTTATCCTGAAATAACGGATTTCGTTACAAGACTGTACGACACCTGTCTGAACAGAACTCCCGACAGCGTGGGGCTGGCCAACTGGGTAAGCCGCATAGCAAGCGGCGAATATACCGCAGCTTACGTTGTGAAGGGTTTTTTCGGCAGCAGCGAGTTTAAGTCCAAAAAGCTACCGGACGATGAATTTGTACGCACCCTCTACCGCACCATGCTTGACCGTGATCCCGCGCAGTCAGAGGTAGACTACTGGGTAGCACGCCGGCAAATGGGAGTTACAGACGACTATATGATAAAGGGCTTTATTGGTTCTGATGAGTTTACATATATCTGCAAGCAGAGCGGAGTCGAACGCGGAAACATAACCCTGACCGATATAAGAGACAAGAATATCAATATCACGGGCTTCTGCGCAAGAATGTACACCTGCTGTCTCGGAAGAAGCTTCGACGTAAACGGTCTGAGCAGCTGGGTAAATAAGGTCATAAACCAGAATTATACCGCTGCGGACGTTGCACTCGGATTCTTCAACAGTTCTGAGTTCAAGAATAAGGATCTCAGCGACAGTGACTATGTGACCGCGTTATACAAGACCATTCTCAACAGAACGCCCTCCGGCAGCGAAATAGAATACTGGGCAAAGCGCCGTCAGCACGGAGTTTCCAGTACATATATCCTGCGCGGATTCGTTGCCTCACAGGAATTCAAAGGGCTGTGCGAGAGCTACGGCATGACTCAGGGCTCGATACCTATCCCGCCGGTAATGCTCGATGTTATGGAATATAACCAGCACCCCGATTATCCGACCGGATGCGAAAGCGCTGCGCTTTATATGCTCCTGAAATACTATAATGTTGATGTCACTATGGAACAGATAGTAACAGCTCTGCCGAAAGGACCGCTCCCCTACTATTCCGGAGGAGTACGCTACGGTGCAAATCCTGAAACCGAATTCGTAGGCGACCCGAGAAACTCCTACTCATACGGCGTGTTCAACGAGCCTCTTGCGCAGACCGCAGAGCAATTTCTCAGCGGTGTAACGACTAAAACAGGGGCAGCTCTTTCCGAGGTAACAAACCTGCTCGATCAGCATATTCCCGTCGTGGTATGGTACAGCACAAATCCGTACTATGGTATATCATACAACGAAAGCTGGTACGACTATCAGACAGGTGCGTTGGTTCGCTGGCCCGCAGGCGAGCACGCAATAGTCGTATGCGGACACGACGATTCGACCATTACCTACCGCGACCCCAACACAGGTTCGAGCCGCACTATCGCACGCTCGACCTTTGAGAATGTCTACAACCAGCTCGGCGGAAGGATACTTTATTACGGATATTAAAAAGATGACCTCTGTATATACACAGAGGTCATCTTATATCCTATCATTCCTTACTTACCGACTGCTCGGCGTAATATGTAAGTATTGCGGAGGCATCTCTGCCGTCAACGATCTCGTTCTGATCCCAGTCGGCGTTGAGCAGAGCCTGAGCGTCTGTAATAACGCCCTCCTGACTTGTTGAAGTAAGAGCATAATGAGTGAGCACCATTGAAGCATCGCGCCCGTCAACGACATCATTTCCGTCAACGTCGCCGAGGAGGGCTGTTTGCGGAGCTTCGCCCAAAGACTCGAAGTTATATCCATACTCTTCGGCATATGCCTGAGCAGTGGATTTTTCATAGCCGCAGATAGTGCCGCTGAAATATAGGTCAACGTTATCATCATATCCGTTGGATATTGTATATGCTGAATCATATATCTCGCAATCAGGATTCAGTATAGTTATTGACGTAAGGCTTGAACAGTCATAAAACGCACCATTGCCTATACTTGTGACAGAATCGGGGATTGTTATTGATTCAAGGCTTGAACAGTATTCAAACGCAGAAGCGTCTATAATTGTAACGGAATCGGGTATTGTTACTGATGTAAGGCTTGAACAGTATTCAAACGCATAATAGCCTATACTCGTGACCGAATCGGGTATTGTTATTGATGTAAGGCTTGAACAGGAAGAAAACGCACCATTGCCTATACTTGTGACCGAATCGGGGATTGTTATTGATTCAAGGCTTGAACAGGAAGAAAACGCACCATTGCCTATACTTGTGACCGAATCGGGG
>CALEPT010000229.1 GCA_937910385.1 uncultured Ruminococcus sp. | reverse complement strand
AGCAGTATCAGCAGACCGAGGTCATTGCCGCATATCTCATCGAAAAGGCTTTGACAAAGCTCAGAACTGAAAGAAGAGGCGCCAGAGTCTTTTGTGTTCGCTGCGGGGCTGGCAAACGGACACCATTGAGACGCTGGCACAATTCTTATATTTGCAGTGAATGCTGGAAGATTTTGAAAGCTGTTGGAGAAGAAGAGTTTATTGATTCTTTAACTTCTTAAGCATATCGACAAGTTCACTGTTATAAACTCGATACCAATAGCTTCTGCCATAACGATCATTTTCTATCCATTTGTCTTCGGCATATTGTTTTCCTTTTTCGGTAAGATACTGTTGTTCTGGGGATCCGATAATACCGAGCTCAGCCAAAAGCTTATTGGTATTGGCAATAGTAGTCCCGACTTTTGAAGAAAGATCTCTAATACCATATTTTTTCATTAAATCACCTCACGAAAGGAATAATAATTATGACTATTGAAAAACTTAAAGAAATTTTTGAAAAGTACGAGATAAAGGCAAAGAAAGAGCTCTCGGAGGAAGTGACATTTGAGGAACTCGAAATAGATTCGCTTGATTTAGCGACTATTTCATTTGAACTCGAGGATATCTACGGAAAGGAAATAAATGTAGATTCTTCTCAGACCGTGGGCGAACTGCTCGCCGTTGTCGGAAAGTAACGGCAATGGGTAAGAGGGTTTTGTTCCTTTTTCCCGGCAACGGGATACATCAGAAGAATATGCTCGCAAATCTGTCAAAGGTAACTGCGGGAATAAAACAGTGTATTGAGGATATTGCTGCGGAATCTGACAGGATCACAGGGCTTGAGCTGCTTGATGAGAGCGTTGAAAACCCGCTGCTCAACCAGATAAGGATTTTTGCATCGGAGGTCGCTCTTTATGAGTACTGGTGCGGTATCGGCTGCACTCCGGTGTCGCTTATCGGTCACAGCCTTGGAGAAAATGCAGCCTCATACTGTGCGGGGCTTTTCTCGCTTGAAGATATGATCATACTCATTTCAGAGCGTCAGAAGTTCCTTGAAAGGTCGGTAGGGATTTTAAGTATGTGTGCTGTTAATGTCTCGGAGAAAGAGGTGAAGCGGATCTGCAGCGAACACGGGATCACCCTTGAAATATCGGCGAGGAATTCACCCAACAGGGTAACTGTTGTCGGGGCTGATCCTGAGATACAGAGGCTTTGCGGTATTTTAAAGGAACGTAAGATGGATTATTTTCAGGTACAGGCGGCAGGCGGAAGCCACTGCTCATTTTTTGAAAAATACCGTGATGAATTTATGGATGCTGTAAGCGGTCTGCATTTTGAAAGAAAAGAAAGCATAATGATCTCTACGGTTTTTCCCGGCGGAGATATCCTGCCATCGGAAAGTGCTGAGTATTGGTTCAGGCATATGACGGATACAGTAGATTTTGCAGGTGCAATGAAAATCGCAGTGAAAAAAGGTGCGGATATTGCGATCGACCTCGGGGTAACTCCTAATCTTCTCGGCTCTGCCATGCTGAATGCAGTCGGTTCTGATATTAAATGGCTTCCCTCTGTCAGATTCGGAACGGATTACAAAAAACGACTTGAAGAATCGACAGAAAAAATAAAAAAATTTTTATATGAGGAAAATTGACAATGTATATTGAAGTTAAAGATGTTGTAAAAAAATACGGAACAGGTTCATCGGAGGTCCGTGCGCTCGACAATGCCGGATTCTCTCTTGAAAACGGTGATATCTGCGTAATACTCGGCCCTTCCGGAAGCGGAAAGAGTACTCTGCTTAATATCCTCGGAGGAATAGACAAGGCAGATTCGGGTTCGTTGGTGATCGACGGAAAGGATATTGCTGCTCTTGAAAAGAAGCAGCTTGTTGAGTACAGAAGAAATGATGTGGGATTTATATTCCAGTTCTATAATCTTATCCCCGATCTCAACGTGCGTGAGAATATACAGGCAGTTGCAGATATTTCGGAAAAACCCATGGATATAGACCAGGTTATGAAGGAGCTTGGAATAAGCGAATTTGCAGAGCGTTTTCCGAGAGAGCTTTCAGGCGGACAGCAGCAGCGTGTAGCAATTGCAAGAGCTGTTATAAAAAGACCTAAGCTTCTTATGTGTGATGAGCTTACAGGCGCACTTGATTCAAAATCTTCGAAGAATGTTCTTTGTCTTATAGAAAAAATAAATCAGCTTTATAATTCTACGGTTATTATCATAACTCATAATGAAAATATCGCAGCTATGGCGGATAGGATAATAAGATTAAAGGACGGCAAGGTTATTTCCTGTGAGCAGAATACCAATAAAATAAAGGCAGAGGATCTGGAAGCATGAAGACATTAAGAAAACGTATATTCCGTACGATCGGAAAAAATAAGTCGTTTTACATAAGCAGTTTTCTTCTTACAGCAATGGCTATAATGGTTTTTATTGCTGAGATCTGTGCAGGAAAGACTGTGGGAAACAATTATGCCGATTTCATGAAGGATTCTAAGGTTGAGGATGCTCAGTTCACAGTTATGAAGGAACCTTCGGATGATGAGATATCATCACTTGAAAGTGAGTACAAGCTCAGTATCGAAAAGCAGTATTATTATGATGCAGAGGAAGAAGGCTTTGTACTGCGTATATTTGAACCTACTGAAAAAATCAATCTTTATAAGGTAACAGAGGGGAACGACATAAGCCATGAAGGACAGATCCTTCTGAGCGATAACTTTGCAGAGGCGAATAACATCAGTGTAGGCGGAAGTATAGAGCTTCATGGAAAGTCATATGAAGTATGCGGATTCATGGAGCGTCCGGACTATCTTTATATGATAAGAAACAGCGGAGACATCTTCCATTCAAACGATACATTCGGAGCTGCTGTGATGCAGGCGTCCGATCTTGAAGGTCTCGGAGCTGTTACAGGCTTCTACTCGGTAAGGTATGATGACGACGACAAGATACGTGCCTTCAGAGAAAAACTGTATGATGAGTATACTACCCTCAGCTACACAGCGGCAGAGAATAACATCCGAATATCACAGCCGGGCGAAATTGCCAAAAGCTGCTATTCATCGGGATACTCAATGGTTGCGATGATGTGCATACTTGTAATGTTTATAATCTCACTTATCCTTGGACGTATTGTCCAGAAGGAGAGCAAGCAGATCGGTACTCTTTCTGCATTCGGCTACAGAAAACGTGAAATAAAGATGCATTATATGCTTTACGGCATTATCCCTGCCCTCGGAGGAAGTATACTCGGACTTATCCTCTCGGTTATTTCACTCAAGCCTCTTGTAAAGTACTCCACATCTCAGCTTGAGTACATTGACTTTGGTACACAGTGGGATATGACCGCGATCGTTCTTTCGTTTATAATACCTCTTGTGCTTTACGGATTTACAGCATACCGCACTGCGGGAAAGCTGCTTGCGAAAAATGAAGTTGCAGAGCTTCTCACAAACCGTTTTGATGAGAACAAAAAGCACCACGCAGGAGTTTTTTCAAAGACAGATAAGAAGATATCTACCAAATTCAAGCTCCGCACACTTATCTCAAACAAGAAGAGAACAGTGATCGCATTTATAGGACTTTTCTTCGGTTGCGTCTGCATACTTTTTGGTTTTGCTATGAAGGATTCCATATACAACTTCTTTGATACTGCATTTGACGAAATGGGAAAGTATAATTATCAGTATTATCTCTCGGAGCCGAGATTCAGCGATACAGAGCCCGTTACAGAGGGCGAGGCTATGAATGCTGTTTCGTATGAGCTTGAAGAAAGCGGTGATATGATAAACCTTTTCGGTGTTGAGGCGGATACAAAGCTTATCGACACTTCCGTTGAGGACGGTTCCTCATTCGATCAGGGAAAGTATTATCTCACATCAATTGCAGCATCTGTGTTCAAGCTTAAGGAAGGCGACAGCATAACTCTCAGCAATCCTATGAGCCTTGAAAAGCAGGATATCGAAATTGCAGGTATCATATCCAATAACGTAACTGTCGGAATATATACCGGCAGGGAAAATCTTTGCAGAATGTCGGGGATCGAAAACGAAAGCTACTATAACATGATCTCAAGCTCCGAAAGACTCACTGATGAAAACGATATCCCTGTTTATACTATCATAAGCAAGGATTCTCTTAAACAGCAGATGGACGACGTTATCACCACGCTCAGCACTATCATATATCTTGTAATGTTCCTTGGTGTGTTTATCTGTATCATTTTCGTATACATATGCATAAACCAGATCATAAACGAAAACCTTCTCAACGTTTCTATGTTCAAGGTTCTTGGATACAGAGACAAGGAAATAAATTCTATGGTGCTTACACCGTATCATATTTTTGTCCCCATTGTTTTTCTGCTCTCAATTCCTGCTTCAAAGGCAATGGCTCAGGGAATGTGGGATATGTATGCGGGTATGTATAATTTCCAGGCGTCCGCAATACTAAGTGCCGTAAGTATCATTATCGCACTTGTGCTTTTCGTAGGCAGCTATATCGCATCCCTGTTTATACTCAGAAAGAAAGTATTCAAGGCTGATATGGTTGAGGTACTCAAGGACAACAGGGAGTGATGGATATGAACGAAAGAACGGCGATCGTCACAGGCTCGGTTCAGGGTATAGGAAAGGGCATTGCACTGAGACTTGCAAAGGCGGGGTATTCTGTAGCAGTCCTTGCCCGAAGCAGCAAAAGATATGATGAAGGGGCAGAGGTCGCTGCACAGTGCAGTGAGCTCAGCGGCAGAAGATCAATATGTGTTACGGGAGATATTTCCGATAAGGAAACGTGTAAGCGTATCACAGCCGAAATAGCGGACGCCCTCGGAACTCCGGATATACTGGTGAACTGTGCGGGGGTTGTAAAGTACGGACCTGTTGATAAGATCGCTGAGGAGCGGTATAAGGAGGTTATTTCAAACAACCTTGACAGTGCGTATTTCATGATACAGTCTGTCGTTCCGTATATGAAAAAACAAAAATACGGAAGGATAATAAGTATATCATCACTTGCAACAAGGTCAGGCAGCAGAGGAATGACTGCTTATACCGCATCAAAGGCGGCAGTCGAGGCAGTTACAAGAAGTGCTGCCCTTGAGCTTGCGCCGTATGGGATAACAGTGAACTGCATACTGCCGGGGTATGTGCGCACGAGCTGGCTTGATATGCTAACA
>CALEPT010000228.1 GCA_937910385.1 uncultured Ruminococcus sp. | reverse complement strand
GGTGCCATAAATGCCTGATACGGTTTATCCTGCAGCGAAAACAGATGTTCCTGGATTTCTTTCATCTGCTGTTCAGCCGATTTTTTATCCTGCCGTGTGACCACCTTATAGCCTTTGGCATTCTTGAATTTGGCTGCTTTGTAGGGAGCATAACGTTTTGTGCCGGGCGGTGTTGTCCTGTATGTGATATGGATACCATTGGTTTTCTTATTTTCAGCCTTGATCTCGCTCAGGAAACCGTTGACTGCCATATTCATAAACTCCTCAAAGTTATAGAACTGGCTTGGAGCAAAGTACCAGTAATTGTTCAAGCCTTTCATCAATACAAACACCTTACCGTCTGTCAATTGATCCTTTACAGTTTTTGGGACATTATCTGCGTCAAGTTCTTTTATATCGACCACTTCTATCTGATAGCCCATAGCTTTCAGGGCAGGATAGAGTGTACTTTTATACTTTTTCCCCGTAAGCAGTTCTTTCCCCATGTGGTAAACTTTCATGCTATCAGTGTCGAATTGGCTGTCTTCAAGTTTCAGCTTTGTCTGCATTCCCTGATAGAAACCCTCGTCATAACCGCTGGCAAATACGACAATGCTTTCAAACTCCACACCGTAAACGTCAGCCAAAGACTGAACATAATACTCGCTGATCTTAACTTTTCCGTTTTCAATGCCGTTGTAGATCGTGCGAGAACCGCCCATAAGCTCAGCGACTTTCGCCTGCGTATAACCATGCTCTTTCCGCAGTTTTACGATATTCTGACGGGTCTGCTCCTGATTGATATTGTTATTCGCCATATCTCATTTCCCTCCGAGAATGTCTTTCTTGTACCTGACATATCAAAAATGTCAGGTGACAAAGTCCTAATTGTACTTGACCATGTCTTAAATTTGCCCGACATATTGAAATGTTACTTTTCTTATGTTACAATTCTATCATAGACTTGAAGATATGTCAAGAGACGGTCAAGCCTATCACAGCGGAGAACAGAGAAAAACACTCTGCTGCAATAAAAGCGCTTTTATAAATCCACAAGAAAGGAAAAACTAACTTGAATGACAACAACAAGTGGGCAACACCCACACCCCTCCGTCCCGACGGGACGAACCTCCTGCCATTCCCTGTGAACGCACTGCCACCTATTATAGGAGACATGGCGCAGGCAATTGCAACCACCACCTCAACAGACGTTGCAATGGCAGGTACATCAATACTCTCAGCCGTGAGTTACTGCTTTTCGGGAGTATACCGAATGTCCGCAAAGCGTGACCATACGGAGCCGCTTGTGCTTTACTCCCTCACCGTGGCAGAGCCGAGTTTCAAAAAATCGCCTGTTATTTCTTTGGTGAAGCGTCCATACGCCACATTCGCCCACGACTGGAACGAAAGCAACAAGCAGGATATTTTCAAGTCGCAAGCTGAACGTAAGCTGTTGGAGAGCAAGATGCTCGCTCTTGAAAAGAAAGATGATGTGAGCGCCGATGAGATAGCAAAACTTCAAACCGACCTCAGCAATATCCCTCAGAGCAACTTCCGCAGGATTGCAGTTGACGATGTAACACCAGAATCGCTTGTACGTCTGCTCGAAGAAAACGGAACGCTCCTTATGATCTCGGACGAGGCAGGTATGCTTGGCAATTTCAGCGGACGTTACAGCAACAATGTGCCTAATATTGACCTGTTGTTGAAGTGCTGGAACGGCGAAACGTTCATCAGCGACAGAGCCACCAGAGCGAGCATCGTGCTGAAAAAGCCCTACATGAGCATCTGCCTTGCGTGCCAGCCCTATGTATTCGACAGCATGATAAACAACACGGCGTTCCGTGGGAGCGGACTTGTCGCTCGTTTTCTGTACTGTTTCCCGAAAAGCAATATCGGCACTCGCAAATATGACACGCAGGCTGTTCCCGAAGCGGTCATCGAAAACTACAAAAATCTGACTTACAAGCTGTTGCAGGACAAGTTCACATATCATAGTGACATGGAAAAATATCTCCATTTTGACGGCAAGGCTTACGGGGAGTTTGTGGACTACTACAACAACTATATCGAGCCTCAGCTTGTCACCGATATGGCTTTCTGCAAGGACTGGGGAGGAAAATATCACGGTCTTATCCTGCGTTTGTGCGGTATCATTCACTGCATCAAGTGCGCTCTGAACGGCTGTGACCCTGTTGAAAAGCGTGTGGATATAGACACGTTCTGCAATGCCATTGAGATAGGCGAGTATTTCCGTGAACAGGCGATATACGCTTACAGTTTGGGTGATACCGACTTTGCAACCGTAAAAGCCGAGAGGGTACTTGCCAAGATACGTTCAAAGCGTATCACGAAGATAAGGCAAAACGATCTGTACAAGCTGTGCAGATGTACGCTTTTCAAGAACGCCGCCGACTTTGCTGAAACTGTGGAGATGTTGGAGGAATACAACTACATCGTCCGCACCACGAGCAAGGGAGCGAACAAC
>CALEPT010000227.1 GCA_937910385.1 uncultured Ruminococcus sp. | reverse complement strand
AGGGCTATGCACTTTTTCGAGCCCCTTTTATGCACTTTCTACTTGACAAACACACGTACTATTACCTCACAGAGCTTGCTGCAAAATGCACAGCGAAAAGAATGGTTCCTGATTATATCTCCGCCAAGATCATGAAGAAGCTGAAGGGTGATGTGTACCCTTGCATGGGATGCAGGTCATTCTTGACATCTTCGGACGATCACAAGTATTACGGTCGGCTGAATCAGGGCGTAGTGACCATCAACCTTGTAGATGTAGCGTGTTCCTCTGGCGGTGACGAGGACAAGTTCTGGCGGCTTCTTGACGAACGCTGCGAGCTGTGTTTCAAGGCGCTCATGTGTCGGCATGACCGGCTGAAGGGTACACCTTCGGATGTTGCGCCGATCCTCTGGCAGTACGGTGCGCTGGCAAGGCTGAAGAAGGGACAGGTCATTGATGACCTGCTGTACAATAACTACAGCACGATCTCCCTTGGCTATGCCGGCATTGCGGAAATGACCTATCGTATGAAGGGATGCTATCATACGGAACCAGACGGAAAATCATTTGCAATATCCGTCATGAAATTCCTGAACGAGAAATGCGCCGAGTGGCGGGAGAAAACAAATATCAGCTTTTCGCTTTACGGTACGCCGATGGAGAGCGTCACTTACAAATTTGCACAGTGCCTGCAAAGACGGCATGGGATTATTCCGAACGTCACAGACAGGAACTATATCTCAAATTCTTATCATGTTCACGTCACCGAGCCGATTGATGCATTCACCAAGCTGACCTTTGAGTCTGAGTTTCAGGAGCTTTCTCCGGGAGGCAGTTTGAGTTATGTTGAAGTGCCGAATCTTCAGAACAATACCCCTGCGGTGCTTGCGCTGATGCGACACATCTACGAAACTATTCTCTACGCTGAACTGAACACCAAGTCCGACTACTGCCAAGCCTGCGGCTTTGACGGTGAGATCGGAATTGTGGAGGAAGGCGGCAAGCTGATCTGGGAGTGCCCGAACTGCGGCAACCGTGATCAGCGGACACTGAATGTGTGCCGGCGCACATGCGGCTACCTCGGAACGCAGTTCTGGAATCAAGGCAGGACGGCTGAGATCAGAGATCGGGTAATGCACCTGTCAACTCAAAGCTAAGGCGGTGAAGTGATGAACTACTGCGGTCTGATAAAAAACGACATCGCCAACGGTGACGGTGTCCGTGTGTCACTGTTCGTCAGCGGCTGCCGGAATCATTGCATCGGATGCCATAACCCAGAGGCGTGGGACTTCAGCTACGGACAGCCATTTACCAAAGAAACCGAAGACGAGATCATCGATGCCCTGCGTCCTGCTTGGATACAGGGCATTTCCATACTCGGCGGTGAACCCTGCGAAGAGGAAAACGAGCGTGTACTGCTGCCGCTGCTTAAGAAGATCTGGTGGGAGATGCCGGAAAAGGATATCTGGCTGTTCTCCGGATACACCTACGAGATGCTTCAGAACGAGGAGATCCTCCGCTATGTGGATGTTCTTGTGGACGGTCCGTTCTTGCTGGAGCAGAAAGACATCTCCCTGCCGTTCCGGGGAAGCAGGAATCAGCGTATCATCAGACTGAGAGGAGGCAAGCCGATATGGTAACAAAAAAGAACTGCCGCTGCGATGCCTGTGGCTGTGCCTTTGTGCCGGAGCCGAAAACGCAGCGTGAGGGCGAGATCGAATACAGCTTTTTCAACTGTGATTACTGCGGCAAGGCGTACCTTGTTTCCGTGACGGATGCAGACCTCCGCAAGGATATCCGCAAATACCGGACGCTTGCGGAAAAGCTGAAGGGCAAGCCGCTGAGTGAAGATACGCTCCGTGAGGTGACAGAACTGAAGGACGCAAATACAAAAAGAGCCGCAAAGCTGCGGCAGATATATATTTTGGAGGGATGACTGTTGCGTGTAGATTATGAGTGTGAAGTGTGTGGAAGGACAGGTCACAGGAGCTATGCGCAAGGTAAAGTTCCCAAGCACTTTTTCTGCTCAGTCGCCTGCCAGAATGAATGGCAGAAAAGCCGAGAGGATATTGTCCTTAAAAACAAGAACCCGGAGTTTCGCAAAAAGGTCAGTGCGGGGCTTAAACGCCGTAAGCAACTCTTGGGTGACAACTATCACTCTGCCGAGACAAAAAGAAAAATCGGGGCTGCTACCGTTGAACACTGGGAGAACTATGATGATGCAACAAGAGAGCATATGCTCAGTGTTCTTCGACAGAACGGTGCAGCCAAGCGCACATACGGTTCTTATGATCTCGAATGGAAAACGCTTAGCAGGATGATGCGTGAAAATGGTATATGTCATAGATGTGGTGCGAGAGAGCATTTGATCGTGCATCATATCATCCCTGTTAAGTGCGGCGGTACTCGTGAACCTAAAAATCTGGTCGTGCTCTGCAGTGGCTGTCATACCACCGTTGAGAATATGCAAAAGCGAATCTACAAAATCATACCGGACTGGAACATCATACAGATTCTGGTCAGAGAAAGGTTGCATTGCCTATGAAAGATATGAACATCCGCAAATTCAAATTGTCGGATCTGAATCCGGCAAAATATAACCCCCGCAAGGCACTGAAACCGGGAGATCCTGAGTTTGAGAAGCTGAAACGCTCCATTACGGAGTTTGGCTATGTTGAATTGATCATTGTGAACATCGCTAACAACAATACCGTTATTTCAGGTCATCAGCGCCTTGCTGTGCTGAAGGATATCGGCGAGACCGAGGTCGAGTGTGTTGTGGTTGAACTGAATGATGCTGACGAAAAGGCACTGAATGTCGCTATGAACAAGGTCAGCGGTGACTGGGATACTCAAAAACTGGCTGACCTCATGGATAGCCTGAAAGAACTGGACTATGATCTCGGCAAGACCGGCTTTGATCCGCCGGAGATCGAGCAGCTTTTCAATCAGGTGCATGATAAGCAGGTCAAAGAGGACAGCTTCGATGTGGAGGAGGAACTGAAAAAGCCGACCTTCTCCAAGCCGGGAGATATCTGGATCCTCGGCAGGCACAGAGTCGTCTGCGGCGACAGCACAGTCGCGGAGACATACACAAAGCTGATGGAAGGACAGAAGGCAAACCTCGTCCTGACGGATCCCCCTTATAACGTCGATGTTGAGGAGACCGCCGGCAAGATCATGAACGACAACATGAGCGACAGCGATTTCTATAACTTTCTGCTCTCGGCCTATCAGTGTATGTATGACAGCCTTGCCGATGACGGCAGCATCTATGTATGGCACGCCGACACTGAGGGGCTGAATTTCCGCAGGGCATTCAAGGAGGCAGGCTTTCAGCTTTCCGGCTGCTGTATCTGGAAAAAGAATTCTCTGGTGCTGGGCAGAAGCCCCTATCAGTGGATTCACGAGCCGTGCCTCTTCGGCTGGAAGCAGAAGGGCAAGCATCAGTGGTATGCCGACCGCAAGCAGACGACCGTCTGGGAATATGACAAGCCCAAGAGCAGTCCAGACCATCCGACCACCAAGCCCATCCCGCTGATGGCATATCCCATCAAGAACAGCACCATGACCAACGGCATCGTCCTCGATCCGTTCCTCGGCAGCGGTTCCACGCTGATCGCCTGCTGTGAGACAGACCGTGTGTGCAGGGGTATCGAGCTTGATCCGAAGTTTGTGGATGTCATCGTGAAAAGATATCTCGCTTGGTGCCGCGACAAGCAGACGGCCGAGGTCGCATATGTCATCCGTGACGGACAGAAGCTGACCTATGAGGAAGCAATCGCCGCGATGC
>CALEPT010000226.1 GCA_937910385.1 uncultured Ruminococcus sp. | reverse complement strand
CATATTGAGAGTTGTTTTTCTATTTTTAGTGTCTATGATCTATTGTAACATAACAATACTGGATACGCGGACAAAAAATCGCGCCCCAGAAAACTGAGACGCGACTTATCCACGGGGGTTCCCCACTGGAGCTGATGATCGGACTTGAACCGACGACCTACGCCTTACCAAAGGCGATTTGGCTATTTTACGCCTTCTGACGACCTTTGACAAGCTCTGAAATATAGCCTCTTTCTTCTTATACGTTTCAATTTGCTTTGATTGTTTCTGATAACTGTAATGAACAAATAATGCACAAGTTCATTACACCAATAGTTGATTATTATTAGTTGTGCAATAGTTGGTCAACTGTTGGACAACAGCGGTTAAATTGTTAAGCTGTGAAACGGTACTGTAGTATCTTATTGCCTGCCCACCATGTGTATGAGGAGATCGTGCTTGTGACCGAACTTTATAGCGTAGAATGTGTCGTATCTGCATATTATCGTGATGTCTGAGGCAGCTACGGTCTTGTAGCCTTTGTGCTGTCTCACTAAGCTGAGGATATTCTTCTTTCGAGCTTCGGGAATGCTAATGTCACGCTCTATTCCGTCGCCGCAGCCGTACTTGTCAGCCCACCTACTTCGTTTCTTTTGACGTATGCTCTCATACTTCTTTTGTTCTGTGACAAACTTTGCGTTTCTTCGGTCAATAAAGTCCCCTGTAATGTTGTAGTAGGTGATATGGGTTATTGAGTTTCCTTTGCCGTTGCGGAGAGTGTCGTATCCGTTCCAATCTTTGAACTCAATTACAGTGAGGCATACGCCGTTGCCTACAGTCCTGTCGAGGAGAACTCTGATAACTCTATTAGAGTCGTCCGGGTGATAAAGGTCAACTTTTGAAAGTTCGCCCTGTGAATCCGCCATTGTTGTAGTGCAAATACGGTAGCCTATTCTGATATAGCGGTTTATAACCTCTGTGAACTTTGCTTCAATCTCCGGATAGGTGATAACCTCTTTACACATATTCGTTCCTCACTTCTCAAATCAAACTATCTGCCTGCTCCGCTGTTCTTCCTTATCGTTATTACTGCCTTTATGAACAATGAGCATATCCTGTAATACATTAGCTGCCTCCTCGTCTGCCTCTGCCAGACAGTGGAGGTATTTGTTTGTAGTCGTGATGTCGCCATGTCCTAAACGCTCCTGCACCTGTTTTATGTTTACGCCGCCGTATAATAGCAGAGTTGCCGACGTATGGCGCAGACTATGGAACTTCCTGTGTTTCATACCGTTCTTTGCAAGGAACTTTCTGAACTGTACCGTAGGCGTTTGAGGGTTCATGATCTCCCCGTTCCATTGTGTAAAAAGCCAGTCGCCGTTTATCCATGCTGTACCGAGCTTTTCAGCCTGTCTCTCTTTTTCAGCTTTGAGGAGCAGGACAAGATCAATACAGTGTTGATTGACTGTAATTGTTCTTATCTCATAATCTTTCGGAGGCTTTGTTTTTATCGGTTCACCTGTCAGCTTATATGCAGAGCGTTCAATAGTAACCTTGTTTCTGTTGTAATCGAAGTCGGAGAACTTCAAGCCGACAAGTTCACCGCAGCGGCAGCCGGTCATAATAGCAAGCTGTACGATAACTTGAAACTGTAAATCTTCCTGCTCCAAACATTCAAGCATTTGAGCGGCTTCCTGCTTGCTGAATATCTCTATCTTTGGAGCGACGACCTTTTGTAATGTGAGCTTTTCAGCGTTCGCCGGGTTAGTCGGTATAATATCGAGCTTGACCGCCTGCCTCAATATTGATTGAAGTACAGTGAGCTTACGCCGGACCGTTGCCGGAGAGAGCTTAGGTTGGTTTTCGTCGATCTCTCCGTTTTTCTTCTGCCTTACATCACCTTGCAGATACTGTATGAACTTCTGGACGTGTGCAGGTTTCAAGTCAGTGAGCTTTATGTGTCCGAGCAGAGGGATAATGAGCTTGTCAATGGTTCTGCCGTATTCGTGCCAGATACGAGGAGCAAGAACATCTTTCTTGATCTCCAAGTACATAGGGCAGAAGTCAGCAAGCTTCATATTTCTGTTACGTCCGATTATTCCATTATGACACTGTTCCTCGAAAAGAGCCGCTTGACGTGCAACCTCTTTTTCAATCTGCTTCTTTGTCATAGCCTGCTCCGGCTTCCAAGTCATTGAATAAGTAATCTGTTTCCCCGTCGTATCATAGCCGCAAGATACACGAATGAGATAGCTGTTATTCCTTTTGGTTATGTTTGCCATGATCTTGACCCTCCTTTTCGATTTGCTCAAGCAAAGGCTTGAGGTTTAAGTATTCTATGAGCTGTTGTTTATCATAATGCTTGTATTCTTCTCTGCAATCAAAACTATCAACTATTCTGAAAAAGGTTTCAAATACTTCAAGTTTAAAAATTCTGCATTCTTTATCAAGATTATTATTACGTTGAATAATTCCGTTTTCTGTGAGCTTTTCAAATAAATCAATATAATCAAGAGCCTCAGCGTTTTCAACGGAGTTATCAAAAATAGTATTTATTTTTAAGGCGAATTGTTTCTGAACTTCTTCAATAGAAATGTTTAGAGTTTTGGCAATTCTGCTAAAATTCATAATATCGTCAGGTGTATGACAAAGTGGAACAACCTTTTTACTCATTTCTCTTAATGTTCCCAAAAGAGCTATTAGCCGTCTAAACTGTTCGTCCTCAATCAATTCACTAAAAATTGATAAATAATAGCTTTGATCTTTCTCGTTCTTTTGAGTATTATCCTTTTGATATATTAAAGCATTTACCGCTTTCTCAGATAAACCGGTCACTTTACAAGTTCCTTGTATATCTTCGTTCAATGATTTTGTTTCTGTGCGGCCAAGCAAGAAATCAGCAGAAACATTATAATAATTAGCAATCAATACAAGTTTATCAATTCCGCATATCGTCTCACCATTCACATATTTCATAAAGGTTGGATATGGTATTCCCATTAATTCAGCCTGTTTTTTTACGCTTAATGAAGTATCATAATCTTTTTTGTCTTCAATTAACACCTCTAATTGTTTTTTTAAGACTTCTTTCATAATGTAAACCTCATACTTTATCAAATTTGAGATTATTATATCCTTGCATATCGGAAAATATATTTAATGGTATTTTTCGTTTTTATCGCTCTTATATGATATAATATCATATAAGAGAACCACACACACCACAATCTCTAATTTGATTATAGCACTTTAAACACTACTTGTCAACACCACCACAAAAATATTTTTAAGGAGGGAACTTCATGTCAAAAGCAAATGCAGACATCAGAGCGTTACTAAAGGAAAAGCATATACCCGTTTACGCTGTAGCTCATGTCATGGGCGTACACGAAAACACTGTCTTTCGCCGTCTCAGGTTCGAGCTTACAAAGGCTGAGAAAGCAGAGTTTACAAGAATTATCAATGCCCTTGCAGAACGCTCAGAGACAAGCAAAAGCGCATAACAAAAAGGTCCGCTGCCAGAACAGCGAACCAAAGTAAAATATCCTGCTCCTCAGTATGTCATACGTCGGAGCAGGCGCAAAGATTGGAGGTACACATGAATAACAATACACCTATAATGTTAGGCATAAAAGAAACGGCGGATAATTGGAGTATTACACCAAATTATGCCAGAAGTTTGGCGCTGAGCGGTAAAGTCGCCGCTGTTCGTGTTGGACGTGGAAAGATACTCATAAATCAGCAGAGCGTGGCGGACTACTTCAACAGCTCCCACCTCACAGCCGAAAGTAACACCGAAACGGGCAGTATAACGCCTATCCCGGTCAAGGTATAGGAGGTACTACACACATGAACAATACAAAATCAAAGCTGCTTGAGATGATACCTTACGGAAAAGATCATGCTATATCAATGGAGCAGTTGGCAATAACTCTCGATACCGATAAACGGAACGTCAGAAAGCTGATCTATGCCGAAAGGCTCAGAGGGGCGGTTATCTGCTCTTCCTGCTCCAAGAACGGCGACGAGATTACCGGGTACTATCGCCCGACCTGTCCAGAGGAGGCAAAGTCATACGTTGAAATGCAGAAAAGCAGGATAAGAAGTGCAAAGCAAGCCTTGAAGTCTGCCGAGAAATACATAAAAGGCGGCGGTAATAATGGCTGATAAATATTATTGGCTAAAACTTAATAAGGATTTCTTTAATACAAAGTTATTAAAGGCAATGGCACGAGCGCCCGACGGTGATAAAATGATAATATCATATTTAAAGCTGTTGCTTTCGTCTCTTGAAACCAAAGGAGAGCTTACTTATGAAGAACTATTTGATAGTTTCAATGAGGAAATAGCGGCGTTAGCTGATATTGAAGTTGATATGATTGATAGAATTATTACTATGCTCGAAAAGAATAATCAAATGGTACGTCCTGATGATACTACTATTATTCTTTCATACGTTAAAGAAATGACAGGTTCTGAAAGCAGTTCTGCCGCCCGTGTAAGGAAATACAGAGAAAACCAAAAAGCAAAACAGTTACAAAGCTATACAGACACGTTACAATGTAACACTGACACGTTACAATGTAACACAGATATAGAGATAGATACAGAAATAGATAAAGAGATAGAACAGAGTAATCCTGAATCCGTGCGGTTCACAGCAATGACTCGCTGAAAACCGCATAGATTCAG
>CALEPT010000225.1 GCA_937910385.1 uncultured Ruminococcus sp. | reverse complement strand
TTGTGCAAGTATACGAAATTTAGACCCAGCAGTTGCGGGGTTCTGAATAGTTACATCCATTTTTTTATTATACGGTAAGTCAGGATTTACAGCAGGTGGAATAATGAAATCTTTATCATACCACCAAAGAACCGGTTTACCTTCAGGAGGATAATACTTATTCAGCTTTATCGGAACAGTTATTATCTCACCGTTCTGCTTATACTCGAATACTACATCTTCAAATGTTATTTCATCATTTTCGATGTAGTCGCCCTGGAATTGTACAGCGATTCCCTTGGAACCTCCGCCTTTATTATTAACAAAAACGCAATGGCTTCTTCCAATTTCACAAGGCATCAAGTCAAACATTGGTATTTCAAATTTCGGCGAATCGTTACTAAAAGCGGAATCCATTTTATATTTTAATATAACGAGTTTTTGGGCATCGACCATTTCAAGCATTTTTGTACTAAGACAACACTGCTCTGTGTTCATACCAAGCATTTCTGCTGCACTGAAAAGAACTTCCTCTGCAAAAACGTGTTTATCATTGATCAATGATAAAAAGGCTTCATAATTTGTAACGACCTTTGTCCATGGTAAAGGCTCTGTATTTCTCTGATAAGGCATTCCATAGTTATCGCCGACATTTATAAATCCGTCAGTTCCATCAAACGTATTGATAAGGTTCATCATAAGATAATCGCTATCTATACAAGAAGCTGCAATTACGTATGTATGGAATTTATCTGAAAAAGGCACGGCTGTTTTCTTAGCATCATCGGGCCCATTGAACATAAAAGTATCAGACATAACGGTTATCCATTTGCTATCATCTGAAAAGTAGAGACCTACGGTTACCTCAGCTTCACTATTGTTGTCTGTGCAGATATATCCTTTTTCAGTCATAGTCGTGTTCATAAAATTCTTCACATCATTTATGCTGAAATTTTCCGTCATTTTAATGTGTATGTTTGAAAAAAACATTCCCATAGTATCACCCTTATAAATTATAATGCGAGTTCCTTTACTGCCTGATAGAAGCTATTATTCATAGTATTAAATAATATAAACTCTGTCACAAATATACTTCACAGGTACTTCCTCGGAACACCAGACTTCATTTTCGGTAACTCCAAACTCGTATCCGTCCTTGTACATTTCCAATGCTGCTATTTTCAGCACTACTGGAGTCTTGTGCCAACGCTCAGCAGACTGCCAAGCTTTGCTTATATCTGCCTGCATATGTACAGCGTGTCGCTTCATCTTCTTTATAACTCCGCTCTCCTCAATGGCTTCAAGAGCCTTTGTAGTGGTTCCATGATACAGGAACTCAGGCGGTTCACAATACTTCAACTCAGGTTCAACCCACGGAACCGAGTGTCCCTGACAGCACTTGATCTTTTCATGTTTATCATCAAATCTGTAACGTCCCTTGTTGTCTTCAGCTACTATCTGTTCCAGCAGTTCACGATCCAGCTTATAGCTGCTGTGGCGATTAACGCCGCTTACAAGCTGTTCGACCGATACCCAGCCGTGCTCATCCATATCAAGCTCTGCTTTCTCAGGCTGGTGTCGAAGGAGCAAACACAGATATTTCGATAATTCGTTCACTATATCACCTCACAAAATGATCTATGAATATAATAATCTGCAATTAAGTGAATTACGAGTTAGTAACTTACGAGTATATTATTTATTCGATATTTTCAAGCACTTCGCATATAACACCCATTTTGTGTCTATAGGTGATTGGAGGTTTAACAATTATTCTGCATCTCAAGTAAAGACTCGAACAGATCAAGCTCAGGAAGAGCACCAAATACTCCTCGCTTGTATTTTTCTACAAGATTGCTCGTATCTCTTACTCCGTTCTTTTCAGCTGTGAACTCAGATAATGAATACAAATACGCATTATCCAAGTTTCTATGAGCAAACCATATCTGTTCTTTCCTGAACAGCTTCTGGCAATCCAGCAGATTAATATCGTGAACAGTGCAGATAAGCTGTGCCTTTGTGTTGAGTTCGTTATTAAACATAGCTATTATTGCTCTAACAAGCTTGAAATGCAGGCTATTGTCAAGTTCATCCACCACAAGTATACGCCCGTTTTCAAGATCATCTATCACATAACTTGCAAGACAGGCTATCTTCTTTGTGCCGGTAGAGTCAAAAGCCATGCTTGGAACCGTCACTCCCTTGTATGTCGAGAACAAGCGAAGCTGCTCAATAAATGTCTCTGAGCCTTCTATAACCTTTTCCTGTATATATATTTCATCATCGTAATTTAACACCTTGCCAATATCGTTATTGGAGTTAACTTCTTTAAGATATTGATAGTTTTCAAGGTATAGTCCTGCGTTAAGGATGAAGTTTACTATCTTTTGCTTCTTCTCATCGGACAGCTTTAGCATTTCGATAGTCTTTTTCATCGGGATATTATTCATATCCACGATATCTATCTGCCTAGCAAATGAAGTGATGATATTCTTTATATCAGACAGAATAGAGAACTGCGATGTATCAAGGAGGTAGATCAACAGATTATTCTTTGCAATTACTTTCATTGCCGAAATTACAGCGTTCTTTTCATCTTCGTCCGCTGTATTGCAGACGTAATCCTTGTTTTTTATATCTCTGAGAAGAATTATTGTTTCCTTCTTGTTCTTATGTATATCATAGGTAATTTTTGAAAACTTCTCGAAAATATACTCATTTTTAGAATAATCATATTTCAGCTCAAAGCTATACTCAAAGCTGTTATCACAAAAAGATATTGCGAATTCGCACTTCTTGTCATCATTGAATATATTTGGGACCATCCGCTTACCTTCATTGAGCATGATACTCCTTACAGTATCAAGACATCTGACAAAAAGGGTTTTTCCTACATTATTAGGTCCCACAATTATTGCAGACTTCAATACATTTGTAGAGTTTACTGATATTACATTGCACGGAAAATGCTTGTTTCTCATATCAGAGCGCATAGTAAACTCTGTTTCCGCATTATAAATAAAGCAGTTATTTACCTTTAACGAAATTAGCATTATATCAACTCCTAATGCATCATTTCTTATATTATACCGTTAAAGCAGATTTTATGCAAGTATTTTTCATAAAAAATAACAACAATCTCCAGACATCTGCCTAATATATGTCAAATGCCTGGGGACTACTTTCATTTTGTCGACGTATTGTTATATCTCAACAAGCACTTCCCACTGACCGTTTCTCTTGCCGTTTTTACGACGCAGGAAGCCGTTATTTTGGAGTTCTACTGTTCTGGTCTTAACAGTTCGCTCGGATTTACCGATTGCCGTTGCAAGCTCCTTCTGGGTTATAGAAGGGTTCTTTGATATCTCCCTTAGTATAGCAAGTTCTTCCAAAGTGCAATTTTTGCACTTTGAAACATTATCATTTGCACTTTGGGCTGACTCCGTATATTCGATATGCATATATCGGTTCTTCAGTTCGTGATCGGTACCTGTCAGCAGATTTTCGATGAACCTCTCTAAGAACTCAGTTGTTGCATGGATATCATTCTGGAGGTCGTTATAGTTAGCTCTTACAAGGGCGTTACGGAAATACCATGAATTATCGGCAAATACCTGATTGCTTACGTTGAATCCGAAGGTTTGCAGGTACTTTATCATGAATACGGCTGTGGTACGGGTATTTCCTTCACAGAACGGATGGATCTGCCAGATACCGGATATGAACTTTGCAATATGCTTTATCGACTGAGCTACATCAAGTTCTGCGTAAGAGAAGGCTTTCTCCTGACCGAAGTCGTAGTCGAGAGTATCTCGGATGCTGTCGAACGCGGCATAGAACACCGTCTTACCGTTAAGCACCCATTCCTTCTTAGAGATGTTATATGTTCTGTACTGACCAGCCGTCTTGAACACGCCTGTGAACAGTCGGCGGTGTATGGACTGAAGTTCTGCCGGTGAGAACTGAAAAGTCTTCTCAGCAAGGAGTTCGGCTATGTGAGCTGCTACGATATCCGCTTCCATCGTATCCTGTTCAACAGTCATACGAACATCTCGCTGTTCATAGTAACTGTAGATCCGCTTTTGTACGGTGGATATGTCGATCTTTCCCTCAATATGCTCCTTGGCTGTTTCCAGCAGGTATTCCGAGGTCTGGAGGCCGTCAACATCCTGCAAGCCTATTGCAGTCTGCCAAGCAGCGCTTTTCTCTGAACGGTCAGGCTCGCCCTGACGTATGTATTCATCTAAGTCATATTGCCAGTCGTGTTCCTGTTCCATACCGATCCTCCCGTATAACTGGATTTAATAATATTATTATACCACAAATCAGCAGAAAAATCAAGATAAATGCTATTAATGACAGTGGTGGGATACATATTTTGCTTTATTTTTCAACTTCTGCCGTCACTTCATATCCACCCTTGAAAATGATCTGTATTTCAGTCTTGCTCACTACTCTTACGCATTCTATGAGTTTTCTGGTCAGTATATCATTGTATTCGAGTAATTCGCAGCTGTTTTTATCGATTTCCTTTAGCGTCCTGTCGATTCGGTCGCTATCACCTGGATCAATGCTATTTTCAGCTTTTATCTGTTCTAAGCGTTCATTCAGGCTTTGCTCTTCGTCATAGAGTTTCTGGAACTGTTCGTCAAGCGATTCTTCATCGATTGACCCCGTGGATATGAGGGAAATGTAGTCGTTACGGGCTTCATCTATCTCTTGCAGTCTGTACTCGATCTTTCTGATCTCACTGACTTCTATACCGGATAGAGCTTCTTCCACACTGCCTTTCAGGATCCTCCTTATTTCATTTCTGCATTCGTAGTTTTCGTTTATGGCGTTCATTATTGCCTTTTGAAGCTTATCTTCGTGGATCGACGGTGACTTCTTGCAATATCGGATTCCATTATCAAGCCTGTTTATACATCGCCATACAGGACATCTCTTCTTACCATGTACGTTCCATATCTGTCTTTTATAAGCTGATCCGCATTCAGCACATACCATTAACTCACTTAATGCATATTTTGAGTATCTTCCTTGCATTAATAATGTTTTTTCACTCTTTCTTCTCATTGAAGTTCTTCGAGCCATTTCCTGTTGTACAAGGTTATACGTATCTCTGTCGATTATCGCTTCATGCGCATCAGTTACAAGGTATTTTGCCCGTTCTCCGTTGTTTTTTGCTTTCTTGTGGGTAATACAGTCTACTGTATAGGTCTTTTGCAGCAATGCATCGCCGACATATTTTTCATTGGCCAGAATACCACTTATACTGTTAATAGCCCATTCTGTATTACTTCGCTTTTGTATATTCATTTCAGTATTTATCGATTTCGCAGTAACCGACACATTCAAAGCCGCCGACTCGTTCAAGGCCTGAGCGGAAACCGCCGATACCTGCGAACATATCTAAATATCGTATCACAATTCTTTTTCACCGTCCTTGTTTTTTCGATTTCTTTTCCCTGGTAACATAAGTTGTTCAATAGACTCACACCTTTCTAATAAAAATTACAGCCGTCTGCGTTTTTTCAGACAGCTGTATGTATAACAAAAAAGACCGCCGATAGCGTTCCTGTTATGGACGCACTACCGGCGGTCTAAATAAACTTAACTTCTATTGACTTATGCTTTATTGCATGATATAATTCAGTTATACCACTAACGAAAGGACAGAAACAGAATGAATAATGAACTCTGCTATTATTGTGACCTGTCAGTTTTTAAAAGTATCATAGAGAATCGAGAATTCTGGTTATCAGACATTCACTTTATGAATGATTCAAGTGAAGAGTCATTATTCTTAGATGCACTTACTGACGTGATGAAAAAAATGCGTGAAAAACTCTCTGATTCAACAAAGTCGCATTTAGATAGGAATAGTTTCATAGATAGTTTTTTTACTAATATAAAACACAATTATAAAAACATGCTTTATATTTGCTGCTTTACAGATGGTAAAAACGATGATTTGAGTCAGTGGAGGGGGTATGCCTCTGATGGTACCGGTTTATGCATTGGCCTCAAAAAGAATAGAATAAAACAATTATCAAAAAGCAAATGCATTGCTAAGCATACAGACGATCAGGATGGAAAGAGTCATGTTTCAACTAGCTTCATATTCGCTCAACATGAAATATACTATTCAAATAAAGCCGACATAATGAAAGAATTAGAAGAAATAATCGCTCCAATCGTTGATGAATATGATACTGCTAATAAGAAAACTCTTTCTCCGCCTTTTCCAGATTCCAAGTTCACACAAGAGTTATTCAAAAAAATACACCATTTTAAAGCATTCTATAAAAATCAATCCTTTAAACCTGAAAAGGAATATAGAATATGTTTTTTTGACTCACTTCATGAAGATGCAATCGGCAAGGCTGATGATGCATTGATGAAAAACATGAAAGCAAAATACACCTTTCCCAACGGAACTGAATTATCTGAACTTAGATTTAGAGTTGGAAGGGGGGCTCTTATCCCGTATAGAGTTTTGAAGTTTTCAAAAGAGACTTTTGATCAAATGCTTTCTTCTGTTACGATTGGTCCTAAGAACCCAATGTCTATAGAGGACGTTAAATACTTTTTGATTTCAAATGGCATAGAAACTTCAAAGATTGAAATAAAGAAATCAGAATCTACTTATCAATAATTCAAATAATAATGCCGGAAGTAATATCTCTTCCGGCATTAAGTATTATAAAGCAAGTATTATTCTGCAGGAACGATAAAACTCTCAATTATTGCCATGATTTCATCGAGACGTTTTTCTCCAATGCCATTGATCTTGCCTATTTCTTCACGGAGCTTCTCATACTCGATAGCTCCATGCTCAACGCTTTTTGCACCTTGGTCATAGATATTTGTCAGTACGTGCTGCATCTGATCTCGGTTCATCGACTTGATTTCCTTATACATTGACCTTGTAAGCTCAACAGTATTCTGTTCTTTTTCCATTATATCTTCCTCTCTGATATTATCCTCTGACGGTATCTCCGGAGCCGCCTTAACTTCTTCCTCTGTCATAAGCTCCCATGCACCGCTGGTATCGTAGAAGCTGACATAGATATCTCCCTCGGAAGTTTGAATCTCATGCTGCTCAAAACCTTCACCCCATCCGTCTGAAGCCTGTCCCGAAAGCTCATGAAGCAATTTGTCATACTCATAACTGTCAAGTTCTCCACATATCTGGCAGGCAAAAACTCCCAAGAGCCTATCTCCGACCTTTTCAACAGATGGGAATATGGAGTAGACCTTATCGGCGAAACGCTTCCTGTCGTCGAGGTAAGCCATTATTCCACGGTTTTCTTCATCATCACACTGGTAAGCCTCGATTGCATCCAAGATTTCGCTTTGATACTCAAGGATCTTAAAGTCTGAAAGCTCCTCAGTATCTTCGAAGAACTCTTCTTCCTCATCTTCATCAAATGAAGGCTGAATCTCACGCTGAACTTTAAGTGGACAGTAGAACTTCAGCTCTGTGAGTTCTTTTGCCTCAATATGGATATCCGGCTGAAAGTCAACTCCAATGTCAGTGTTCTCAGCCATTTTGATATCATCTCTCTGAGCGAGCTGCTGTACGATAGCATTTTTGACAAGGCTCTCGATCTCGTCCATATCGATCATATCAGCTGATGTGAAGTCAGTTTTGCCAGTGTGAGCAAGTTCGGAAATTTTCTCGACCGTATCCTTGATCATGTCGTGAAGTTTCAGTTCGGGTTCGGAAGTCTGGTACCTTTCGTAAATCGACTTAGCATCAGGTACGAACATGGAAAGGCGAGGATAATCAAATCCTTCAGCCTCGATGAGCAATCCGTCTTCACAGTACTCGTCAAGCAGCATTATGCAGTGGTAGGCATTCTTGTCCTCGTGCATAAGGTCCCTGGCAGCAGTTATCGCCTCATGCTCCTGGTATGGGTTTGCTTTCAACCTTTCAAAGTCGGAGTGAGGAAGGAATACCCATTTCTCGACCTCACAGCGTTTG
>CALEPT010000224.1 GCA_937910385.1 uncultured Ruminococcus sp. | reverse complement strand
ATATGCCTGTGATCGGCATGGACGGCAAAACCGCAGACGGCTCGATGCCGTATGAGATTCTGAAGCGACAGCTTGCTTTCATGAGATAAGAAACATCTCAGAAGCACGCTGTTATTTTTATGACCGCCGGGGATTCCCGGCAGAAACGGAGAAAAGATATGAGCAAGATCATGGAACTTCGCACCAAGCGCAATACCCTGTGGGAGCAGACTAAGGCATTCCTCGAAAAGCATCGCGGTGAGAACGGTCTCGTGGAGGCTTCCGCAGTCGAGCAGTACAACAAGATGGCGGCTGACGTGCAGGCTCTCGGCGCAGAGATCGAGCGCCTTGAGCAGCAGGCAGCCCTCGATGCGGCGCTGTCCGCACCGACCAGCAAGCCCGTCACCAACGCCCCCGGCGCACAGGCAGGTCAGTCTCAGCCGAAGGCAGAGGGTACTGCATCCGATGAGTATAAAAATGCTTTCTGGGATATGATCCGCAATAAGGGCGACCAGTTTGCAGTCCGCAATGCCCTGAATATCGGTGAGGACACCGAGGGCGGCTACACCGTCCCGGACGAGTTCGAGCGCAGACTGATTCAGGCACTGGAGGAGAACAACATCTTCCGCCAGATGGCAACGGTTATCAAGACCAATTCCGGTACCCGCAAGATCCCTATCGCCAACGATACGATGGAGGCACAGTGGATCGATGAGGGCGAGGAGATCCCTGAGACCGACACCAGATTCGGTCAGACTACGCTGTCTGCCTACAAGCTGGGTACGATGATCAAGATCTCGAACGAACTGCTTCACGATTCCGCCTTCGACCTCGCAAGCTATATCGCTGCACGCTTCGGCGTGGCAATGGGCAATGCGGAGGAGCGTGCGTTCTTCACTGGCGATGGCGACAAGAAGCCCCTCGGTATCCTCGATGAGACCGGCGGTGCAGAGCTGGGTGCCACCTCGTCCTCTCAGACCGCTGTGTCTTTTGATGACATCTTCGACCTCTACTACAGCCTCAAGTCTCCCTACCGCCGCAATGCACAGTTCATCTGCAACGAGACTCTGCTGCTTCAGCTCATGAAGATCAAGGATAACAACGGGAACTATATTTGGAAGCCTTCGCTCGACATCGCAAAGCCTGACACCATCCTCGGCAGACCGATCCGCACCAGCACCTTCATGCCGGCTGTTGCAAAGGGTGAGCGTGTTCTCCTCTTCGGTGACATGAAGAATTACTGGGTGGCTGACCGTCAGGCGAGAACCTTCCGCCGTCTGAACGAGCTGTATGCCCGCACCGATCAGGTCGGCTTCCTCACCACACAGCGTGTGGACGGCCGTCTGATCCTGCCGGAGTCCGTCAAGGTTCTCAAGATGGCAGGCAATAAGACCACAACCGGCGGCGGAACAACTGGCGGCGGAACGACCGGCGGCAACGGCTGATGATCGGAGGGCGGATAAGTGAATCTGATCTCACTGCCTGAAACAAAAAACTATCTCCGTGTAGACCACTGTGAGGATGACAAGCTCATCCTTACTCTGATCGATACGGCGCAGCGGCTCGTGATGGATGTGGGACGCATGAATGAAAAGCAGCTCGCGGAAAATGAGGAAACCTCCCGGCAGGCTATGCTGTATACTGTTTCGTACCTCTATGAAAACCGCAATACTGCTGACTACCATGCACTGACGCTGACACTCAGGGCGCTGTTGTTCGCACAGAGGGAGGGCATCGTCTGATGGAGATCGGGAAACTGAATCAGCGGATCGCCGTCCTTGAAAACCATGTCAAAAAGGATGCTATCGGCAATCACAAGGCTCAATGGGAGGAGGTGTTCTCCCTCTGGGCTTCTGTGACTGTTGGCAATACGCAGGGTTCGGCATCAGAGGAGACAAACACCGGTGTGACACGGGAAATACAAAAAATCGAGGTCATCATCCGGCAGACTCCGCAGACCAAGCGCATGGCATCGACTGTGTACAAGATCCGCTTTGACGGTCTGGATTATGATATCAAGGGCATTGTGCCGAATTACAGCACGCAGGACTATATGAAGCTGATCTGTGAATCCAGAAAGGCAGGTGCAAAGGATGACATCTATTGACGATCTTGCATCGGAGGTCATGAAGGGCTTGACGGAATATGCGGAGCTTGCGGACACAGCGATGAAAAAGGCTGTGAGAAAGACAGCAACCGCCGTCAAGAATGAGATCTCCGAAAACGCCCCTGTGAGATCCGGACGCTACAAAAAGAGCTGGGCTGCCAAAAAGATGAAGGAAAACAGCCATACGCTTGAAATGACGGTGCATTCCAAGAACCGCTATCAGATCGCGCATCTGCTGGAGCACGGTCATGCGAAAAGGGGCGGCGGTCGTGTGGTGGCAATTCCGCATATCGCTCCTGCCGAGGAACACGGTGCGGATATGCTTGAAACGCTCATCAAAAAGGAGTTATCGTGACCTACGAAGAAATTAACGAGATGATGCAGGAGATCGGCTTGCCCTTTGCCTATCATCACTTTGCAGAGGGTGAAAGCCCTGATCCTCCGTTCACATTATTCCTGTCTCCCGGCGAAGATACTTTTTCTGCGGATAACCTGATGTATCACAGCTTCAAAGAGCTGCACATTGAGCTTTACACGGATGAAAAATCGCCGGATGCGGAACAGCGTGTGGAGGAGGTATTACTCCAGCACAACATCTACTACACAAAATCTGAGGTATGGATAGAGTCTGAAAAGCTCTATGAAGTACTGTATATCATGGAGGTATAACTATGGCACTTCAGAAAAACAAGGTCAAGTTCGGTCTGAACAAAGTCCATTATGCGAAGATCACGGCATGGAGCGATGAGGGCGTGCCGACCTTCGCAACGCCGGTGCGCCTGCCCGGTGCGGTATCGCTTTCTATCGATGCCAACGGCGAGAACGAGAATTTTTTTGCCGATAACGGCGTTTACTACGTCATCAACAACAACGCGGGCTATGAGGGTGACCTCGAAGTTGCACTCATCACCACCGATTTTGCAACGGCGATCCTCGGCGAGCAGCTCGACAGCAAGGGTGTCCTTGTGGAGCGCAACGATGCCGAAACCTCGCAGTTTGCACTTCTCTTCGAGTTCAACGGCGACAAGAACCACATCCGTCATGTGCTGTACTGCTGCTCGGCATCCCGCCCTGCAACGGAAAGCTCCACTACGGAGGAGTCCACTGAGGTCAAGACGGAGACGCTCTCGCTGAAGGCAACGGCGCTGCCGGACGGTCTGGTGAAGTCCAAGACCTGCGAGTCCACGGATGAGACCACCTACAACAACTGGTACAATGCAGTGTATATCCCCACGGCAGCGACCACCAACAGCACCAGCACCCGTTCCGCAAGCACCACTGCAAGCACATCTACAAGTAAGTAAGAGAAAACGGATAATAGGCACATGAGCCGGGGCGACCCGGCTTTCCCTTTTAAGGTGGTGATGACATGGATTTTAATGATATCGTCGGTAAAAGATACGGTAAACTTGAAGTGGTCGCGTATAGTAGAAAAGTCAATCGTCATCACAAGTATCTCTGTAAGTGTGACTGCGGAAATACCGTAGAGGTTTTCAGGGACAATCTCATCGGAGGTAATGTAAAACGCTGTATGAACTGTTGGAAGATTGTTCGTGAATGTGATTACTGCCGTTATGTATGTTCGGATGGCAGGACATTCATTTTCAGCTTGGAAGATTATGATGTAGTATCTCAACATCACTGGTATATAAGCAGTAGTGGCTATCCCAAGACCAATATAGGAAACTCTACGATACTATTGTCGCGTATCATTATGAAATGTGATAAAGGACTGTTTGTAGATCACATTAATCGAAACCCACTTGATAATCGGAGATGCAATCTTCGTATAGCTACTCCAAAGCAAAATTCTCATAATGAGAATGTACGGAAGCACAACAAGTGCGGATACAAGGGTGTAAGCCGGCATAAAGAGGGTAAGTACAGGGCTGACATTTTTGTAGAGAATAAAAACAAGTATCTGGGTTTATTCCTTACTCCGGAGGAAGCGGCGCACGCCTATGACGATGCTGCACGAGAGTATCACGGAGAATATGCAAGAGTAAATTTCCCGAAAGACAGCACAGAGCAGAGCTGTCGGAAATAGGAGGAGAATATGGCAATTACGAAAACAATCACAATTGATGGTATCGACGTTCCCTTCAAGGCGAGTGCCACCGTACCGCGCTTGTATCGTGCCAAGTTCCGTAAGGACATTTTCAAGGATTTCGCTGCATTGAAGAATTCCGTTGACGAAAGTGACGAGCAAGATTCCGGACTCAATATCGAGAGCCTTGAGGTGTTCGAGCAGATAAGTTGGGTTATGGCGAAGCACGCTGATCCGGAGGGCGTTCCCGACAGCCCCGATGATTGGCTCGAACAGTTTAACGTGTTCTCTATTTATCAGATCCTGCCGCAGCTTTTTGAGCTTTGGGGCATGAATCTGGAGACGCAGGCAGAGTCAAAAAAAAGTCTCGCCCAATTGACCGCGAGATGACAACGCCATTGTTCCTTCTCCGATGTGTGCAGATCGGGCTGAGTTTATCCGACCTTGATCTGCTCACTATCGGGATGGTCAATGACATGTTTATTGAAAGAGATAACGATGAATATAACTATCCGATCAAGGCAACACAAGCGCAAATGGATGCCTTTTGAGCATGAAAAGCCGGATATATCAGGTAAAACATCTCATAAAGGTGCGGATATCATAGCGCGGCAATTTCTGAAAATACTGCTCGGACTTGCCATTTATTCTTTCGGCGTATATCTGACGATCTATGCCAATATTGGGCTTGCGCCGTGGGACTGTCTTGCTGTGGGGATATCTCTGCATACGCCGCTGAGTTACGGCGGTGCAATGGCGGCGATATCCCTCATAGCGATCATTATACAGTTAATCCTGCATGAGCGCATTGGCATTGCAACACTGCTTGACGCGGTTATAACGGGAAATCTGACACAGTTATTTTTATCCGACTCCGCAAATTTGAGGAGTCGAAATATAGGCTTGAATATATCTTTTATGCTGTTCGGATTCTTATTTATTGCGCTCGGAATGTTTGTGTATATGTCCGCAGAACAAGGCTGCGGTCCGAAGGACGGTCTGCTGATCGCTATCGGAAAACGGCTGCCGAAAATACCGATAGGCATTGTTGAGATACTGCTGTGGGCAGTAGTGGCACTGATCGGCTGGATGCTCGGTGGCACTGTCGGAATCGGTACACTCATTTCTGTCCTCGGCGCAGGGGCAGTTATGCATCTGTTTTACAGTGTGATCCATTTCGAGCCGAGAGAACTGCATCACAGGAGCATAACTGAAACACTGCACAGGAGATAGTTTTACTGCACTCCGTGTGTTACACGATCCTCGACCTCGGCTCTTTTGCCGTTGTTGAAGCGGTCGAGAGAGCCTACAAGGTAGCCGGTGATGCGGCGGACTCTGTCAAAGGGGATATCAGCAAATTCGTATTTCAAGTCTACAAAGTCGCCGTCGGGTGTGATTGTCATTTTATTGATGATCTTATTGGGATATACCTCTTTTGCACGAGCGATATATGCGTCAATTTCCTGCTGCGGAATCTGCTGTCCGATTACTTCTACTTTCATTTTATATTCACCTACAAGTTCAAATGTTTTATTGTTTTATTTTTCATAGAAAGCCCCCACCGGGATACAGAGGGTGATCGCATTACCCGGTAGGGGCTATATCTATTATAAACCAATGACATGGAAATGTCAATAGAAAAACGGGAGGTGATATCGCATGGCAAACAGAATCCGCGGAATCACAGTTGAGATCAACGGCAACACGACCGGTTTACAAAAGTCTCTCCAAAACGTGGACAAAAATATCCGCAACACGCAGACACAGCTCAAAGACGTCGAAAAGCTGCTGAAGCTCGATCCGACCAATACAGAGCTGCTTGCTCAGAAACAAAAGCTCCTCGGTGAGGCTGTCAAGGACACATCTGCCCGACTGGATACCCTGAAAAAAGCCAGCGAAGAAGCCGCCAAAACCAAAGACAACTATGATGCTTGGAAGGCAAAATATGATCCGATCAAGCAGAAGATCGGCGAGACTGAGACAAAGCTCAAAGATCTGAAAGAACAGGCAAAAACCGCCGATGAACAGCTTGCGAACGGCGAAATCTCGCAGGAGAAATACGATGCTCTGCAAAGGGAGATCAACGACACGACCGAGGAACTAAAAACACTCCGTCAGTCGGCAAAGGATGTGTCCGATGAATTCGGAAATCCGATCAGCCCGGAGCAGTACGATGCCTTGCAGCGTGAGATCATCGAGACTGAGCAGGAGCTTCAGAACCTGCAGCGTGAAGCGGATAACTCCCGCACGGCACTTGTGAAGATCGGTGAAGCCGGCGAATCAATGGAAAAGGTCGGTGACAAGATCGCAGGTGTTGGTACGAATCTGACGAAATATGTCACTGTGCCGATCCTCGGACTTGGCACCGCCGCTGTGAAAACGACAGCCGATTTCGATGCCTCCATGAGCAAGGTCGCTGCTGTATCCGGCGCAACCGGCGAGGATCTGGATGAGCTGCGTGCAAAAGCTCGTGAGATGGGTTCTCAGACAAAATTCTCCGCATCCGAAGCTGCAGATGCCATGAACTACATGGCGATGGCAGGCTGGAAAACCGAGGATATGCTCGGCGGTGTCGAGGGTATCATGAACCTTGCCGCCGCTTCTGGTGAAGACCTCGCTACAACTTCGGATATTGTCACAGACGCTCTGACAGCTCTCGGTATGACTGCCGATGACTCGGCTCATTTTGCGGATATCCTTGCAGCGGCATCAAGTAACGCCAATACCAATGTGTCTCTCATGGGTGAATCTTTCAAGTATTGTGCGCCGCTTGCAGGTGCAATGGGGGCAAGTGCTGAAGATCTGTCAATTGCCCTCGGACTTATGGCGAACAGCGGTATCAAAGGCTCTCAGGCTGGTAACTCGCTGAAGAATGCCCTCGTCAATCTTGTCAAACCGACCGATGCACAGGCGGCAGCAATGGAAGCCCTCGGTCTCATCACAACAGAAACCGTCAATGTGATCGACCAAGCGGAAGTTGATAAAGCAATGGCGAAGGTCGAAAACAAGACCATTGATGTGCAGAAGGCGCAGATCGCATACAACGATGCTGTCGCAAAATACGGCGCAGAGTCCTCGCAGGCTCAGACAAAAATGCTGGATCTGCAAAAGCAGGAAAATGCGCTGACCTCTGCGCAGGAGGCACTCACAAAAGCACAGCAGGGCACGATTGAAACGATCAGCACGGGGCAGTCTGCTTTTACCGATGAATACGGCAATATGAAATCTCTCGGTGAGATCATGAACGTGCTGCGTGCAAACCTCGGCGCAGTCAACGTGGATCTTGTGGACAGCGAGGGCAATCTACGTGAATATGACGATATTATCGCAGAGCTGGAATCGACCGAGGAGGGCTTGACACAGGCAGAACAGCTCAAAAATGCAGCGATCATCTTCGGCAAGCAGAACCTCTCCGGTATGCTGGCAATTATTAACGCGACAGAGGATGACTACAACAACCTGACCGATGCCATTTACGGCTGTGAGGGTACGGCGCAGAACATGGCGGAGACCATGCAGGACAATTTGCAGGGGCAGCTCACCATTCTGAAATCCCAGCTTGAGGAGCTTGCGATTTCATTCGGCGAGCTTCTGATGCCTGCGATCCGAGCAATTGTGTCTAAGATTCAGACGTTTGTGGATAAGCTGAACGCAATGTCCCCGGCGGCAAAAGAGACCATTTTGAAAATCGCACTTGTTGCGGCGGCAATCGGTCCGCTGCTTGTGGCTGTCGGTAAAACCATCGCTACGGTCGGCAAGCTGATGCAGCTCATCTCCAATATGCCGCAGATCATTGCAGGCTGCAAGGCTGTCTTCACAAAGCTGGGTGCCGCCATCGGCGGTATCAGCGCACCGGTTGTCGCTGTCATTGCTGTGATCGCTGTTTTAGTCGCAGCATTCGTGCATCTTTGGAAAACAAACGAGGACTTCCGCAACAACATCATCGAGACATGGAATAACATCAAGGCGACATTTGAAAAGCTGACCTCCGGCATCGTGGAACGGCTCAACGGTCTGGGCTTTGATTTCAAAAATATCGGCGAAGTGATCCATGCGGTGTGGGAGGCGCTCTGCAATTATCTCGCACCTGTTTTTGAAACAACATTCAAACTGATTGCAGATGTACTGTCGGCAGCGGTGGACATTATCCTTGGCATTGTCGATGTATTTATCGGCATCTTCACCGGCGACTGGGACAAGGCATGGACGGGTATCAAGGAGATTTTCTCCGGTATCTGGGACGCGATTGTTTCCGCACTGGGCGGTGTCATGGAACTGCTGTGTAACATTTTCGGTACAAATCTTGAAGAAGTGACATCTTTCTGGAGCGATGTATGGAATTCGATCAAAGACTTCTTTGTGGGCATCTGGAACAGCATCACCACATTTGTGAGTAACGTTCTGAACGGCATTGCAACATTTTTCACCAACATCTGGACAGGCATCAAGAACTTTTTTGTCGGCATCTGGACGGCGATCTACAATGATGTATCTGCTAAGATCAATCTTGTAAAGACCGTCATTGAAACTGTATGGAACGCGATTCATACAGCGATCACAACGGTCATGAATGCGATCTGGTCGGTCATTACGACAGTGTGGCAGACGATCTATGACATTATTTCTCCGCTTCTCGAAGCGTTTAGATATTTATTCGAGACCATTTTTCAGGCGATTCAGATTCTCATCGGTATGGCGATGGACTGGATTCACGAGAAGATCACGGCGATCTGGAATGCGATTGTCGAATTCCTGACTCCGATTTTAGAGGGTATCCGCGACTTCTTCCAGACCATCTGGGATACGATCAGCACCACGATCAGTACCGTGCTTGATACGATCTACGATGTCATTATGAGAGTGTGGAATGCAGTATCGGGCTTTATTTCGGGTATTCTTAACGCTATCTGGTCTGTAGTGTCCAGTATCTGGAACAGCATCAGCGCACACATTTCGGCTGTGATGAATGCGATTCATGCTGTAGTGAGCAGCGTATGGAACGCTATCAGCGGATTTGTCAGCAGCGTTCTCAATGCGATTTTTTCTGTTATCTCTTCTATCTGGAATAACATCAAAAACACCATCACAAACGTCATGAACGCCATTAAAACCACAGTCTCTACTATCTGGGAATCTGTAAAATCTGCTGTATCTCAGAAGATCACGGCGATCAAAGACACCATTGTCAACGGCTTCAATGCGGCTGTCAACTTTATCAAGAACCTCGCATCGGAGGCATTCTCTTGGGGCGCAGACATTATCAACGGTATTGTAGACGGAATTAAGGGCTGTATCAATAAGGTGGCCGATGCCGTCACTGGTGTCGCTGACAAGATTCGATCCTTCCTGCATTTCAGTGTCCCGGATGAGGGACCGCTTGCGGATTTTGAATCATGGATGCCGGACTTCATGACAGGACTTGCGGACGGAATCAACGCTAACGCAGATGTGGTAAACGATGCAGTCAACAACTTTGCTGGCGGTCTTGCTGAAAAGATCAGCAGCGTGATTCAAAACGCACTGTCCAATGTGGTCACTGCGGTGCAGGGCTTTATGACACTGGTGTTTGATACAGTCAAAACGGTCTGGTCGAACGCAAACACGGCAATTGATGCGACCATGTCAAAAATCAAGAGCGGTGTTACTGCGGGCTGGAAGAATATCGTCAGCACGATCAAAACAGCACTTGAAACAATCAAAAATGTCATCGCAACCACATGGAAAGCGATCAGCACCGTCATTTCTGCAGCACTGGACGGCATCAAAAAAATCGTTACAACTGTGTGGTCTGCGCTAAAGCAGCTCATCAACACCGGGCAGCTTGACATTAAATCTGTTATCACTACCACATGGAACGCTGTCAAGGATGTTGTGAATACAGCTCTGAACGGGATTAAATATGTGGTACAGACCATCTGGAACGCTATGCCCGACATTGTGCGCAATCCAATGAATCAGGTCAAGGACGCTGTGCTGTCGATCTGGGACAACATTAAAAATGGCATCAATGACAGGCTCGGCGGTGTGCGTGATGCGGTATCCGGAGCAATGAGAGCCGTTTATGATGCTGTCATGGACAAGGTCAACAGCTCATGGTCGTGGGGACGTGACCTCATGCAGAACCTCATCAACGGTCTGAACTATATGCTCGGAAATCTCATCAATACGGTTGCGGATGTTGCTCGTGCCATCAGCGATTATCTGCACTTCTCGGTGCCGGACAAGGGACCGCTTTCCGAATTTGAAAGCTGGATGCCGGACTTCATGAAGGGGCTTGCACAGGGTATCAACAAGAGTAAAAAGTATGTGGAAAAAGCAGTATCTTCTGTTGCTGATGCGATGTCGCTTACCATGCAGTCGGACTTTGGTATGAAGATGGATAGTATTTCGGGCGCAATGATGGGCAGCAGCGGTGCTATGATCGTCAACAACTACAACAACGACAACAGCCGGACAGTCAACCAGACGAATAACTCGCCAAAGTCGCTGTCACGGCTGGAGATCTATCGTCAGACGCGGAATGCGCTGAATGTGTGAGGTTTAGTCATCACTTTTATTGTCAGATTTGATACGCTCTGCCGAATTGGATGTCTCAGCTTCTGGCTTTTCTGACTTTATATGCGGTTTAAGTTCCTTTTTTAAATCTGGCAGGTCATCATGGATCGTGTCCCAGACGATCTTCATATTGACACCGGAATATCCGTGGACGATGCGGTTTCTCATACCATATATCTGTCTCCACGGAATATTCTTTATTTGCTGTTTAGCCTCATCGGATAGGGATTGCTTTGCAAGCTCACCTATCTGCATGAGGTTAAATACGCAAGCTTCAACTCTCATGGAATCCTCTTGAAAATCCTCAAGGTTTTTGCAGCCCTCGCAGTACTTCAATACAGAACAAATATGCTCATATATTTTATTGAGAACCTGTATATCTTTATCATCCATAGATTAGAACTCCTGTTTTAGAAATTTCGTTGTCAACTTCCGAATTTGGAATGATCTGTGTGGTGTCAAGCAGATCAACATCTTTTCCTAATGCCTCAACGATATCTTCAAGTAATCCGTAAAAAGCCAAACCCTTCAATCCACTGTCAACGAGCAGATCAATATCACTTTTTTCTTGTGCAATTCCCTTTGCATAGGAACCGAATAGAGTTGCCCTTCGGATTTTATACGAAGAAAAAATGGGATAAAGGATAGACTGGATCTGTCCTATTGTATATGTTTGCTGCGGCATTATTAACACCTCCAAACGGAACGGAAAAGCGTTTCATCTTTACTTAAAGTATAGCATAACAAGAAGAAAATGTCAAGGAGGCGATGCTATGTTTTTCAGCCTAATCTTAGAAAACGAATCCGGCGACCGTGTGGATATGTCCACGACCGCAAACCAGTATATGACCTCAAAGATTGAGGGACTTTCCCCGCCGCCCGGCACGATCAGCACCTCCTCCTATGCAGGCATGGACGGCAGCTACCTCAACAACGCATTCATCGAGAAACGGAATGTGGTTATTTCCTTTGAGATGCGGGGTGTGGGTGTAGAAGCACGCCGTCATCAGCTCTACAAGGTAATAAAGCCGAGTCGATTTATCAAGGTCTACTACAAGACCGTAGGCATCGATGTGTTCACCACAGGCTATGTGGAGACCTGTGAGGTGCAGAATTTTGAGATGCTCACAACAGGGCAGATTTCCATTTTGTGTCCGGACATCTACTGGT
>CALEPT010000223.1 GCA_937910385.1 uncultured Ruminococcus sp. | reverse complement strand
GCCCGAGCTGAATCAGCTCGACCATATCCACGTTGTCACTCGCAAGCTCGTTCACTTCCATTAACGCCCTCAGTCGTACATCGCTCGTTGGCACAAGCTGAGCCAGCTTGACCCCATGCCACGTTGTCACTCGCAAGCTCGTTTACTCTCAACAAAAACGATAGTCTGCTTTCGCTCGTTGGCGCCGTCATTAATAATTAATTAAAGTGCAGTTGAGCGATGTACGGGTAAGGGTGTTGGTGAGAGTGAGCGCGTAAGCGCGGACACCGCGCCCCTGCAACCTAACATATAAAACCTTAATAAACACCTCTTGCTTTTTCTATAATAGTGTGATATAATGATAGAAACTGAATATCTGTCTGAAACTGAGGGAAGTCCGGTGAGAGTCCGGCGCAGCAGTCACTACCGTATGAGAGAGCTCTTGCTTTCGGAGTCGGGTCGCTCGTCAGGCAGAAAGGTCAAAAACGCTTTTGGGCAATGAAAGGCGCTGACGCAGCAATTAGGGATAGCTATGTCCCTTGGTGTGTTTTTTCTGTGCCCTTTTGCCTTAAAGCGGAAGGGATTTTTATTGTCCCGAAAGTCAAAAAGGAGAAATGATTATGAAAAAGACAATCGCACTCGTATCATCACTGCTTATTGCAGGCTCAGCATTCGCAATGAGCGCCTATGCCGAGGACGACACTTCCGTGACCGCTTATGTCACGATCGCCGACGCAAACGGTGAGCTTGCTCTCGTTCAGGAGCCCATAACTGTTACTGATATCGACGAAGACGGAGCTCTTACTATAAACGATGCCCTTTATATAGCTCATGAGGAGAATTATGAGGGCGGAGCAGAGGCAGGCTATGCTGCTTCCGTCACTCAGTACGGGCTCGGTCTTGATAAGCTCTGGGGAACTCAGAACGGCGGAAGCTACGGATATTATGTGAATAATACCGCAGCATCTGGTCTTGCAGACGCTCTCTCAGACGGAGACTATGTAAATGCTTTTGTTTATACCGACCTTACAGCATGGTCTGATTCTTATAGCTTCTTTGACAAGAATACTGCCGATGTTACTCAGGGAGATGAGCTGACTCTCACACTTTCAAGAGCAGCCTACGATGAAAACTGGGCTCCCGTAACTCTTCCTGTAGAGGGAGCGGTCATTTCGATAAACGGTGAAGATACAGAGTATGTTACCGATGCAGACGGTAATGTAACAGTCAAGATAGAGACAGCCGGCGAGAATCTCATCAGTGCTTCTTCCGACAGTCTTACACTCGTACCGCCCGTATGCGTAGTCAACGCTGCCGAGGATCCTGAGAGCACAACAACGACAACAACAGCAGTGATCACCACTACAAGAATAATTACAGAGCCAATATTAACTACCACTACCACCACAACGTCGACGGCTGCCACAACTACAACGACCAAGCCCGCGGATAATTCTCCAAAGACAGGCGACAAGGGTATGGGACTTCTCGCTGTTGCTGCCGGTGTATTTGCAGTAACTGCTGCTTTCACACTCAGACGCAGAAATGATGAGGACTAAGCTCTTTTCGGGATTGCTAAGCTTATTGATTATATTTTCCCTGCTGGCGGAGGTTTCTCCGTTCAGCGGAAAATGTGATACCGTCGGTGAGGTTCAAGCTCTCGCCGACGGTATCGTCGCATATAAGCTCGGCAGCTCCGGTTCGGGAAGCGTTCAGGATTGGATAAACGGCAGTCTCAGCAGTGAAGCCGGAGCTTCTGCGGAATGGTACATAGTTACACTCAGCCAGAGCGGGAATTACGATTTTTCCGCGTATGAATCGGCTTTGTGCGGATATCTCTCGGCGAATGATGTCTCATCCGCTTCGAGCCGCGAAAAATATGCTCTTGCGCTGATAGCGTCGGGCAGCACGAGCTCCTACATTGAGGAGGCTATCGACAGCTCCGTCGGTCAGCAGGGCATAATGAGCCTTGTTTACGGGCTGCACATACTCAACAACGGCTATACGAGCAGCAGCTTTTCGGCGGAAAGTGTGGCAGATCAGATAATTTCCATGCAGTTTGCCGACGGCGGCTGGGCAGTAATTGGCAGCTACGGCGACGTGGACGTTACTGCAATGGCGGTGCAGTCACTTGCACCGCAGTATGACAGCAATTCCGCTGTCAGAGATTCGGTAGACAGAGCTGTGGATTTCCTTGCGGCAAAACAGCAGGAAAGCGGCGGCTTCAAGAGTATGGGGGTAGAAAATCCCGAAAGCTCGGCGCAGGTCCTGACAGCACTTTCGTCCCTTGGAATAGACTGTCTGAGCGACGAGCGCTTCATAAAAAGCGGCAGAACGGTCATAGACGCGCTTGAAACATATCGTCTCTCCGACGGAAGCTTTTGCCACACAGAGGGCGGAGCAATGAATGAGAATGCCACGGTGCAGGCTTACTATTCACTGGTTTCGTATCTGAGAATGTGCAGCGGACAGTCACCGCTGTATGTGCTTGATAACCGCAGACCGCAGGATATTGAAAGACCGTCCGATTCGGGTGATTCGGGTTTGTCGGGCGGAACGGGCAGCTCGGGCGGCGGCAGCTCTCAGAGCGCTCGGACAGACTCTCCGGGCGGAGGTGTATCACAGGTCACCGATAGCGGAGATGATCCCGATATCCCGAGCGACGACGATACGCCGACGGACGAACAGACTACGCAGGGGACAATGACTTCCTCAGTAAACTCTGCACGTACGACTACCACGAATGTTCAGTCATCTTTAATAACAACCGCTTATAGTGCAGCTTCTACATCAAAAGGCAATTTCGGAAAAGGATCTTCTCAGACAACTTCGTCATTCGCTGACAGCAATGCTTCTTCGGTGACTTCCTCAACCGTACAGACCGGAAGCTATGGACAAACAAGTTCTCGCAAAAGCGGAGGCTACAAAGTCGGCGCCGTCATCGTGATATGGGGCAGTGCGGCAGTCGTCTGCCTGATACTTCTCATTCTGAAAAAGCGCAATTGGAAGAATTTTCTTGCGGTCGTGATAATCGCAGGCGGGGCGACGGCTGTCGTTCTGCTGACCGATATCCGCTCTGCCGACGATTACTACAGCGGCGAATCATCGGTAAAGGAAAATGCCGTCGGCAAAGTCACCATGACTATCCGCTGCGACAAGGTAGCGGGGGAAAACGAGAATATCCCCGAGGACGGGATCATTCTTGACGTGACGGAATTTCAGATCGAGGAGGGCGATTCGGTCTATGATATCCTTACCGAAGCAGCGCAGAGCTACGGCATACAGGTGGACAATACGGGGTCGGGTTTTGTTTATATTGCGGGTATAAACTATCTTTACGAGTTCGACTTCGGCGACCTTTCGGGCTGGATATATCACGTAAACGGGGAGTCGCCGTCGGTTGGCTGCGGGGACTATATCCTTTCGGACGGCGACAGGATAGAATGGCTATACACACTTGAACTCGGAAACGATCTTCTTGAGGAGGAATAAATGAGACGCTTTGAGGAATACAATCCTATCGCTGCGGCGATATTTTTCCTTACGGTAACGGGAACGGCGATGTTCTGCTCCCACCCCGCGATAACGGGACTGACGCTTTTCGGTGCGGTGATGTATTTTGTCGTAAGAAACGGCACGAAGCACCTGCGTTCACACATTTCGTTCCTGATACTGTTTATTCTGCTTGCCGCGATAAATCCCCTTATTTCACATAACGGGCGGACAGTGCTCTTCGTGCTCAACGACAACCCGATAACGCTGGAAGCACTGCTTTACGGTGTGAACTCCTCCGCGATGATGATAGGCATACTCTACTGGTTCCGCTCGTTTACACAGATAATGACAAGTGACAGGCTGCTTTATATTTTTGGGACACTCTCCCCAAAGCTCTCTCTTGTGCTCTCAATGGCACTGCGATTTGTGCCGCTGTTCAGTGAGCAGTCCAAGAAGGTCAATGACGCGCAAAAGGCAATGGGAATGTACAAGGAAGACAATGCTATCGACAACGTCAGGGGCGGAATGCGGGTCTTTTCAGTAATGGTGACATGGGGACTCGAAAATGGAATAATCACCGCCGACAGCATGGCTGCGCGCGGCTATGGTACGGGACACAGGACTAATTTTACTGAGCACAGATTCAGAGGAGGGGATATTATTCTCCTCGCTGCGGAGCTTCTGCTCTTTGTGATATGTGTGGCAGCTATAGCTGCAAAAAGGCTTGAATACGGATTTTATCCGGATATAGATATTAATGTAAGTGGAGCTGTAGGAGCTCTTGGTATAGCGGCATACGGAGTTCTGGTGCTGCTCCCCATAATCATAGAAGCGGAGGCAGGTATCAAATGGAAATACTTAAAGTCGAGGATCTGAGCTTTAAATATCCTCTTTGCAGCGAGCCTGCCGTCAGAGATGCCTCATTTGAGGTGGAGCGCGGGGAGTTTATAGTGCTTTGCGGCGCGACGGGCAGTGGAAAGTCCACGCTTCTGAAAATGCTCAAAAGGGAGCTCACGCCGCTCGGGGATATTTCCGGCAAGGTAAGCTTTTGCGGAAAGCCGCTTGATGAGCTCAATGACCGCACTGCTGCATCAAAAATAGGCTTTGTCATGCAGAAGCCCGAGCAGCAGATCGTTACCGATAAGGTATGGCACGAGCTGGCATTTGGACTTGAGAATCTGGGCGTTTCACGTGAAACAATTTCAAGCCGCACAGCCGAAATGGCAAGCTGCTTCGGCATGAACGATTGGTATAACAGTCCTGTTTCGGAGCTTTCGGGCGGACGAAAGCAGCTTCTGAATCTCGCCTCGTTACTCGTAATGCAGCCCGAGGTTCTCATTCTCGATGAGCCTACGGCGCAGCTCGATCCGGTTGCCGCCTCTGAGCTCATAGCGCTGCTGAG
>CALEPT010000222.1 GCA_937910385.1 uncultured Ruminococcus sp. | reverse complement strand
AATTCCCGCCAAGCCTACGCAAATAGTCAGGTTTCTGACGGTCAATATTCAATGCCTGAGCCACACACTTACGACTTTCCTGAATACGGATTTTCGATAACCGCACCGTGTGTCTTTGAGGATGCACCTGCACAAACAAGCGGCAAAAACCTCGTCAACGTGGGCGGATTTGTCAATAAAGGCGATAGACAAAATTTCACGTTCTATCAGTTGATTGTAACAGAAATCCGAAACAAAACGGAAGCCGAAGTCCTTGAATTTATGAAAAACCGTCAAGGCGGAATGAACAATTTTCGACAAACAAAAATCAATGGATACAACAGCATCGAAGGTGATGCAGTTACTCAGGGTGTTAACACAAAAGGAGCGTTTATTATAAAAAGTCCATACTTGATAGCACTTACTGTTATCTCGCCAATCAACCTTGAACAGAAATATGATGATTTCAAAAACAGTTTCAAAAATATTGGAGAAACATCGTCATTGATTGAAGACGAGCAAACCGTCCAAACAAATGATGCAACCAATTCTCACGCCCAACTTTTGGACGAACTAATTGAAAAATTCGGACGCAATGTCGGACGCAAGTTTTCAGATGCAAAAAAATCGGCAGAAAACGAACAACTCACCCAGTTTATGGAACAACAGGGCAATGGCTATACCGCCACGCTTTTTGAAATACATATTTTGTCGTTATCCATGTCCACCCGAACCCGCTCGCCGTTACATAGCTTGGAGTTTACTATCATCTGCGCGAGCTCGTTCTCGATAAGTTCGGTTACTCGGCGCTTTATCGGACGCGCACCGTATTTGTCAGTCTCCTTTGCACCGGCGACTGCCTTTATCACCTCAGGCGAGTAACTGAGTTCGATACCGAGGCTTTTCGCCCTTTTTTTCAGGTTATCCAGAGCAATACGGCTTATTTTTACAAGATCGCTTTCCCCCAGCTTGCGGAAAACCACGATCTCATCTATCCTATTTATGAACTCTGGTGCAAAGTGACTGCGCAGGCGCGATATAACGCGCTCTTCTCCCGCTTTGTCAGTTTCCTCAGTGAACCCGAGTGCAGACCTGCCTGTAAGCTCGCCTGCACCAACATTTGATGTCATTATAATGATACAGTTGCGAAAGCTTACCTTCCTCATTGAAGAATCAGTCAATATCCCATCGTCGAGTATTTGCAGCAGGATATTGAGAACTTCTATATCCGCCTTTTCTATCTCATCAAACAGCACGATCGAATAGGGATTTCGCCTTATTTTTTCGCATAAATTCTTACTGCTGTCATCATAGCCTGCATATCCGGGCGGAGCTCCTATAAGCTTAGAGACAGAGTGCTTTTCCATATACTCTGACATATCTACTCTTATTAAATTATTCTCAGAGTTAAACATACAGTCTGCAAGAGCTTTTGCAAGTTCAGTCTTCCCCACCCCTGTAGGTCCGGCGAATAGGAACGAGGCGGTAGGACGATCATTTTCACGCAATCCTGATTTCGCACGGCAGATGGCATTCGTTACCTTTGTAACAGCATACTCGTGCCCCACTACCCTTTGCGACAGTTTTTTTTCAAGAGAGCTAAGTCTTTCAGCTTCCTCGATCGTTATCTTGTTAAGCGGTATGCCTGTTTTCATGGATATTACTGAAATAATGTCCTCTTCCAGAACAACAGCGGGACTCTTTGGGGATATTGATTTACTCAGCCTTCCAAGACTGATCCCCGAACCATTAACATCTATATAGCTTGAATCCTTTGTGAGAATGCCGGAATTATGTCTTATCTTCGCACAGGCACAGGCTTCATCGAGTACATCTATCGCTTTATCAGGCAAAAATCTCTCTGAAACATATCTCACTGACATATTAACAGAAAGAGCTATTACTTCATCGCTTATTTCTACATTATGAAATGCTTCATAATTGCTTTTAAGCCCTTTTATTATCTTAATGCAGCTTTCCTTATCCGGCTCGTTTACATTGATAGGCTGAAAACGTCTTTCAAGAGCCGAATCCTTTTCTATCGTCTTTCTGAATTCATCATAAGTTGTTGCACCTATTACTTGCAGCTCTCCTCTTGCGAGCTGAGGCTTCATTATATTAGCGGCATCAATAGCTCCTTCAGCCGCCCCGGCTCCGACTATAGTGTGTATCTCGTCTATAAAAAGAATAATGTTTCCTGCATTTACAGCTTCTTCAAGGCATGCTTTCACTCTCTCTTCAAAGTCTCCTCTATACTTTGCACCTGAGAGCAGTGATGTAAAATCAAGAGAGAAAATAAACTTATTTTTCAGCGTATCAGGTACTAAATTTCGCATAAAAAGCTCTGCTACTCCCTCGACAATGGCTGTCTTACCGACCCCTGCCTCACCTATCAGGCAGGGATTGTTCTTGGTGCGCCGCGAAAGCACCTGCAAGACTCGTTCAATCTCCTTGCTTCTGCCTATTAGGGGGTCGTTCTTTTTTATCAGTGAGATATCAGTGAGGTTCTTGCCATATCTGAACAGATTAGGAAGATGTGACATCTTTGGCTTTATAGAATTATAAAGTTCTTCTCTTATTTCAGTGGAATCGAGTATATTCAGTCCATCACATATTCCGGTAAGATCCCCGCCTATTTTTTTGATTATTGTACAGGCGCTGCATGAAGACTCTCTTATCATTGCTGCTAATATATGTTCAGGAGCCGACTGTTTCTTCTTTAGACTCATCGCTATTGAATATGAGACCTCAAGTATTCTTTTGGTAGCTGTCGTAAAAAATCTCTGATTCAGAATGGAAGGAGTCCCCTGTCCAACAAGCTGGATTATCTCAGCACGAAGCTCGTCATAAGCAACTCCGTTCTCTATTAGTATCTCTGCGGCGCCTGTTGAACCGTCATTGGTCATAGAAAGCAGGATATGCTCGCTGCCTACATATGTGTGACCAAGTTCTGAAGCAAGCTCTACGGCTCCCTCTATTATTCTTATAGACTTCTTAGTGAATTTTTCCGAATTTATCATTATCGCACCCTCCTGAATAACATCTGATAATATTATGCCACTATTTTCGTGCGATAACAGTCGAAAGTGCAAATGCTGCAAAATTTTGTAACACAATTTTCGCCGCAGCATACTATGTACTATGAAACGCAGAAAGCGCTTCAAATACATTCATATTTAAGGAGATGTTCTTTATGTGTAATTCATGCTTCGGAGGAAATAACTGCTGGTGTATCATTCTTCTGATACTTCTCTTCCTCATTCTCTGCAACGGCTGCGGCAACGACAATGACTGCGGCGGCAACAACGGATGCGGATGCGGATGCTGAAATTAAAGACATTTTAGCTTTGTCTGAATAAAAACCGTGCGGCAACCGGAGAGCTCCCGGATACCGCACGGTTTAATTCTGCGCAAGGTCATCATCTACGATATTATTGATCCAGATATCGCTGCGAACCATAAAATACCCAATGAATACTTTTATGATCTCAGAAAGGGTAACTGCTGCGAAAATTACATAAATGCTTAAATTCGTCAGATATACCAGTGCAAAGCCAAGCGGTATCATTATCAGCCATGTAAAACCAAAATCAAACAGAAACGTTATACCCGTCCTGCCGCCGCTCCTGAGTGTGAAATAACAGGCATTTGTGTAAGACCACAGTGGCATTGCCGCAGCCTGTACGATTATCATATACGCGGCGAGCAACTTTATGTTTTCATCAGTATTATACAGATTTGGAAAAAATATAGCAAAAGGCAGCGAAACAACTGCAGCACCCGCAGAACAAGCAACTGCGAAAAATAGCAGTTTGTTATCAATGTCCCTCGCCTCGCTAAGCCTGCCCGCTCCCAGACGCGCACCGACAATTATTGCGATCGCCGCTCCCATTTGGATATATACGGCAGAAAACAGGTTTGTAAGAGTAGATGCTATATTCCTTGCCGCAACGACATCGAGTCCCCTCACGGAATAGCACTGGGCAATGACAGACATTCCGGCTACCCACAGAAATTCATTCATCAGAAGAGGAAGACCCTTTTTTATCATATCAATCATGAGCTGTTTCGGTATCTTAAAGCCCCTGTAAAGCCCCGTTATATATCTATTGCGCTCCGTATGTTTGTGTGCCCATATGATTATTATCACTGCTTCAATAAATTTTGAAACCACTGTAGCTATAGCAGCTCCTGAAACTCCTATTTGCGGCATTCCAAGCTTGCCGAAGATAAGCCCATAATCAAGTATCAGATTTACACCCACCGCAGACATTGCTCCGATCATGGGGATCTTTGTTTCTCCGCATTCTCTGATAACGCTCGCATATGCCTGTCCGACACCGAACGGAAAAAGTCCTATGAGCATTATCTCCATGTAACGTTTGCCGTATCGGAGTGTTTTAGCGATCTGCATAGGATCATCATTCTTGCTGATGTACAGCGAGATCAGCTGTGAATTGAAGGCACAGAATATAATGCCTGCTATCGCTATTATCAGTGTACATATTATCAATCTGAAACGGAATGTGTATTTCTGCCCTTCGCTGTCACCTTTTCCAAAAAACTGTGCACCAAATATTCCGGGACCCGAAACTGCTCCGAATATCGTGATATTGAAAATAAATATGAACTGATTTACGATGGAAACACCGTTCATCTGTTCAGTTCCGGTTTGTCCGACCATTATATTATCTATCATACTGACGAAATTTGTAACTAAATTCTGCAATATCATAGGAACTACTATGCCGAGAACATTCTTGTAAAATAAACGATTGCCTATATATTTTTTTCTGAAATTATTTGTCATAATTGATCTCACATAACCAAATGCGGAGAACTCCTCCCGGAAGCTCTCCGCTGATATCTTAATTATTGTGCCAGTGTGACTGCCTTATTGCGTCTGTTTATAATAACAGGCTGCGTATTGTTTATAACGCAGTCAGCTGTGACTGTGACCTTTGCAATGCTTCCGTCAGATGGTACAGCAAACATAGTCTGCTTTAATATACTCTCGAGTATAGAACGCAGCCCGCGAGCTCCCGTTTTCTGGGAGATAGCTTTTTTGGCTATCTCGATGAGAGCGTCATCCTCTATTTCGAGCTCGATATCATCGTAGTGGAAAAGCTTCTTGTACTGCTTGATAAGCGCATTTTTCGGCTCTGTAAGTATTCTTACAAGCGAAGCTTCATCAAGCTCCTCAAGAACTGAAATTACAGGAAGTCTTCCGACAAATTCGGGCACCATTCCGAATTTTACGAGATCCTTAGGAATGACCTTTTTGAAGATATTGTCCTTTTCCTCGGTGTGGGACTTTATTTCTCCGCCGAAACCGATAGGCGCTTTGCCTATACGCTTCTGTATCTGACGCTCAAGTCCGTCGAAAGCTCCGCCGCAGATAAACAGGATATTCTTAGTATTTATCTGTATGACCTCCTGATTGGGGTGCTTTCTGCCCCCTTGAGGAGGAACATTTGAAACAGTTCCCTCGATTATCTTGAGAAGAGCCTGTTGAACTCCCTCACCGCTTACATCACGGGTAAGCGAAGTGTTCTCGGACTTCCTTGCTATCTTATCTATCTCGTCGATGTAGATTATACCGCGCTCCGCTGCCTTGATATCAAAATCCGCTGCCTGAATGAGGCGCAGAAGTACGTTCTCAACATCATCACCGACATAGCCTGCTTCGGTTATAGTCGTTGCATCTGCAATAGCGAACGGTACATTCAGCAGCTTCGCAAGTGTCTGTGCGAGGAAAGTCTTTCCGACTCCGGTAGGTCCGAGAAGCAGCACATTGCTCTTCTGCAGTTCTACGCCGTCGCCGTCCTTTTCGTCCGTTTCGGAGTCCTGACTCATTATGCGCTTATAGTGATTGTAAACGGCTACTGCAAGAGATATTTTCGCATCGTCCTGCCCGATGACATACTCGTCAAGAAAAGTCTTTATCTCTACGGGCTTCAGAAGCTTCATTGAAGAAAGATCACCTTCTGTTTCTGTCTTTGCAGCCTTGCGGTGAGCCTTGGCTATCCCGGGACCATAAAGCATTTCATAGCAATAGCATACACATTCATCGCATATATTTGCAGTTCCGGCGGAAAACATACTGTGTACGCGGTTTTCGCCTTTTCCGCAGAAGCTGCACGATTTAAAAGTTTCAGCCATTTAAAAAACCTACCTTTTTTCTATGACCTTGTCTATAAGACCGTATTCGAGGGCTTCCTGAGCGGTCATGTAATTATCGCGCTCGGTGTCCTGCTGAACCTGTTCAATGGGCTTTCCGGTGTTGGCGGAGAGCATTTCATTCATTCTTTGACGTATTCTTACCAGATGATCGGAGTGTATCTTGATGTCTGTACACTGTCCGGATAATCCGCCAGAGATAAGGGGCTGGTGTATCATTATCTCACTGTTGGGCAGCGCGAAACGCTTGCCTTTTGTGCCTGCGGCAAGGAGAAATGCTCCCATAGAAGCTGCCATACCGATGCATATCGTGGAAACATCACACTTGATATACTGCATGGTATCATAGATTGCCATGCCCGAAGTTATTGAGCCCCCGGGACTGTTGATATACAGTGAAATGTCCTTTTCGGTATCCTGACTTTCAAGATATAGAAGCTGTGCAACTACAAGGCTTGCCGTGGTATCATTTACCTGATCGGAAAGCATAATTATTCTGTCGTTAAGCAATCTGGAGAAAATATCATATGATCTTTCGCCTCTGCTTGTCTGTTCAACGACATAAGGTACTAAACTACTCATTTTTCATCGCCCTTTCTTTAAAAACAGTTGTCCCACAATAAGCTGCGGGACAACATTATAAGTAAAATATGATTATTCAGCCTTTTCTTCAACAGAACTATTATCTACCACAGCATTTTCCTTAACGATATCAACTGCCTTCTGTACTCTAAGATCTTCGATATAATCCTGAAGAGGAATGAATCTCTTTACAGTTTCAACGTCCATATTATTAGCCGCCGCAACATCTGCAAGACCATTGTTGATATCATCCTCTGAAGGCTCGATATTCTCAAGCTCTGCGATCTTCTCAAGAGCAAGTCTGAGCTTTACTTCATTTACTGCTCTGTCGCGGTATGTCTCTCTGAATGAATCTGTGTCCATACCTGTGTACTGGAAGTAGAGCTTGAGATCCATACCCTGCTGCTGGAGCTGCTGCTCGAATGAACGCATGAGGGCGTCTATTCTCTGCTCGAACATACAGTTCGGGATAGGAGCTTCTACTTTCTCGATAAGAGCATTCATAAGAGCGTTTTCAAAAGCAGAGTCAGCCTGATTTACAGCAGCCTCCTCAAGCTTCTCCTTGATATCTGCTCTGTATTCTTCAACTGTATCAAACTCTGTAGCGTCCTTTACGAGATCATCGTTGATCTCAGGAAGCTCCTCATAGCTGATAGCCTTGAGCTTGCACTTGAAAACAGCTTCCTTGCCGGCATAATCAGTCATCTGATAATCCTCGGGGAAAGTAACTGTAACGTCGAATTCATCGCCGATGTTATGACCTACGATCTGATCTTCAAAGCCGGGGATAAACTGTCCGCTGCCGAGCTTTAAGGGGTGATCCTCACCCTTGCCGCCCTCGAAAGGCTCGTCTCCGAAAAAGCCCTCGAAGTCAATGATGACCTCATCGCCGAGCTGAGCTGCTCTGTCATCAACGGAAACGATACGTGCATTCTTCTTTCTGATAATATCTATCTGATTGTTGATATCGTCCTCGGTTATCTCCTTGACCTCCTTGGGAGCCTTTATACCCTTGTAATCGGAGATCTCTATTTCAGGCTTAGTTACGCAAACCGCCTTGAGCTCAACGCCCTCTGCCTTATCAATGGAAGTTACCTCAACATTGGGTCTGTCAACGAGAACGAGACCGGTCTCCTTAACAGCAGCATCGATCTCGGGTCCGAGGAGCGAGTTGATAGCTCCCTCATAGAATGCACCTTCGCCGAACTCTTTTTCAGCAAGCTTACGGGAAACCTTACCCTTTCTGAAACCTTTTATCTGGATATTCTTTTTCTGGCGCTGATACTCCTTTTCAACGGCTGCCTCAAAAGCCTCGGGATCGATAGAAATTACCAGCTCTGTAGTGTTCACATCTGTTTTTGTTGATGATTTTAAACTCATGATAAATACGTCCTCCATTATTTATATAACATACTTGGTATATTATACCACATTTAAAAAAATTTTTCTATAGATTTTTTTCACTTCTGCATTATGCACAAATCACATTACTTTTTCAGGAGCAAATTGTAGATAATCACCTGCGATAAGATGGAAATTTATCCCGTCATATGTATTTTTCACGCACAAATCATGCGCCGATCTTCCATGGATATGTCCATAATAGCAGTCCTTTATCTTATACCTGTAAAGCACATCAAGAATGTCATAATTGAAATTTGCGCCGAAAATTGGCGGATAATGCAGAAATACTATCGGTGTAAGCTTTTCTTTCAAGGCGGACTGTATAGAGGTCTCGAGCCGCTGTACCTCGCGTCGCAGCACCTTTTCGTCCTGCTCATCCTTAGTATCGGTGCCGTTGACCCAGCCTCTTGTCCCACAGATACCGTACTCTGCATAGCGGTAATGGTTATTGTGCAGTATCTTTATTGACTCACAGCCCTCTGAGGCGAGAAATTCCTCCATCTTCTTCTTTGTAGTCCACCAGTAATCGTGGTTTCCCTTGATGATTATCTTGGTCCCGGGAAGAGATTCGATGAACCGAAAGTCCGCAGCTGCTCCGCTCAATGACATTCCCCAAGAGATATCTCCCGGGAGAACGATAGTGTCCTCATCGCGGACGAGCTCTGTCCAATTTTTCTCTATAAGCTCCTGATAATTCGTCCACCCTGAGAATATGCTCATTGTTTTTGAAGGGTCTCCAAAGCACAGGTGCAGGTCTGCCAATACATACAGACTCATCTTTAAATTCCCAGCGTACCAAGGACATACGACTTCTGGTCGTCCTTTGCTATAACGTCGCCAAAGCGCTCGGGCTTGTTCTTGAGATCTGCGAGAGCTGCAGGAACAGGCAGCTTTGAGAGCTCTGCAATGCGGTCTACCTTGTCATATTCGCTGATATCGGAATTTTTTCCCTCAAGAGATTCGAGCACAGCCGCGCTGAACTTATAAGGACTCGCAGTGGAAGCTATAATAGTCTTTGTAGTATCTCCCGTTGACTTCTTGTAATCCTCATATACCTTTACTGCTACAGCGGTATGAGTGTCGCAGGTATAGGAATATTTTTCATATATCTCGTGTATCGCAGCTTTGGTATGCTCATCGTCGCAGTAGCCTGCGCTGAACTCATCGAGCAGTTTCGCCTTTACATCGTCGGAGACCTCATATTTACCCTCGGCGGCAAGTTTGCCGAACCACTCATTGATGAGCTTGTCGTTCTTGTCTGTCATAATGTACAGAAGTCTTTCAAGGTTACTCGAAATGAGAATATCCATAGATGGCGAAACAGTTGCATAGAATTGTCTGTTCCTGTCGTAAACGCCTGTATTTATGAAGTCAGTGAGGACATTGTTGATATTTGAAGCACAGATAAGCTTGTTTACAGGAATGCCCATGTGCTTAGCGTAATAAGCCGCGAGGATATTTCCGAAATTACCTGTGGGGACAACGATGTTCACCTTCTCGCCAAGAGCTATCTCTCCGTCCTTTACAAGTTCTGCATAAGCCGATATGTAGTAAACTATCTGCGGAACAAGTCTGCCCCAGTTGATCGAGTTCGCGCTCGAAAACATCATGCCGTTATCGTCAAGCGCCTTTTTGACCTCGCTATCCGTGAATATAGCTTTTACTCCGTTCTGGCAGTCGTCGAAATTGCCCTTGAGAGCACAAACACCTACATTATTGCCCTCCTGAGTCTTCATCTGTCGCTTCTGCATTGGGCTTACTCCGTCCTCGGGGTAGAACACGAGGATAGAAGTTCCCTCAACGTCCTTGAATCCCTCAAGTGCTGCTTTACCCGTATCTCCGGAGGTGGCAACAAGTATAACTATCTTCTTGTCAAGGTTTATTTTCTTTGCCGAAGTCGTAAGAAAATATGGCAGTATCTGAAGCGCCATATCCTTGAATGCACAGGTCGGTCCGTGCCAGAGCTCGAGCATATATGTGCCGTCGAAGAGATGCGCTATCTCAGCAATGCACTCGGTCTCGAAATTCTTCGTGCTGTAGGCATTGTCGGTGCAGTAGCGTATCTCCGCCTCGGTAAAGTCGGTAAGGAACTTCGAGAAAACAAAAGCTGCCTTGTCGGCATACTTCATCTCGCCGACAGCCTTTATCTCATCCGGAGTAAGAACGGGTATCTCCTCGGGGACAAAGAGTCCGCCGTCGGCAGAAATGCCCTGTGTGATAGCCTGAGCGCTGTTTACCTTTACATCGCTGTTTCTTGTGCTGTTATAAAACATAATATCACCCTTCAGAAAATGTAGTTATAGCCTGTTGTGTCATAGGCGTTTGTTATATAATCAATGCCGATCACCCTGCCTGCGTCAACAATGACCTGCGCAACGTCGAAGCGCGGCTGTAAAATAGTCGGGTGTTTACAGCAATAATCGCTTGCAGCCCGTATAACGAGCCCTTTTTTTCGTTTGGTCACGGCGTCAAATCCGCTTACGAGACTTTGCGGCTTACGAGTCTTTACCTCTACAAATGCTATATAGTCTCCGTCTTCGGCAATTATATCTATCTCTCCGCCCTTTATGCGATAATTCCGCGCAGATATAGTATATCCTCTCTCGGTCAGATAGGCGCACACGCTATCCTCCCCGAGTTTTCCTATCTCACTGCTTTTCATAGAGCTTTTTCAAGAAGGTCTTCCTGTGAACGTCCGATATGCCGTATTTTTCAAGCATTTGATAGTGGAGCTTCGTGCCGTAGCCCTTGTGCTTTTCAAAAGCATAATGCGGATATTTTTCCGCAAGCTCTCTCATGTAGCGGTCACGGGCTACCTTTGCAAGTATGGAGGCAGCCGAAATTGAAGCGGAGGTCGCGTCTCCCTTTATTACATATCTTGCCTCACAGCTTATATCGGGGAGCTTATTGCCGTCAATGAGCGCAAGGTCAGGCACTATGCCAAGTCCCTCGACCGCTCTTTTCATCGCAAGCAATGCTGCCTGCAAAATGTTTAACGTATCTATCTCCTCAACAGAAGCGGTCGCTATACAGTAGGCATCCGATTTTTCGATTATCTCATCATATAGCTTCTCGCGGCGAGATTCGGATATCTTCTTGCTGTCATTGAGATAGTCAATCAGCACGCCGTCGCTGAGAATGACCGCAGCAGCGTAAACATCCCCCGCAAGAGGTCCTCTTCCTGCTTCATCGACTCCGCAGATAACAGGATACTGCGTACGAAGCTGTGAATCATAGTCGAAAAGCTCCCTGTGGAGCACTGTCCTTGCCATAATTACTCCTTTGGCGGAAGCTCTAAGGTCAACCTGCCCAGCTTGCCGCTCCTGAACTCGTCCAGTACCGTTATCGCTGCTCGTTCGGTGTTTATCTCGCCGCCCGCTATCATCATTCCACGTTTTTTGCCGATAGCTTCAAGCAGTTCAAGTCCCGAGGCTTCGGCATCCATCTCTATTTTGTAACGCTCCGTCAGAGACTGCGGATAATTCTCTTTCAAATATACCAGCAGCTTCATCGCAAGCGTCTCGATGTCGAGGATATCATCGCTTATCGCTCCCGTGAACGCAAGGCGTATCGCCGCCTCCTGATCCTCGAATTTAGGCCAGAGCACTCCGGGCATATCAAGCAGCTCGGTGTTGCTGTCAAGCTTGACCCACTGTTTTGTGCGCGTGACACCGGGTCTGTCCTCGACCTTTGCACGCTTTGAGCCCGCGAGCCTGTTTATCAGCGAGGACTTCCCGACGTTCGGTATCCCCACTATCATCAGCCTCACCGATGCTCCGACCATTCCGCCGCGCTCGCGCTTTTCGATGAGTTCTTTGAGCACCTTGGTCTTGACGGCTGGCAGGAAGCTTTTCAGTCCCTTTCCAGATTTGCAGTCAACGGCAATTGCTTCAGCGCCGTTTTTCCTAAAATAATTTATCCACAGCTGAGTGGCTCTCTCGTCAGCAAGGTCGCATTTATTAAGCAGAACTATCCTCGGCTTGCCTCTTGTCATGGAGTTCATCTCAGGGTTGCGGCTGCTCAGCGGTGCTCTTGCGTCTACTATCTCGGTGACCGCGTCAACAAGCTTCAGATTTGCTCCAATGAGTCTCCTTGTTTTAGCCATGTGTCCGGGGAACCACTGGATCTGCTTCATATCTGTATTTTCCACACTTGCCTCCTGTCTGTGACGGCTATTCCAAGCCTCCGAAGCTGCTCATTGGATATATGCGCAGCAGGGCCTTTCCCAATATGTCATGTTCATCGACAAATCCCAACTGCGACGAGCGGCTGTCAAGGGAATTTCGTCTGTTATCACCCATTACAAACACATATCCCTTCGGAACGGTTATCGGGTATCTGTCAGTGAACGCACCCTCATCGGTATGGGTGAGTCCGCTTATATAGGGCTCGTGAAAGACCTCTCCGTCAATATAAACTATACCTTTAGGGAAATCAAAATCCACGGTCTGCCCCTCTGTTGCTATCACGCGCTTTACTATCAGGCAGTTCATGCCGCTGCCCTCGGAAAGCTCTCCGTCAGCCCCGAGAGTCACCGACCGCTCGGCATTTATAACAACGATATCGCCCTGTTTTGGAGCCGTATACCACGAAGTCATTATAAACCTATCGCCCGCCAAAAGAGTTCCTTCCATTGAGCTTCCGTCCACAACAGATATACTGAAAAGCATCGAAAATATCATTGTGACTGAAAACAGCGAGATAATTGCTGTTTCCAGAAACTCACAAAGGGCTGAAAGCAGCTTTTCCATGGTCATTTACTGAAAAAGAGAAACTTGAAATCTTTGAGTGGTGAATATCTGAGGACAGCCTTACCGTATATCTGCTCCTTTTTTATAAAGCCGACATCTCCGTCGCGACTGTCGGAAGAATTATTTCTGTTATCGCCCATTACGAAATAATATCCCTCAGGAACAGTGAGCGGATATTCAAAAACTCCGGTCCCTCTGGTGAGTTCTTTTATATACGGCTCGTCAAGGACGGTACCGTCAATGCTGACATCTCCCGTAGCAGCGTCTATTGAAATTGTTTGTCCGGGCTCTGCAATAACCCGCTTTATAATACACTCATTAAGTCTGGAATTGGTGATGTCCTTTTTGACAACGTTATTGTTCTCATCAAGCAGATATGCCGCGTCGTTGTTTATGATTACTATATCACCGTAGGATATTCCCGTATATATAGTCGTCATAAATATCCTGTCGCTGTCAAAGAGAGTATTCTCCATGGAATGTCCCACAACATTGACAGGGTGCAGGAGATAAGTAAATATCATAACTATTACAAATACTGTAATGAGAGTTGACTCTACTATATCGACTATATCACTGAGTATATTCTTCGATACCGCGGAGGTATCGGCGTTTTCGGCAGGAGCATTCTCACCGCCATCCGATACGCTCTCGGACTGCTCGGCTGCAGCTTCCTGCTCTGTCTCTTCATCAAGCTTTTCGTTTTCCAAATTTTCCGACATAATATACCTCCTGCATAACAGGGAGATCTTCCCTGTGGCATTTATATTTTGATAAATGTAGCAAAAAAGGGACTTTAAGTCCCTCGAAGGAAAGGAGATGAGTCAGGCAGCACAGCCGCCTGAGCTCATTCAGCAATCGTTTATCTGATCTGTTCCTTGACCTTAGCAGCCTTGCCGACTCTGTCTCTGAGGTAGTAGAGCTTAGCTCTGCGGACTTTACCGCGTCTTACGACCTCTACCTTGTCAACAGCAGGCGAATGTACGGGGAATACTCTCTCGATACCGCAACCGTGAGCAACACGTCTTACGGTAAATGTCTCGTTGATACCGCCGTGCTTCTTGGCGATAACAGTTCCCTCAAAGATCTGGATTCGGCTCTTGTCGCCCTCCTTGATCTGAACGTGTACCTTTACGGTATCACCTACGTTGAACTCAGGAACATTTTCCTTCATGCTTGATTCGCTGATCAGTTTGAGTGCATCCATTTTAATTTCCTCCTAAAATTTCCGAACATTCTTACCTGTCCCGCAAAAGCCGTTCAGCATTCGGCTGATGCAGAAAATAACATAACAAAAGTGTACCTTAGTACAAGTGCCGAATCATCGGCTTTTCAGGCAGCGGACTATCCGATTTAATGTCTTTCGGCATTAACTCTCATCTGTCGTTTAAGGGCAGACGGAACTCAAATGCTTTGATATTATACCATACTTTAAAGAAAATTGCAAGTGTTTTTATGAAAAAATTTCACTATTTTCGCAAAAAATTCCCGTTCGGCATATATTTACCGCCTCAAAGTGCAGCTCAGTAAAGCTTTTCAGCGCGTCGATGAACAGCGACGGATTGTAATTCGTCTGAGTTCCCGCTGGCAGGCACATGGACATATCCACTGAATCATCAGTGCACGAAACGCTCCTTACGTCGATATCCGGCTTTATGTCAACTGTCTTCATGCCCTTTTTTGTCCTTTTATCTATGAGTATGCTATCCTGTGACAGAAACTGCTCAATAGCTGCACGGAGCTCGTTCGGCGACGGAGTTTTGAGAGAAAAGCTGTACTCCGCCGAGGTAATAGCAGTTATTTTCAGTCTCGGTTCCGCAACGGATAGCACTCTCATGCCCTCAGGCATCACAGCATTGAGCCTTTCCCTGACCTCGTCAAGCGGCAACTCATCATTCAGATTGAAGTCGAGTACCTCACACGAGCTCTCATATCCGAGCGAAAGAGCTAACGCAAATGAATAGTAAGGGTGTGGATTGAAGCCCTCAGTGTACCATATTGGCAGACCCGAACGCCTGAATGTCCTCAGCATACAGCGGTTCAGGTCAAGGTGAGAGATATATTTTGCGCGTCCTTTTTTCTCAAATATCGCTCTAAGCTTTATCAAAGCATTCCCTCCCGACCTTGATATTCACTCCGCAGCCCGAGCAGCTCTGTCGGCAATGCGGAGTTGTCTGCGCTGCTCGGGCGCGCTTGTTCTCGCGGATAAAAAATTCCTTTGAAACGAGATAGTCAAGGTGATCCCAAGGCAGTATCTCGTCATAATCAAAGCGTCTGTTTGCGTAAAATGCAGGATCGACTCCGCACTCCCCGAACGCCTCAAGCCATTTGTCAAATTTGTAATATTCGCTCCAGCTGTCGAACTTACAGCCCTTCTTCCACGCGGTATATACCACAGGACAAAGACGTCTGTCACCCTTTGCAAGTACAGCTTCAAGTATGCTGACGTTCGGATCGTGCCAGCTGACCTTTATCTTCTTTGACTTGACCGATGAAACAAGGAGCTGCTGCTTGTGCTCTATCATCTCTTGCGTATCCTGCGGCTCAAACTGGAATGGTGTGAACGGCTTTGGAACGAAGGTCGCGCAGCTCACAGAGACCTGCACTCCGCCCTTTCCCTTAGGGCGGTTCTCTATACTGTAGAAAAGATCAACGACTCTCTGCGCAAGCTCCGCTATTCCCACTATGTCTTCATCGGTCTCTGTAGGAAGTCCCATCATAAAGTAGAGCTTCACAGTAGAATAGCCGCCCTCAAAGGCTATGCGGCAGGTCTTCATTATCTCCTCCTCGCTGACGTTTTTGTTTATAACGTCGCGCAGACGCTGAGTACCGCCCTCGGCAGCAAAGGTGAGTCCGCTTTTGCGAACGCGCTTTATCTTTTCAAGGAGCGACTCGGAAAAGTTGTCCATTCTCAGCGACGGGAGTGAGAGATTTACTCTCTCGGCGGCTGTGTAGTTTATCAGCTCCGCGAGCATGGAGTCTATGTCAGAATGATCGCTCGTGCTGAGCGATGCAAGCGACACCTCATCATAGCCCGTGTTTTCGCATAGTGCCTTGGTCTCACCGACTATCGTATCTGTGCTTTTTTCGCGAAACGGGCGGTATATAAAGCCCGCCTGACAGAAACGGCAGCCGCGTATGCAGCCGCGCAGTACCTCAACGGAAACGCGGTCGTGGACTATCTCGGTAAAGGGCACGACAAAATTATCAGGGTAGAACACCTTGTCAAAGTCCTTGATTATCCTCTTTCTGACTATAGACGGAGCTCCGTCAGTTGCCTCTACCTTTGAAATAGTGCCATCACCTTTGTAGGAGAAATGATAGAACTGCGGCACATAAACGCCTTCTATCCGCGCGGCTTTACGAAGAAAATCAAGGCGCGAAGATCCCTGCTGCTTCATCTCCAGGTAAAGATCCATTATCTCAAGATTGACCTCCTCGCCCTCGCCAAGCACGAAAAGGTCGAAGAAATCCGCAAGCGGCTCGGGATTGCATACGCATGGTCCACCTGCAATGACTATCTGCGTAAGCTCCTCCGTCCTGTCCTTTGCAAATATCGGTATGCCCGCGAGGTCGAGCATATTCAGAACATTCGTATAGGAGAGCTCGTATTGCATTGTGAAGCCTATGAAGTCGAAGTCCTTTATCGGATCGAGACTTTCAAGGGCATAAAGTGGTATGTGATTTTCACGCATTATCGCCTCAAAGTCCTCGGAGGGCGCAAAGACGCGCTCGCACCAGTAATTATCCCTCGCGTTTTTCAGCGCGTAAAGTATCTTCATGCCCAGGTGCGACATTCCTATGTCATATGTATCGGGGAAGCAGAATGCGAACCGCACGTCTACCTTCGACTTGTCCTTAACAACGCTCCCGACCTCGCCGCCGATGTAACGCGAGGGCTTTTGCACGGAAAGCAGGTGCTTTTCAATTTTTTCTCTTAACATTCAAACCTCCGTCAGCTTCATTTCAAAATAAACCTTATCTGTTAGAAGAACACCCGCTTCATAAATAGGGTGGTCGTAGTTTTCGGTAAAGAAGCCCCTGACTCTGTGAGCGTACACAAAACCGCAGTTCTCATAAAAAGGTACGGTCAGCGGACTTTCCCCCGTGCCGACAATGAATCTTTCGTATCTGCCGCGGCAATGCTCCACAGCAAATCCAATTAGCTGTCTGCCATAGCCACGCCGCTGGAATTCGGGCTTTACCGCGATATTCTGCAGCTCGCAGACTCCGCCGCCCTCGTCGGTCAGCACACACACCGCACAGACCTCTCTATCCTTTATAAGCGCGAACATCTCTCCCCTGTCAAGGTATTTTTCTATCATTTCCGCCTGCTCATCCGCAAGAAGCAAAAGCTCCATATATTTGCGCTTGTTATCGGTTATCATCACAATTTCTGTCATTTCATGCTGTCCTCGGTAAAGCGCTTAGGAAGCAGATCCGAAAGCCGGAAAAAGCCGTTCGAGAGCACTATCACGAAGTCTCCCGTGCAAAACTCCGAAAGCACTTGCAGACACGCTCCGCACGGAGTGCAGGGCTTGGTGAAATCGTCACTCGGACTACCCGCTATGGCTATTGCCCTGAACTCGGTACACCCCTCGGAGACCGCCTTGAATACGGCAGTCCGCTCCGCACAGTTGGTCAATGAGTATGAGGCGTTTTCGATATTGCAGCCCGTGAACACTCTGCCATCTGCCGTTAAAAGAGCTGCTCCCACACGAAACCGCGAGTACTTACTATAAGAATTCTTGGCGGCAGCTATTGCCATATCAAGCAGCTCTCCGTTAGTCATGATCTTTTACCTCCGTGACCCACCTTGTGCTTCTTGCCGTCCGGAGTCATGATATATGTATTCTCGAGCTGCTGCATAAGATTTCCCGTTACGGACGCGCGGTATTCATTTCTGAGTTCGGTCTGTTCTTCCTTTTCAGCTTCCGTAAGTCCCTCAGCCTTTGCCTTGCGCGCAAGCTCGTTTATCCTGTCGATCTTTTTCTGTTCCAATTAGCTCACCTGCTGCTTTCACTCTTAATATAAATTAATTTTAACATGTAAATTATGAAATTTCAAGGGTATTGCAGAATTTTCTTATATCCATCTGTAAATAATCATGTTTTTGCACAAAGCACATGAAACAATGAATAGTTATTACTAATTTAGATCGCGCACCTTGCTTTTTTGCAGCCCATATGTTATAATATATTATACTTAATGAAAAGGAGTTGTTAGTATGATATGCGGAAGATGCCGCCGTCCTATGATCCAAGGCGATTTTAAAATGGAACAGCACAGCGTTGACAAGGGCTTCTATTACGCATATCCTATGGCTGCATGGTACAAAGACGGACAGAAATACTGCGAGACTCCACAGGATTCAACGCTCGGATATTACTGCCCGGATTGCGGACTGCTCGTCGGCGTGTTCCCTGCTACCCGACCTACAGGCGGCTTTGTCGGCAGATTCAATGCTGATCTTGATGATAACGTTGACGTACTCCCTTCAAAATCATGCCCGGATTGCGGACAGGAAATGGATATCGACTATCCGCGATGTCCGTTCTGCGGCTTCGTTTTTGTGACAAAATAATTTTACGGAGGTAAAAAAATGACGTACAAAGAAAGCTTTATAAAATTTATGGTGGACTGCGGTGTTCTCACATTTGGTGAATTCACGCTTAAAAGCGGCAGAAAAGCACCTTATTTCATCAACTGCGGAAACTACAAAACAGGAGCTCAGCTTGCTAAGCTCGGAGAATATTATGCGGAATGCATACATGATAACAATATACCTGTAGAAACTCTCTTTGGTCCTGCATATAAGGGCATTCCGCTTGCTGTTTCAGCTGTTGTGGCTCTCAGCAACAAGTTTGGTATCGACGTTTCATATTGCTTCGACCGCAAAGAGGTAAAGGATCACGGCGAAGGCGGTATGTTCGTCGGGAAAAATCTTTCTGACGGTGAAAAGGTGCTCATCATCGACGATGTCATGACTTCCGGAAAAGCCCTCAGAGAGACTCTGCCTAAGCTAAAGGCTGCGGCAGACGTGGACGTATCAGGTATGGTCATCACTGTTGACCGCATGGAAAAGGGTACGGGCGAGCTCTCTGCTGTCCAGGAAGCCAAGCGAGACTTTGGCATTACAGTCTATTCTATTGTGAACATAGAGGATATCATCGAGGCAATACGCAATGATATAGTCCCCGGCAAGGAATATCTCGATAAAATGCTCGAGTACAGAAGCACATACGGAATCTAAAAACTCGTCTGGACCAAGTACAGATAGCATGGAATTTTATAGCCCGAGGAGGATCTGTAACGATCCCCCTTGGGCTAATATTCTTTAGTTGTCACTGAACATTACGGTTCAGCATCAAGTTATTCTCGTTACTTTATACCCTGCTTTCTCTATAGCTTTTTTCAATACCTTATTTCCAACTTCCGAAAATAAGGACACATCAGCAGTACCTTTCTCATGACTGACATCTGCACTCTTTACGCCAGAAATCCCCTCAAGAGCTTTCTTCACGGCAGATTCACAGTGTTCGCACATCATTCCGTCAATGTATATTGTTTTTGCCGTGGCTGCTCCGTCAGATAGAGCAGCTTTAGACTTCTTATCTCTTTTCGTATTATACGGGTCGAATAGATTAAGCCGCAGAGCATTTGTGACTACGCAGAAACTCGAAAGGCTCATAGCCGCAGCTCCGAACATCGGATCAAGCTGCCAGCCGAAAAGCTTTATATAAACTCCGGCTGCAAGTGGTATACCTATAACATTATATATAAAAGCCCAGAAAAGATTCTCCTTGATATTTCGCAGAGTTGCCCTGCTGAGTCTGATAGCCGCAGGAATATCACAAAGGCTGCTTTTCATGAGCACTACGTCTGCCGCGTCGATAGCCACATCTGCTCCCGCTCCTATGGCTATCCCCATATCTGCCGCGGTAAGAGCTGGGGCGTCGTTAATGCCGTCTCCGACCATTGCGACTCTTCCTGTATCTTTTAGTTTTCTTATTACAGCCTCCTTGCCGTCGGGAAGAACACCGGCTATGACCTCATCAACACCCACCTGTGAAGCTATAGCCTTTGCGGTGCGCTCGTTATCTCCCGTGAGCATGACTGTCCTTATGCCCATGTCCTTTAGCTGAGCTATAGCTTCGGGACTATCGCTTTTTATCGTATCGGCAACCGCTATTATACCCGCAAAAACATCGTTTCTTGAAAAAAGCAGCGGTGTTTTCGCCTCTTCTGAAAGTTTCTGAGCTGCTTCGATAGCACTTTCGGGAATTTTGATCTTTGAAGAAATGAAGCTCAAGCTTCCTCCGATCACCACAGAATCTCCTATAATTCCGCGCAGACCGTTCCCGGCAAAAACCTCAAATCCACTTACAGCCTCGCAATCTATATTTTTTTCTTCAGCTTTGGCTGCTACAGCCTTTGAAAGAGGATGTTCACTCTTTTTTTCAAGAGAATATGCAAGCTCCAAAAGCGCGTCTTCGCTGTACTCATGCGCTGGAATAATATCAGTGACGACAGGAGAACCTGCTGTGATCGTACCGGTCTTATCAAGGACTACAGTTGTTGTTTTACCGGTTTCTTCAAGTGAAACAGCAGTCTTGAAGAGTATACCGTTCTTTGCTCCGACTCCGTTTCCTACCATTATGGCAACCGGAGTAGCAAGCCCCAGAGCACAGGGACAGCTTATTACAAGTACGGAAACAGCACGCGCCAGCGAGTAGCCAAGGTTTTTGTCTATCAACATCCAACCCAAGAACGTTAAAGCAGCAATACCTATGACCGCGGGTACAAATACACCTGATACCCTGTCTGCAATCTTTGCGATAGGAGCTTTTGTCGCAGCCGCATCGGTCACCATTTTTATTATCTGCGAAAGAGTAGTATCTTCGCCGACCCTGACGGCCTCGCATTTCAGATAGCCCGACTGATTTATCGTAGCGGCAGATACGTGAGAGCCCACAGTCTTATCAATGGGAATACTCTCACCTGTCAGAGCGGATTCGTTGACAGCACTCGCCCCCTCGATAACCACACCGTCCACGGGGATACTCTCACCTGGTCTGACTGCAAAAACATCACCTTTTCTTACAGTCTCTACAGGAACTGTCTCTTCTATGCCTTTTCTGTATACTACAGCTGTTTTTGGGGTAAGCTTCATGAGACCTTTCAGAGCGTTTGTGGTCTTACCTTTTGACTTAGCTTCAAGCAGCTTTCCTACAGTTATCAGAGTGAGTATCATCGCCGCTGACTCAAAATAAAATTCATGCATATAGCTCATAACAGCGTCGGAATTGCCTTTTAACTGTGCATCGGTCATAGCAAAAAGTGCCCATGTGCTATATATGAATGAAGCTCCGGAACCGAGCGCAACGAGAGTATCCATATTCGGCGCTCTGTGGATCAAGCCCTTAAATCCGTTTATAAAGAACTTCTGATTTATAACCATTACAGCAGCAGCCAGAATAAGCTGCGCGAGACCCATCATTACATGATTTCCCTCCATAAATCCCGGCAGAGGGAATCCCCACATCATGTGTCCCATTGAAATGTACATAAGAGCGATCAGGAAAATAAGAGAGGCTGTAAGCCGTTTTATCATTGCAGGAGTTTCAGTGTCTTTAAACGGCTCATCATCCGAAATCGATGCAGCAGTGTGCTTGTCGCCTTTTACAGAAGCTCCGTATCCCGCATTTTCAACTGCTTTTATTATCTCTGAATCGGAAACTGTCCCCTCAATGCCCATTGTATTTGTCAACAGGCTGACAGAGCATGATTCAACGCCTTTGATTCCGCTAACAGCCTTTTCTACCCTTGCACTGCAAGCAGCACAGCTCATGCCTGTAACATTGTATTGTCTCATAAGATCAGCTTCCTTTCTGCAATAATTATACTACATTGATATTGTTTTGTCAAATTATTTTTTGTTCAGAACCGCCAGCGCAGCATAATGTAGTATTCCGAATTTTTCGGGAGCTATGCGTCTTAGAAGCTCGGTATGCTCCTTTTCCCACGAAGCGATCTCGCCTTCGGAGAGAGAAGCTCCGATCCCCCGGCAGGCTCTTATTCTGCCATGCCAGCTTTCACGTGTGAAGTGTACGCAAAGGTCGTATTCCTCATGGTCTGCAAGCTCAAAATAGCGGTTTATCGGGTCGGGTATGTTTATCGGCTTGCGGGTCTCTCCCGCTCCCGACCATTCGGGATTGTATTTAAGGACAAGCTCCTCGCTTCGGCGAGCGATATCATCCTCAAACGGCAGCCAAGCCATGTACAGGATAAGCAACTTTCCGCTGCATTTGAGCATACGGGCAAGCTGCGGCGCAACTCTCTCGTGGTCAAAATACCAGAAGCACTGACAAGCTGTTATAACGTCAAAACTCTCGTCAGGGAATTCGATATTTTCGGTCGGCACAGTCATGAATTCGATATCCATTCGGCTCTGCTCCGCAAGCAGCCGAGCCTGTTTTATCTGGTTTTCTGAGATATCACAGCCTGTCCACCGGGCTCCGTATCTGTAAAGATTCCTCGGGAGAACTCCCGTGCCCGTACCAAGATCAAGTACTCGCTGACCCTTAGTGCAAAGACCTCTTGATACTATTTTATCGTAGAACTCCTGCGGATAAATATCACGGAATTTTGCGTAATCCTCTGATGTGCGTCCCCAGTCAAACGCCTTTCCTCCGTCTATTTGCCTATTGGTTATATCCATTTCAGTCTCCTAAAAGCTGTTCATATTCCTTTTCCTTAAAGCCTACGAGAACATTCTTCTCTGTTACAAGGATAGGTCTTTTCACAAGCATTCCGTCTGATGAAAGCAGCTTTATCTGCTCTTCTTCGGACATTTCAGGCAGCTTGTCCTTGAGCTGCATCGATTTGTATAGGAGTCCGCTTGTGTTGAAAAATTTTTTCAGCGGAAGTCCGCTTTTGTTATGCCATTCTCTTAGCTCTTCTTCGGACGGATTAGCATTCTTTATGTCCCTGAGCTCATAGCTGACATTATGCTCATCGAGCCAACTCTGTGCTTTTTTGCAGGTAGTGCATTTCGGATAGCAAATAAACTTCATGATGATTCCTCCTTTTATCATATATTTATTATACTATACAATCGCCGATAAAGCAACCGTAAGATAAAGAAAAACAGACGGCTTAATGCCGTCTGTACGATCAAATGCTTTTTTGATTAATAAAAAATATTCTGTGAACCGTTCCCGTAGAAGCTCAGATATCCGTCGTTAAACTGCGAAGGATCAGCAAAATAGAGCAATACTGCGGATTTTACACTCTCTGTAACAGCGCTCGAAAATGTGCCTAAGTTTACATAGGAAGAAGCGCCTGAGAACTGGTTTCTTTGTGTGAGCACACCGTATATCGTATCCGGATATATCGGCGAGCTTACTCTGTTCATTATTACCTCTACTATCTTTGCCTTGTCTGTCTCACTTATCCAGCAGGAACCGGCTTCGTGAGCGACAGCATTACAAAGTAAAATAAAATCATCATCACTTATAGGAAGTGCATACTGTGATATTTCAGAAGTAGCTGCATTTGTTACAGGCTCGACATACGTTGATGCTTCTGTTACAGGCTCAACGTAAACCTCCTCAACTACAGGCTCTTCATAGACCTCCTCGTACACCTCAGGCTCTTCATATACCGGAGCTTCGGTAACGGGTTCTGTAACAGGCTCTGTAACAACAGCCGCTGTAGTGGTAACTGTTGTTGTTACTGTTGTGGTCACAACTGTTGTTGTTGTGACAGCCGTCTTTGCAGAAGCATTAGCATTATTGTAATATGCGCCCTTTTTTGCAGCTGCTGTGTAAGCGGCATTCTTGGTTATTGAAACTGTTTTGGTTGTATTCTCTGTGGTTTCTTCTGATTCAGAATTTGCTGTTGTTGTAATTGCATCATCAGGATTGATATTACCTGTTTCATTGTCCTCAACGACCTTAGCGGAACTTACCTGAGAAGACGAAGCATACGAGATGCCGATCCCTCCGGCTAAACATGAAGCAACTACTCCGCATGCTAAAGCTGCGGCTCTGAGATTTCCCATTAACTCATCCTTTCGTTAAAAAGCATTTTAATCATTTTCTGGGCTGTGTAAATGATAACACATTCTTCCTCAAATGGCAATACTTTTGGGATTTTTTCCATTTTGTAGCCAAATTTTTCGCCCTGAAATGTTGAGTATAGGATAAATCGCACAGTTTAGATTAACGTTTTATTAACTCAATGTTAACCCAAAATAAACTTATAAAATCATAAAACAGCTAAAAGTTACAAAATAGTTACAACAAAAACAAATTGGTAAATAACAATCTGTATAATTGTAAGCCTATTTTACGGATTTTAGCCCCAAACCGACAATTTTCTCTTGCGAAAAGGTTAATAAAAAATAACAACCCTTCTTTCATAAAATTGCTTTATTTCCTATTGCAAAACATGTCTGTTAATGATATAATATTAATGTATAACAAATCTACAGGAGAAATAATATGAACAACAATTATTATACCAATCAGATAAATTCTATTATTACAGAAGTTAAAAAAGCTGTCATCGGCAAGGACGCTATTATTATAAAAGTACTCCTCGGTATCCTGTGCAAGGGTCACATTCTTATCGAGGATATCCCCGGCGTCGGAAAAACCACTCTGGCTCTCGCTTTCTCAAAAGCCTTGTCCCTTGAACACAACCGTATGCAGTTTACTCCCGACGTTCTGCCTTCAGACGTTACAGGCTTCTCTATTTATAATAAGAACAGCGGAAAATTTGAATTCCGCCCCGGTGTTGCTTTCTGCAATCTTTTTCTTGCTGACGAGATAAACCGTACATCCAGCAAAACGCAATCCGCTCTGCTCGAGCTCATGGAGGAGAAAAGTATTACAGTTGACGGTAATACATACAAACTCCCCGAACCATACACAGTCATAGCTACACAGAACCCCATAGGCTCAGCGGGTACCCATAACCTTCCCGATTCCCAGCTCGACAGATTCATGATAAAGCTAAGCATGGGATATCCCGATTTCGGCGGAGAAGTTTCCATTCTTAAAGCAAAAACCAACTCCAATCCTCTCGATAACGTTAAACCTGTAGCCGACGCTTCATTCATCATTTCCCTTCAGGAACACATTACAAATATTTACATTGATGACAGGATATATGATTATATAGTTTCTCTTGCAGCTGCTACAAGAAATCACCCGATGTTAAAGCTCGGCGTCAGCCCGAGAGGAACATTGGCACTTATGCAGCTGGCAAAGGGCATCGCTGTTGCTATGGGACGTGATTATGTCATTCCGGAGGATATTTCATTCATATGCTCGGACGTTTTTCAGCACAGAGTTATACTCAGCTCAAAGGCTAAGCTTTCAGACATTTCTGCTTCTGATGTGATCGCTGAAATACTCAAGTCCGTCCCCGTTCCGGGTATAACCTCTACCCGGAGATAATGCCATGATCTTTACGAAAATACTGTTCATTCTGCTTATACTGATATGTGCTGCGTTTTATATATTATATGTATGGGATTTCGCGCTTGTCCTTCTTGTGATAATGATCGCTCTGCCCATCATAATGTTTGCAGCCACTCTCATCACAAAACACATGATACGAGTGGACTTCGCTTTGCGCGACAAGGTAGTGTCTAAAAATACCTCTTTTCCTGTTCAGATCTGTATTACAAACCGAAGCATTTTTCCTGTTGGAAAAGCTGAGGCTCATATCCGGTATTACAATGTCTTCAACAATCAGATCACAGAATTTGAGCTTTATATGCCTATACAGCCAAGAAATACTCAAAGAGTTACCTTCCAACTCAGTTCAAAGTTCTGTGGTGTAGTAAAGGTGCACACTTCGTATATCCATATTTATGACCCGCTCAGGATCTTTAAGTTTAAAATAGCAAAAAATATAGGCACACAGATAGCTGTGATGCCTGATGCCCGCGATATATCCGGAATTATCTCATATACCGACAGAGTTAATGAAGAAAGCAGCGTTTTTTCCGAAAACTCTCCCGGAAATGATCCTTCTGAGGTCTTTGATCTTCGCGATTATATCGCAGGAGATAAACTCAACAGGATACATTGGAAGCTTAGTTCTAAAAAGGACGATTTCATTGTAAAGGATTACAGCCTCCCAGTTGATATTCCGTGTTCAATTTTTCTTGATCTGAAATGCTATGAGGACTCGGAATACACACTCCCTGTATTCGATACGCTCGTTGAAACTATGGTTTCTCTCTCTCAGTTCCTTATAGAGAATGAACGCCTCCATTCCTTAGTCTATTTTAATGCCAAACGCAGACAGTTCGTTGAGCGTCCCATATCTGACGCTTCTTCGCTCGGTGATGCCGTCAGAGAGCTTATCCTATCTATAAATGATAATCTCTTCTGCGAGCCTCCTGATGTTTATTTCTCAGAAAATCCGGATATTTCGGTATCTTCATTTACATTTGTTACTTCGCTGACTCAGGATACTTCCATGATCGATTACATAAATGAAAGCGTCGATGCCGATATAAAAAATGCAGTCGTTATTATCAAGAACTCCTCAGAGCTCGGTACGTTAGAAAACGGATGCTCCTCCGTAAATATTATCCCTGTCCTGATAGGCAGGATCTCCTCCTCGATAAAGGATATAGAAATATAATGAAAAGAAAGAACCTTCAAAACAGCAACGGTATTGAAATATGCGACAGCATAGTCATGTCAGTTAAAAAAAAGAGAGCCGATCTGCGAAAGCCTGCTGCCGTATTAATAGCCATTATCGGATTTACATCGGTGATCATGTCTTTTCTCAGAATGTTCGATTTCAGGTTTTATGATTCGGTAATATTCACATCTGCTGTGATCATATCCCTGTTTTATATTGCATTATCAGTTATAGCAAATCGCGCTTTGTGGGTATACGGAGCTTCTGTAATTATTTTTGCAGCATCTGCATACAAAAAAATAGAACAGATATCGCTTGGATTTAAATATGTATACAATATTATATACAGCACCTCTTTTCACACAGATATAAAATATTACAAGCTTCTGGACAGAGCTCTGGAACGCGATTCTGTAACAACTCTTTTTTTCTTTTATATATGGCTTCTGGCAATTGTAATATATTTCTTTACAATATGCCGTCCTAACCCTATTCTCCCTCTGCTCATCTCATTCCCTGTGATAGAGATAGGTCTTTATAACGGAATAGAGATCTCTGTTTTCTGGGGAGTTCTCACGGTTGCATATTGGCTTGCGCTTCTTGCTATGTCAACTATAGATATAGGGGAATATTCCGGCGGACAAAGCGGTTTTGTCAGAAAAAACAACCTCTTTTTCCCAAAACGGCATATGAAACTCAAGGTTACGGAAAAATGCGGTATGTTCATTATAGTGGTTGTTATGATAGTTACCTGTACAACTATCTCTGTTATGAAGCTAACCGGTTACGAGAGAAGCGATGAGCTGAATCAGAGAAGAAAAGATATAAGCGAGGCTATGGATTCGTTTTCCATAGATAATTTTGCTGAGAGCATCGCCAATGTTTCAAGTGCATTCGGATTTAATTTTAAATACGAAAATCATAAGTTAGGTACCGCTGACAGGATAAAATACAAGAATAAAACCGATCTTACCGTTACAATAGACGGAAAGATCGACGGAGCTGTTTATCTGAAAAACTATTCAGGCTCTGTTTATAAAAATAATGAATGGTCCGACTTACCGGCTTCAGCTTATAAAAGCAATATATTTGATGATTTCAGCAAAAGCGGGATATATCCCCAGGATTTTCCGTGTGTTTTTTCTAAACTGATAGATCCCGCAGCCTCTGAAAATACTATATGGATAAAGTCTCAGTTAAAAGAGGATAAAAGCTTTGCGCCATATGGTACCGATAACTTCGGGGATCTCAAATATACCAATGATACCTCAGTTTCTGTAAAAAGCAGCTCATCAAAAGAATCGTCATATAAATTTATACATATAGATGCAAATCTTATTGCAGGTTCACTCGGCGATATCTCCAGAAACGTCTATTCCGCTTCAGCGATAAGCGATGAATACTGGCGCAATGCTGTTCTCAATTATTGCTCTGAAAACGGACTGATAACATATAACGACTTTTTCCCTATTGACTATGAGATAACTGCCGATCAGCAGTATCTGTATGATAACGGTGCTGCTCTTATGGCAGAACTGCTCCAGAACAGCTATAAGGATTTTGTTTATGACAATTATCTGCAGCTGCCCGAAAATGATAATATGAATGAGATAGCAGATGCATATGCTGATATTATATCAGAAGCCTCAAATGCGCAAACCGCTTCTGAAAAGCTGCAAATACTATATGAATTGCGCGAAAAAATGACTTCTGAGGCAGAGTATTCGCTCAACCCCGGAAAGACTCCTTCTAACCGCGACTTTGTAAACTATTTTCTTCTTGAAAATCACAAGGGATATTGCATACATTATGCCACTTCCGGAGTTATCCTCGCCCGTATGGCAGGTATCCCGGCAAGATACGCAACGGGATACATTATAGTAGCAGATGACTTTTCTGCCGCTTCCATGAACCCGGACGGCTCATATACCATTGATGTAAAGGATAACAGAAGTCATGCATGGACCGAGGTCTATCTTGACGGATATGGCTGGGTGCCTTTTGAATTTACCGCAGGCTACTCAAGCAGCTCTATAAATACCGATCCTACACAGCCTGCGACTACTTCTTCAACTGCTGCTGATACATCTTCCGTTACAACGGCATCATCAACGGGAACGCGCACTACCGGTTCCAGACAATCGACAAGAGTCGCAACCTCAACTTCTGCTAATATAACTTCTGTGACTCAGGCTGCATCTCAGGAATCAGACGGTGGCTCTGTCTTCAGATTCGGAAAAGGCGGAGTAAAAAAGCTGCCAACAGCTATAAGGATCATCATTCAGTTTATATCGATTCTTCTTATTTTTGCATTGCTTATAGTTTTGAGGCGCTGGATGATCTTAAAGCTCCGCAGCAAGAGATTCTCTTCCGGTAAGCTTTCCCGCAGGATAGAGCATATTTACGCTTATACAGAACGGCTTCTTGCAGTTTTAAAATTAAACAACACTGAAAGCCAGTTCGTAGATTTTGCAAGGCAGGTCGAGGAACGCATCGGAGGCGATTATTTCGAGTCAGGCGGTTTCCGCGACATGACAGATACGGCTCTCAGATCAAGCTTTGGCAATATTGAGCCATCAAACGCCGAAATATCATCCTCGCGAAAAACAGCCGAGGCTCTTGCAGGCAAGCTATATGAGCGTTCGGGCTTCTTCATAAAGCTCAGATTAAAATATATAGACGTACTTGTATAGGAGGCATACTACTTATGAAGATAGATAATTTCAGCTATATTCTCAAGGGTGCTGCTTTGGCAATATGCGGAGTTCTCATTGCATTTTTTCCTAATGTAATAACATGGCTTTTCTATATCGTCGGAGGTATCATCATTGCCGGCAGCGTTATTGCTTTCCTTGGCTCACTAACAGGTGGTGATACAGGCTTTATGTTCATAGGAGCTTTGATAGGTGCAGGAATCGGAATATTTATAATATACCTTCCAAATATCATAATGGTAAATATCCCCGTTATCGCGGGCATAGTCTTCGGTTTCATTGGCATAATGAGGATAATGAAGGCATGCAGCGATAAAACCCCACATGATAAGAAAACTCAGAATATAGTTTTTGCAGTGATACTTCTTGTCACAGCTTTGATCTTTATCATGAATCCGTTCAAGGTAAGCACGGCAATAAGGATAATAATAGGACTGGTAATGATAGCATTATCAGCGTTCAATTTCTATGTAGCCTACGCCATAAGTCAGAGAAACCAAACCATTCAGCCCGATATCATTGACGTTACGGGACATACCGTTGATGATGATAAATACCTGAAGTGAATACAAAAAACCGCAGCCATGCTGCGGTTTTTATATTTATTTAAATATTATCAGTATGACTTGGGAAACAATAACTACTGCGATGAGTGCTACAGGATATGTTGCAGCATAAGCAGAAGCTACATTTTCCGTTCCCGCAGTACTGATAAGTGTACCAAGAGCAGGAGTGGAGGTCATGCCGCCCGTAATAGAGCCGAGATTATTGAGCAGGCTGAGCTTCAATACATATTTCGCAAAGAAGAATCCAATTATCATAGGAATGATAGTCATAAGAACTCCGTAAAGGAAATACACAGCCTTGAAATGCTCTACAAAGCTTGCTCCGCCGGAAACGCCTGCACCTATAAGGAAAAGCATAAGTCCGAACTCACGAAATACTTTAAGCGTGCTTTCTTTAGGAGTTACCGAAACCTTGCCGAAATGTGCAAAATGTCCGAATATAAGCGATGTAAGGAGACATCCGCCCGTTGTCGTCAGGGAGAAGTTACCATACTTTATTGAGCCTACAAAAATGCCGATTATCGCGGCAAGCGCAAAAGGCATGAACCCAAATTCATCCATTTCAAGAAGCTTGCCTACCGGCTTTCTATTGGCACTTCCCGAATCGGCTGTTATAAGCTTTTCGCGCTCCTTAGCCATGTCGGCTTTCATGAACTTCGGTACGAGCTGCACGAAAAGTACAACTCCGATCACACCAAAGAGGTAAGCTATTCCGTGACCTACTGTCACAAGATCTTCAAGCATTTCTCCGTTTTCGCGTGAAGCTACCGTTGCCTTTGCGGCTGAAAATGCCGGCGTACTTGTAAGCGAACCGGACATTAGTCCCACCAGCATCGAAGCCGTATTTTCAGTAGGATCGTTATTTATTACTTTGTCAAGTCCGATACAGCCCGCACAGGTAAGTCCACCTGCAAATATGACGACAAGTGCAAGAAGAACATAGGATTTGAAGTTTTTCTTGAAGTTGCCGAAAAAGTTAGGACCGGCAATAAATCCTACCGAAGTAACAAACAATATCAGACCCAGATTTTCAACGATCTTCAGAGCGTTTTTAACATATGTCGTATCGCTGATTATCAAATTATCGGAAAGATGACTGTAAAGGAAGCAGCCATAAAGCAGCGCTATTATGAATACCCCGGCTGTTCCGAGTGACACGCCCTTGATGGTAATTCTTCCCAGTAAGTATCCTATCGTTGTGATTAGAAACGCTGCGAAAACAAAAAAAGTTATTTCCTTAATTGCAATGGAGAAATCTCCTGCCTGAATCAATTCCATTGGTATTTACCTTTCTTTCTTTAAAATCACTTGGCCTTGCGAGCATAATCGGGCAGCAGCTTTGGCGAAACTATCTGAGTAGATATGCCAGCGCTGTCAAGCTCGGCATCGAACGCAGTTATATGTTCGAGAGTAAGTCCTTCAGGAGTTTCAGTCTCCTTCGCTTTTGCAGCTGCATATATACCTGCATTTCTTCCGAATACGATAACATCAAGCAGAGAGTTACCCATAAGCCTGTTCCTGCCGTGTATGCCTCCTGCAACCTCTCCAGCAGCATAAAGGTTCTCCACACCGGTTACTCCATATGTATCAATGTCCAGACCGCCGTTCTGATAGTGAAGCGTAGGATATACGAGAATAGGCTCTTTGCGGATATCTATTCCGTACTTGCCGAACATTCTCAGCATAGCCGGAATACGCTTTTCAATAGTTCCCTCGCCGTTTTTGTACTCGATCATCGGAGTATCGAGCCATACGCCCACGCCCTGTTCGGTCTGTATACCCTTTCCTCTTGCGGTACACTCACGGATTATGGAAGCCGCCGTGACATCTCTCGTTTCGAGGGGGTGCATGAACACCTCGCCGTCGATATTGACGAGTTTAGCACCAAGCGAACGGACCTTTTCGGTAACAAGAGCGCCGAATATCTGCTCGGGATAAGCAGTGCCCGTCGGATGATACTGGAGAGTATCTGCGTAGAGAAGCTTCGCCCCTGCCCTGTAACCGAGTACAAGTCCGTCTGCTGTAGCTCCATAGTGGTTGGAGGTCGGGAAGCCCTGATAGTGCAGTCTGCCTGCGCCGCCTGTCGATATTATTACCGTCTTTGCACGTGCAACGAGGAGCTCCTTGGTCTCCATATTCATGAGTACAGCACCTGCTGCCTTTCCGTTTTTATCAAGTATGATCTCAATAGCGGCAGTAAAGTCGATAACCGGTATTCCCCTATTGATGACCTCGTCACGCAGAGTACGCATTATCTCTGCTCCTGAATAGTCCTTTGCCGCGTGCATTCTCTTTCTTGAAGTGCCGCCGCCGTGAGTTGTGACCATAGTTCCGTCGGGCTCTTTATCAAACTCTACTCCGAGTTTGTTAAGCCACTGAATACACTCTGGCGCTTTAGTAACGAGCTTCGCAACAAGCTCAGGCTTTGCAGCAAAATGTCCGCCGCCGAATGCGTCAACATAGTGAATTGCAGGTGAATCATTGGGCTTATCAGCAGCCTGAATACCGCCCTCTGCCATCATTGTGTTGGCATCGCCGATACGAAGCTTTGTCACTATCATCGTCTTTACACCAGCATCATCAGCCTCTATAGCAGCGGAAGCTCCTGCGCCGCCGCCTCCGATTATCAGCACATCGGTGTCATAATCAGGAGAGGAAAGATCGATATCTCCGGGAGCTATTCTGCTGTGCGCCTGAAGGAGTTCCGCAAGCTGAGTAGGAACCTTTTCGCCCTTGTTAGGTCCAACCTCAAGGACTGTGAACTCTCCCTGCTTATAATCGGGGTGGAACTCCGCAAGAAGCGCATCCTTTTCGTCGGCAGTCATTCTTCTCGGCTCCATGGGAGCGTTCTCGGCTCTTTTTTCGGCAACTACCTTTGCAAGCTCGTTGAATCTGTCAATTTTATACATTTTTCGCTCCCTCCTTACTGCTCTATCTCGCGGTTGTTGTACATATCCTTGAGTTCCTGAACGGAGTCAACAGACTTTGCCATAAGCTCCGCCATTTTTTCATCGTATATACCCTCGTTTATCTCGCCTACCCTGTCGCTGAGATGACTGCATTCGGGAGCGATGTACTTTCCATTGAGCCTCCTTGCGAGCATTGCCACCTGCGGATGAGAAATGCCAGCGGGACATCTTGAGGAGCAGACTCCGCACATTACGCAGTCAAAGCTCTCCTCTGCGCACTTTTCATATTCGCCTCTCTGAGCGTATGCGATATACTGCATTACATTAAGCTCCTGCGTACAAGCCTTGGTACAGGCATTGCAGCCGATACAGCTGTATATTTCAGGATAAAGCTGCATCATTATCTGTTCGTTGGGCTTTATCTCGTTTATGTCGTAAACTCTCTTTTCAAGAGGGAAGAACGGCAGTGTAGCTACGTACATTCCCTCCTCGACCTCTGTCTGACAGGCAAGACATCCGTGAAGCTCGACCTGTCCCTTGATACGGTAAATGGTAGCGCATGCGCCACAGAAGCCGTTGCGGCAGCCGCAGCCTCTGACAAGCTCATAACCCGCATATTCCATTGCCGTCATTATTGTAAGCCCCTCCGGCACCTGATATCTTTTGCCGAAAAGGTAAACATTCAACATATTTCCCATGTCAGTATCTCCTCTATCAATATTCGTCGGGCAGCTCATCAAGCTGATCGAAACGGAAAACAGGTCCGTCCTTGCAGACATACTTATTGCCGATATTGCAGCGTCCGCATTTGCCAACCGCACACTTCATGCGCAGCTCCATTGTCGTGTAGACCTGAGTTTCGGTAAAGCCTATCTCCTTCAGACCTGCAAGAGTGAATTTTATCATGATAGGAGGTCCGCAGACCAGAACCGTCTTGCTCGTTGAGGGAGCAAGCTCCTTTACATAATTCGGAACAAAACCGACGTGACCGTCCCAGCCCTCCTGGGGATTGTCTATTGTGAGGTTGACCTCGACGCCCTTGTCAGCCATCCATTCGTCGAGTATCTCCTGATAATCAACGAGGTCGTCCTTTGAGCGCGAGCCGTAAACTATCTGGATATCGCCGTAATTCTCACGCTTGTCGCGAACGTAGTTGATGACCGAGCGCAGCGGCGCAAGTCCGATACCTCCCGCGATAAAGAGCAGATCCTTGCCTTTGAGCTCTGTCTCCACGGGGAAATGATTACCATAAGGTCCTCTTATGGTTATCATCTGACCGACCTCCATTGCATGAAGCCAGCTCGTAAGACAGCCGCATTTCTTTATGCTGAATTCCATAAATTCCTTGTTTGTCGGTGATGAGGTTATCGAAAACATACCTTCACCAACTCCCGGGACTGAAAGCATTGCGCACTGCCCCGGCATATGCTCGAAGACCTTTCCGCCTTCGTGGGAAACTACCCTGAATGTCTTTACATCGGGTGTATCTATTCTTATATCGGTAACTATGCCGATGTGAGGTATCAATGTTTCTGCAGTGTTCATTCCTTTACCTCCAATGCTTTCATTACCTTGACGATATTCATGGATATAGGACATTTGGAAAGACATCTTCCGCAGCCTACACAACCGAATTCGCCGTTATTGTTTGCAGGAAAATACACAAGCTTGTGCATAAAGCGCTGACGGAAGCGCTCAAGCTGAGTAAGTCTCGGGTTTCCGTGAGCCATTTTTGTGAAGTCGGAATACATACACGAATCCCAGCAGCGGAATCGCTTTATGCCGTGTCCCGTGTCGAAGTCCTTAATGTCGTAGCACTGACATGTCGGACATACAAAAGTACACGTTCCGCAGCCTATGCAGCTCTCTGAGAGCTCTCCCCACTTTTCGGAATTGAAGTGCTCCATGAGCCTGTCTCCGCCGAATGAATCAGTAGAAAGGTCGGCAAGCGGGAGCCTCTTCATTATATCTTTTGTTTTTGCATTCAGCTCTGCGATACCCTCTGGCTCTGCGTCCTCAAGCACGTCGGACAGGCAGTCAAGAAAAGCCTCTCCCTTTTCGTTTCTCCATGCAAAATATATGTACTTCCCGTCGTTCCAGCAGGCAACATCTCCTTCCGGAGCGGTCGGGTCTATATCAAAGGTCTGACAAAAGCATGTCTCTGCGGGACGTGTGCACGCCATCGTGACGATAGTACCGTGGTCCCGGCGATTCTTATAGTAGCTGTCAACAGGATCTGCAAGGAATACTTTGTCGAGTATAGTGAAGCTTCTTGCGTCACAGGCACGGACTCCGAAAACAACAAAATCCTCGGACTCCTCCCGGGTATCTATGACCTCTATAGTCTTTCCCTCCATTTTAAAATCAACAAGATTCTCGGTCTGAGGGAAGAAAAAGTCCTTTGCACTGCGCAGAGTATTGAGTTTGCCGCTGAGCTTAATTCCGCTTTCGTATTTTTTGTACTCGGCTGCTCCGTCCTCACGGTCGGTGGGAATGTAGAGTGTCTGTTTTGCGGAAATTGACTCAAACAGCTCGTCAAGCTTATCGATCGATATTCTGAGCATTACTCGACACCCCTTTCATGCACGATACTTGCTTCACAGTCGTCCTGAGTGTAATCTGTCAGCGGAGCCCTCGACGTAGTGTCTGCGCCTGCCTGATACTCACCGTAAAGCAAATTTATGTCCTTTATGAATTTTCTGTTGAGAAGATGGAGAGGAATATTCTGAGGGCAAACACGCGAACATTCGCCGCAGTCGGTACATCTTCCCGCAACGTGGAACGCGCGGATAATGTGGAACATATTCTCCTCAAAGCTGTCAACTGCCGCCTTATTCTCAATACCCGAAGCCGGATTCTCAAATACGCACTTTTCACAGGTGCAGGCAGGACAGACATTCTTGCAGGCGTTGCAGCGTATGCACTTGGAAAGCTGCGCTCTCCAGAAATCGTACCTCTCCTGAGCTGTCATGTTCTCGAGCTGCTCCACCATATCGAAGCGGTTTGAATCTATGACCTCTCCGTCCTCGCCTATGAGTTCATCGTATATGACGTGCTTCTTACTTTTGCAGCTCTTGCACTTTTCGAGCATCACATCGAAGAACGGAAGCTTCTCTTCGCCGTAGAGAGTGCTGATTTTAATGTCATTGCCGTCCCTCTGCGCACCGAGTATGCCCGTTACACCCATAGACTTTATCTTTTCAGCGTCAAGCTTTCCCCAGCTCGGAATACCAATTATGTAGACGTTCTCGCGGATAACGCGGTGTTCCTTTATGAGCTGATTGAAGCTGTATGTGTCACAGGGCTTCATAAAGGCAAGTATCTTGCCTTCCCTGCGGCTTTCCTTGACGAGATACTTTGAAACATTAGCAGCCGTAAAATCATCATAAACGAAATCTTTGTTTATCTCCTCCGGGGTCTCAAAGATCGCGGGGGTAATGTCATATGCAAATTCGCCTTTTTTCCAGCCGATAACGCGGTTCACCGTGCCATCGGCAAGGAGCTCCTTCGCTCTTGCTATCATTGCTTCCTGCATCTTAGATCCTCCAATCTGCGGTTGGGGCCGAGTTTCTTCACAGCCTCGGTGAACTCGTTCATTGTTGCCGCAAACTTAGCTCCCTCGGCAGCCGACACCCATTCAACTCTTGTTCTGTCACGCTCAATACCGAGGAAATCAAGCATACTGAACAGCAGAGTCATTCTTCTTCTTGTAAAATAGTTTCCCGAGGTGTAATGACAGTCTCCGGGGTGGCAGCCGCAGAGGATAACTCCGTCCGCGCCTCTCTGGAACGCTCTGAGTATGAACATAGGGTTTACACGGCAAGAACAGGGTACCCTGATGATCTTTACGTTTGTCGGATAGTTGAGTCTGTTTGTACCGGAGAGGTCTGCGCCTGCATAAGAACACCAGTTGCAGCAGAACGCAACTATCAGCGGCTGAAATTCTTTGTTTTCATTTATCTGCATATTGCGTCTACCTCCGCCATGATCTGACTGTTAGAGAATCCGTTGAGATCCATAGCTCCCGACGGACAAGCGACAGTACAAGCTCCGCAGCCCTGACAAACTGCAGGATTTACGCTTGCTACCCTGCGTATCGCAGTAGTACGGTCGGGCATTCTGAATTCCTTGTCAATGTATGTGATAGCTCCATAGGGACAAACCTTTTCGCACGAAGAGCAGCCGTTGCACATTAGTTCGTCTGAATGTGCCACACACGGATTGCAGGTTATGCTGTTCTTGCAGAGCAGTCCGATAGCCTTTGCAGCCGCCGCACTTCCCTGCGCTACGGTTTCGGGGATATCTTTAGGTCCCTGACAAGCTCCCGAGAGGAAGATACCCGCAGTTGCGCTTTCTACAGGACGCAGCTTGGGGTGAGCCTCTGTGAAGAAGTCATTCGTATCCATCTGAGTAGTGAGCATAGTAGCAAGAGGACGAGCCGTCTTGTCAGGCTCTATAGCAGCGGCTAAAACTACCATATCGGCATTGATGTGCAGCTGCTCTCCCGCAAGGAGGTCCGAAGCCTGAACATCTATCTTTCCATCCGATTTAGGAGTTACCTTGCCTACCATACCCTTTATGTAGTGGACATTATACTGTTCAACAGCACGGCGGTAGAACTCATCGAAATTCTTGCCGGGAGTACGTACGTCAATGTAGAATACATACACCTCTGTATCAGGGTATTTCTCACGTATGAGCATTGCATGCTTTGCCGTATACATACAGCATATCTTTGAGCAATAGGGCTTACCCTTGCTGTCGTCGCAGCGCGAGCCGACGCACTGCACGAAAACTATGGTGTGAGGGTGGCTCTTGTCCGAGGGACGGAGCAGAGTTCCTCCGTTGGGTCCTGCCGCATTCATCAGTCTTTCGAGCTCAAGAGAAGTTACAACATCGGGACACTGATTATATGCGAATTCATCGTATTTATCAAGTTCTATAGGATTGAAGCCCGTAGCTACAACAATAGCTCCGTATTTCTCTTCGATGTATCTGTCCTCCTGCTTATAGTCGATAGCTCCGACAGAGCAGACCTTGGAGCATACTCCGCACTTGCCGTTTTTAAGCATCATACAGTAGTTAGGGTCAATAGTAGCGACCTTCGGAACAGCTTGTGCAAACGGGATATACACAGCTGTTCTGTTGTCAAGCCCCATATTGAACTCGTTCGGCACCTTCTTCATGGGACATTTTTCCGTACAAAGTCCGCAGCCCGTACACTTTGTTTCATCGACAAAACGTGCCTTCTTCTTTATCGTAACTGTGAAGTTACCTACAAACCCCTTTACGTCTGTTACCTCACTGAACGAATGAATATGTATCTTTTCGTTCTGGGACGCCTCTACCATTTTCGGTGTGAGGATACAAGCCGCACAGTCGAGTGTAGGGAAGGTTTTATCTATCTGCGCCATTTTACCGCCGATAGTCGGCTCTTTCTCAACTATATCAACGTCGAAGCCTGCCTCGGCAATATCAAGAGCAGTCTGAATGCCTGCAATGCCTCCGCCTATAACGAGCGCACGCTTTACAACGGGGCTTTCTCCCGCTGTGAGAGGAGCATTGAGGTGAACCTTTGCAACAGCGGCTTTTCCGAGAATTATAGCCTTTTCTGTTGCAGTAGCGATCTCCTTGTGTATCCATGAGCACTGCTCGCGGATATTCGCTATCTCAACAAGGTAAGGATTCAGTCCCGCAGCGGCAGCAGCCTTGCGGAACGTGTTCTCGTGCATTCGGGGGGAGCACGAGCAGATAACAACGCCCGAGAGCTTATGCTCTTTTATAGCGTTCTTGACCAGATTCTGTCCCGATTCCGAGCACATATACTGGTAGTCCTGAGAGATGACTACTCCGGGCTCGTGTCCGAGAGCCTCTGCAACAGCCTTTACGTCCACCGTGGCGGCGATATTAGTACCGCAATGACAGACAAATACTCCTATTCTCTGCATATTCTCCCCTCCTTACTTTGCATATTTTCTGAATGCCGTTACTATAGCCTGCTGCGGCAGATCCTCGTCCAGCATTTCCGGTATCTGTGTGGGCAGAAGATGATTATTTCCCTGCTGTCTTATTGCGGCAAGTCTTACAGCTTCCACTACCTTTGCAGGCTCGACATTTCTGGGACATCTGTCAACGCACGCAAAGCAGGTAAGACATTTGTATATCGACTCCGACTTCATAAGAGTCTCGATATCTCCCCTCTCGACCATATATACAAACTGATGAGGATGATATTCCATTTCATCATAGGAAGGGCAGGTCCCCGAGCACTTTCCGCAGCGCATACATTTGAGTACGTTGACTCCGCTCGAACGAAGCACCTGTTCCTTTAGATTATTGTTCATTATTTGCCTCCTTTACGCCGAGAGCCTCTGCAAGAAGCTCGGTAAAGTAGTAAACGGGAAGCTCTGAGCCCGAATTCTTTCTCAGATTGTAAAGGCACAGCGGACAGGCAGTTATTAGCATATCAGCGCCGTTATCGCTTGCCGACTCCATTATCTTCGAGCTGCGCTTTGAAGCCTGAGCTTTGTCTTCGAGAGTTATGTAGCCTCCGCAGCACTCATTCCTTTGAGCGTATATAACGGGAGTTGCTCCGATAGCTCTGATAAAATCCTCGATTATGGTCGGGTTTTCAGGGTCATCCATTGCCAGAGCCTTCGATGGTCTCAGCAGAAGGCAGCCGTAATACGCTGCAATTCTCTTACCCTTTAACGGATTCACGACCTTTTTCTTCAGCTCGTCAAACCCTATAACGTCGCGGAGCATTTCAAGATAGTGGTAAACCGCGGTCTCTCCGTTATATGGCTGGTCAAACTGCATATAATTGTTGACCTTTGAAGCTATTTCCTCATCGTGGGAAATATCATAATTTGTCTGTTTTATGACATTGTGGCATGCCGAACAGACAGTAATAAGCGGTCTTTCAGCCTCCTTTGCGGAGTTGAGGACTCTGACAGCGGAAAGCTTCGTGGCTATTTCGTCCTTGGCTGTAGTGTAAGCTCCTCCGCAGCACTGCCAGTCAGCAGGCTCCTCAAGAGTTATGCCGAGGGCTTCGGCCGACGCTCTTGCGTAAGCGTCGAGAGCCTTAGCCTTCGTTCTGAGCGTACAGCCGGGATAGTATGTAAACGTATTCATGGTACGCTTCCTTTCGTTAATTTATCAAACCATTTCCTCCGGGTGGAAAAACTCGTCAAAGCGCTCCTCAGTGAGGAAGCCAAGCTCTACACAGGCCTCTTTTAGGGAAATATTGTCCTTGAACGCTTTTTTCGCGGTCTTAGCAGCGTTCTCATATCCGATATAAGGATTTAAGGCTGTTACCAGCATGAGAGAATTATGGAGGTTGTGATGCATTTTTTCTTTATTTGCCTTTATTCCGACGGCGCAGTTGTTATTGAACGACATTATCGACTCCGCAAGCAGACGCGCTGACTGGAGGAAATTGTACGCGCACACAGGCATGAAGACATTAAGCTCGAAATTGCCCTGTGAAGCTGCCATCCCCACAGCAACGTCGTTGCCCATTACCTGTACCGCCACCATTGTGACTTGTTCACACTGTGTCGGATTTACCTTTCCCGGCATTATAGAAGAGCCGGGCTCGTTTTCGGGAATGAATATCTCTCCAAGACCGTCACGAGGTCCAGAAGCAAGCCATCTTACGTCGTTTGCTATTTTCATCATATCGGCAGCAAGAGCCTTAAGAGCTCCGTGCGCGAAAACTATTTCGTCCTTTGAAGTGAGTGAATGGAACTTGTTGGGAGCAGTCACAAAGCTCTTTCCGGTAAGCTCGCTTATAGCCTCGGCTGCTTTTTCAGCAAAGCCCTCGGGAGCGTTGAGCCCCGTACCTACGGCAGTACCGCCGAGTGCGAGTTCCTTCAGTTCTTCAACAGCGGAAAGGATCATTTTTCTGTCCTTTTCAAGCGATGCTCTCCAGCCGCTTATTTCCTGAGAGAATTTTATGGGAGTAGCGTCCTGCAAATGTGTGCGGCCGCTCTTGACTATACCCTCGTTTTCAGCTTCAAGTCTGACAAAGGTATCGGTGAGAACGTCTATAGCGGGAACGACCTTATCCTCAATAGCTATAACGGCAGCAATATGCATTGCAGTGGGGAAGGTGTCATTTGAAGACTGGCTCATGTTAATGTCATCATTAGGGTGGAGCAGCTTTGTGCCTGCTATTTCATTAGCCCTGTTGGCAATAACCTCATTTGCATTCATGTTGGACTGTGTGCCGCTTCCCGTCTGCCATACGACAAGAGGAAAATGCTCATTGAGAGCTCCGCTGATGACCTCATCACAAGCCTGCGATATCGCAGCAAGCTTCTCATCGGTCATTTTTTCCGGCTTAACAGAATGATTTGCGATAGCGGCAGCCTTTTTGAGTATACCGAAAGCGTGAGTTATCTCGCGTGGCATTGTTTCAATTCCGACACCTATCGGAAAATTTTCATGACTTCTTTCGGTCTGAGCAGCCCAGTATTTGTCGGCAGGCACCTTTACCTCGCCCATTGAATCGTGTTCGATGCGGTATTCCATTGACATTCACTCCCAGAATTATTTTTCGGAGCCTAAGGGCATCCGTTTTTGAGCATATATTTCTATACATTATTAGTATACCAGTAACCCAAAATAAATTCAAATGTGATTTAAGAATATCGGTATTCAGATATTGATATAATATTAACAATAATATTATCCTTAATACAGGTTTTTGATTTTTGATTTGATATATCTGAATCTATATTTTCGGTACTGAAAGTTCATATGATTTGTAAAACCTCATCAGCCCCTTTCGCTTTCTGCGGATTCATACGCCGAAAACCGCGGTAAAATTCATAAAAGCCTCGTCCGCGCAAAGGTGTTGTACATAAATCACTTAAAACATATCAGAAAAAATCTAATAAAAATCGATCTAAACTTTTGTTATCAGAAGCAAACTGTATGCAAAATCGGAATATAATAGTTCCTTAATTTATATATCACTCTTGTACGATTGATAATTTTTTCACACTCTTTTTTCGGTAAAATATGCCGCAAACCTATCTATAATTTCAGTTCGCAGCATACATTATTCCGCCAGAAGCCTATATGTCTTTTTCGTTTTCAAGACTATTTATACCGTATGAAAGCGTAGTAAGGCTATCACCAAGATGAACATTTTCTACAGTAACATTGTTGTGATTTATTTTTATGTCATAATGAGTAAAATTCCAAAAAGCTTTTATACCATAATTTATAAGCGTTTCGATAATTTTTTCAGCAGCAGCTGTAGGTACACAGAGAATAGCTGCAACAGGCGAATTTTCAGAACAGAACTGTTCGAGCTCTGAAATGTTCTTCACGGAAATACTCCCTATTTCCTTCCCCGTCAATTGGGGATTTACATCAAAAGCGCCAATAAGCCTGAACCCTTTACTCTGAAAATCAATATGAGATGCTATAGCAGTTCCGAGGTTTCCTGCGCCAAGAAGGATCATCGGAGTCTGTTCGTCAAGACCCAATATTTTTCCGATCTCGTTTCTGAGATCACTGACGTTATAACCGTAGCCCTGCTGTCCGAATTCTCCGAAGCAATTAAAATCCTGTCTTATCTGTGAAGCAGTAAGTCCCATTTTTTCGGAAAGTTCTCTTGAGGAAATGCGAACATATCCGTTTTTCTCAAGGTCTCCGAGAAAGCGGTAATATCTTGGAAGTCTTCTTATTACGGAGTTTGAAATTGAATTTTTTGACATATAAGTCTTCTCCTTGTAAATCACATTAATTTATCAAGTCTGTTCCTGATCTCATCAAGGAATGTCTTTGAATCTACCTTCTGCTTATTTTCAAGCTTTGAAATAAGGTAAAGATCCCCAGTCATTACGCCTTCTTCTATAGTCTGTATAGTAGCCTTTTCAAGCTTATCAGCAAAGTTACAGAGCTCGGGAGTATTGTCAAGCTCTCCCCTCTTGCGGAGCGCCCCGCTCCAAGCAAAGATAGTTGCAACAGAATTAGTAGATGTCTCTTCACCCTTGAGGTATTTGTAATAATGACGCTGTACCGTACCGTGTGCAGCCTCGTATTCGTAGATACCATCCGGCGAAACAAGGACAGAAGTCATCATCGCAAGACTTCCATATGCAGTCGATACCATGTCCGACATAACATCGCCGTCATAGTTCTTGCAAGCCCAGATATAGCCGCCGTTGGAGCGGATAACACGCGCTACGGCGTCGTCGATGAGCGTGTAGAAGTACTCTATGCCTGCTGCTTCGTATCTCTCCTTGTACTCATTCTCGTAGATCTCTGCAAAAATGTCCTTGAAACGATGATCGTATTTCTTTGAGATGGTGTCCTTGGTTGCAAACCACACATCCTGCTTTAAATCGAGACCGTAGTTGAGGCAAGCTCTTGCAAATCCAGCGATAGAATCATCGAGGTTATGAAGTCCCTGAATGATACCGTCACACTTTGCGAAGTCATGAATGAGCTCGCGGGTCTCATTTCCGTTTTCATCGGTAACGATAAGCTCAGCCTTGCTGCCCTTGTTTACACGCATTTCGGTGTTCTTGTAAACGTCTCCGTAAGCGTGACGGGCAATAGTAATAGGCTTGGTCCATGTGGGAATATAGGGTTCTATGCCCTTTACGATGATAGGTGTTCTGAATACGGTTCCGTCGAGAGCCGCACGAATAGTGCCGTTGGGTGATTTCCACATCTGAGTGAGATTGTACTCAGGCATTCTTGCGGCGTTCGGAGTAATGGTCGCGCACTTTACGGCAACGCCGTATTTCTTTGTAGCTTCCGCGGAGTCAATAGTTACCTGATCTTTAGTCTTTTCCCTGTACTCAAGACCGAGGTCGTAATACTCGGTATTGAGTTCAACATAGGGCTCAATGAGAGTTTCCTTTATCCATTTCCAGAGTATTCTGGTCATCTCGTCGCCGTCCATTTCGACGAGCGGCGTTTTCATGATAATTTTTGCCATTGGTTTTTACCTCCTGTTTTTGATGGTTATTAAATTCGTATCGTATAGACTGTCTTAAAGCAGGCTGACGAGAAGATCAGCAGCTAAAATAAATACTGCAATCCGAAAAAATCCGTTTTTGAGCAGAAAGAGAAATATTTTCTCTGGGCTCTTTTCAAGAATGCCCTGTTTGACCTGCGAGAAGACTTCACCTACCGACTCACCGATAAATGCCGCAGCAAATACAGGATAGGAGTCGCCGAGCGAAACTGACTTTGATATGATAAATCCGATGAGAAAACCCAGTGCAAAACCGATAAACGGGATAGTTTTCCCATAGGTTGTGCTGCTCTTGTCAACTGCTCTCTTTTCAAGCTCGTGCTTTTCCTCTTCGGTCAGCGGAGCTTCGGTATCATCGTTGTATTCCATATCATTCACATTTTCTCATCCTAAATCACCATATGAGGTTCAGTTCGTTATCAGTGGAAAAGTCGTTACCGCAAGCAATACGAGCAGCAATACAGCGCCGATAATGTCGAACAGCTTCTGCGTATTGTTCCAGCCGGATCTGATGTGCTTGTAGATATTCAGCCCCCATAAGAAAACAAGGAGCAGTATAAGGAAAACCAGTATTTTTATCATTACTGTACCCGTTGTTCCCATGTCTGCTCCTTTCATTATCTTACTTCATATTCTCTCTTGTGTAATCGAGAAGTCCGCCTGCAAGCATGATATCCTTTGTACGCCCAGAAAGCTCGCAGAGAACAGGTATCTCAGCACCATTTGTCTTGTCTATAACAACAAGCTCGGTCTTTCCCTCTGAGACTGCTTTTCTTACATCTGCGATAACGAGTTCGTCGTCCTGATCTATCTTGTCATAATCGGCCTCGTTTACGAATGTGAGAGGCAATATTCCGGCATTAATGAGATTAGCTCTGTGAATACGCGCAAACGACTTAACGAGAACCGCTTTTACTCCGAGATAAAGTGGAGCAAGAGCCGCGTGCTCACGCGAGCTGCCCTGTCCATAATTGGATCCTCCGACGATTATACTTTTTCCAAGACGTTCCGCCCTCTTCGGGAAGCTCTCATCACATACTGCGAAGCAATACTGAGAAATTTTAGGAATATTCGAGCGAAGCGGAAGGATCTTTGCTCCGGCAGGCATGATGTGATCAGTAGTGATGTTGTCGCCGACCTTCAAAGATACGGGAGCAGAGATAGTATCAAGCAGCGGAGATGTTACCGGATAAGGCTTTATGTTAGGTCCGCGAAGTATCTCCACGCTGTCCATTTCCTCGACAGGTGCAGGCGGAACTACCATATTATCATTTATAGCAAACACCTCGGGGAGCTTGAACTCGGGCATTTCGCCAAGCTCTCTCGGGTCTGTGAGATAGCCTGTAAGTGCAGAAGCTGCCGCCATTTCAGGCGAAACGAGGTAGATCTGTCCGTCCTTTGTTCCGGAGCGTCCCTCGAAGTTTCTGTTGAAGGTACGCAGGGAAATACCCTTTGAGTTCGGAGATTGTCCCATACCGATACAAGGACCGCAGGCACTTTCAAGAATACGTGCACCTGCCTCTATGAGATCTGAAAGAGCGCCGTTCTGAGCAAGCATATTGAGCACCTGCTTAGAGCCGGGAGCAATTGCGAGCGAAACGCTCGGGTCTACAGTCTTGCCCTTTAAGATGTACGCAACCTTGAGCATATCGAGCAGTGAAGAATTTGTACATGAGCCGATACAAACCTGATCTACCTTGAGTCTTCCTATCTCCTCTACGCTCTTTACATTGTCGGGAGAATGAGGACAGGCAGCAAGCGGAACGAGTTCGCTGAGATTTATAGTAAGCTCTTCGTCGTAAACAGCGTCGTCATCGGCTGCAAGGGGAATCCATACCTCCTCACGCTGCTGAGCCTTGAGAAACTGCTTTGTTACCTCGTCAGAGGGGAAGATAGAGGTAGTTGCACCGAGCTCCGCACCCATATTTGTGATAGTAGCTCTCTCGGGTACGGAAAGAGTCTTAACACCCTCTCCCACGTACTCGATGACCTTTCCAACGCCGCCCTTTACAGACAGTCTGCGGAGAACTTCAAGGATAACGTCCTTTGCCGCTACCCACGGCTGAAGCTTGCCTGTGAGTTCTACTTTTACCACCTTGGGACAGGTGATGTAGTAAGCGCCGCCGCCCATAGCTACGGCAACGTCAAGTCCGCCCGCACCGATAGCTATCATGCCGATGCCGCCGCCTGTGGGAGTATGGCTGTCCGAGCCGATAAGCGTCTTTCCGGGAATGCCGAAGCGCTCAAGATGCACCTGATGGCATATACCGTTCCCGGGGCGCGAGAAATATATACCGTGCTTCTTCGCCACACTGCCGATGAAGCGGTGGTCGTCGGCATTTTCAAAGCCGTTCTGGAGCGTATTGTGGTCTATGTAAGCGACAGAGCGCTCCGTCTTTACACGCGGAACACCGATTGCTTCAAACTCCAGATACGCCATTGTACCTGTAGCGTCCTGAGTGAGAGTCTGGTCGATCCTGATACCGATCTCCTGACCCTTGACATACTCGCCGTCAACGAGATGTGCTCTCAGAATTTTTTCAGTCAAAGTTAAACCCATTGAGAATCATTCCTTTCGTTGCATATATAGATATTTTACTACATTATATAGTATTTGTCAAGAATTAAACAATCTAAATACCCAAATTAAATCTTTTAAAGTTAGCCAAGACAAATCAAAGCTCCCGTGAAGAACGCACAGGAGCTTAATGCTTATATTTTCTCTTTGTCTGTTAATTTGTCTATGAGTCGGAGTATGACTTTTTCAGATGTCATTGCGGATAATATCGTCGAGAGTTTCCCTCTTTACTGCGATGCGCGACTGTCCGTTATTCACGAACACAACGGCAGGCTTCTGGAGTCTGTTGTAGTTTGAGGACATTGAGTAGTTGTAAGCTCCTGTAGCGCAGACAGCGATAATGTCTCCCGACTCAGCGTGCTGAAGAGGCATATTCTCGCCTATAAGATCACCGCTCTCGCAGCACTTTCCGGCGATAGTCACCTTTTCTGTGCGTTCCTCATTTGCCTTGTTCGCGACTATAGCCTCATACTCAGAGCCGTAGAGGATATAACGCGGACTGTCAGCCATTCCGCCGTCAACGGATATGTATGTTCTTATATTCGGTATCTCCTTGCGTGCGCCGACCTTGTAAAGTGTGATACCGGCAGGCGCAGCGATTGAACGTCCCGGCTCGATGTATATCATGGGCTGAGTGATGTTCAGTCTTGCACACTCGCTCTTTACAGCCTCGGAAACCTTCTCAAGATACTTTTCAAAGGGTACGGGATCATGCTCGTTAAGATACTTGATACCGAAGCCTCCACCGAGATTGAGTCCGGCTATCTCATAGCCGAGATTGTCCTTTATCTTTGCTATGAGACCAAGCATTACCTTTGCAGCCTCAACGAACGGATCAATGTCAAATATCTGGGAGCCAATATGGCAGTGAAGTCCCACAAGCTTTACATTTTCGCAGGAAACAGCCTCCTTTACAGCCTCAAACGCTTCTCCTGTTTCGAGAGCGAAGCCGAACTTGCTGTCTATCTGCCCGGTCTTGACGAAGTCATGGGTGTGAGCATCGATACCCGGCTTAATACGGAACATAATGTGTGGCTTTACACCTTTTTCGGCAGCTATCTTCTCAAGTCTGCGAAGCTCGGGGAGGTTGTCCACGATGATATGTCCCACGCCGACCTCGATAGCGTACTCAAGCTCCTCGTCGGTTTTGTTGTTGCCGTGGAATCCGACTTTTTCCATGGGGAAGCCCGCCTTTACCGCAGTATAGAGTTCCCCGATCGAAACAGCGTCGAGACCATCGCCCTCGCTTGCGACTATTCTGCACATCTCAAGGCAAGAAAATGCCTTGCTCGCATAATGAACTTCGCCCTTGCCGTCGTAATATTTTTGCATACTCTCATGGAAGCGGCGCAGATTGCTTCTTATGACCTGCTCGTCCATTACATAAAGCGGAGTACCGTACTCCTGCGCAAGGTCAACAGTGTCGATCCCACCTATAGTAAGGTGACCATTTTCGTTTACACCGAGATTTTCTGATACAAACATTTTTAACATTCCTTTCATCTTATTCGTCAGCAACGTCATTGTCGTCTGCGATCTCCTCTATTATTTCGCGCAGCTCCTCCACACCCTCAAAGGTCTGAGAGGAGAACGGCACCGAGCAGATAACATCAAAATATGGTATTTCTGAGTAAAACGCCTCCATGCGTTTGGCTCGCTCGGTCTTATTTAGTTTATCAATTTTAGTCAGGACAAGCACGAACGGCATTTCCTCATCTATGAGGTAATTTATCATGTGAATATCGTCCTTTGTAGGGGCGTGGCGGCTGTCCACAAGCATGAACACGAGCCTTATGTCCCTGTCGGAACTGAGGTATCCCTCTATCAGCCCTGCCCAGCGCTCTTTTTCGGACTTTGCAACCTTTGCATAGCCATATCCCGGAAGATCAACGAAATACAGATTTTCCAGTCCGTAGAAATTTATCGTTGCGGTCTTCCCGGGGACTGAGCTTACTCTTGCAAGATTCTTTCTGTTGAAAAGCTTGTTTATCAGCGTGGACTTTCCCACATTCGAGTGACCAGCAAAGGCAATCTCAATACGCTCGGGAGGAGGGAGCTGAGAGAATTTGCCATATGCTGCGGTAAATTCCGCTTTATTATAATTGAGCTTCAAGCATATTTCTCCTTTCTCTCTTCGTCAAACTATTTTGTAAGCGCGATATCAAGAACTTCTGTTAAATTCTCAACGCTGACAAACTCAATGGCATTTTTAACTGCGTCATCTATATCTTCAAGATCAGGCTTATTCGCCTCGGGGATAACTACCGTCTTAATATCCGCCTTGTACGCAGCCATAGTTTTCTCCCTTAGTCCGCCAATAGGCAGCACCTTTCCGTGAAGAGTTATTTCTCCTGTCATAGCCACATCCGCTCTGACAGGTATACCAGACAGTGCGGATATCAGAGCAGTCGTCATAGTAACTCCGGCAGAAGGTCCGTCCTTAGGCACAGCTCCCTCGGGAGCATGTATGTGTATATCGTTTTCCTTATAAAATTCCGGATTTATTCCGTATTTTTCAGCAACACTGCGCACGTAGCTCACCGCAATTTTTGAGCTCTCCTTCATCACATCGCCGAGTGAGCCCGTTACCTCGATCTTTCCCGATCCTTTCATTACGAGCACTTCCAGCGGCATGAGGACTCCGCCTACGGAGGTCCACGCAAGTCCGTTCACGACTCCGACCTGATCCTTCTTGGATGATAGATCGGGAAGATACTTGTATATACCAAGCAGTTCCTTGAGATCCTTACCCTTGACGGTAATACGCTTTGCATCGCCGGCAGCTATCCTTTTAGCTGACTTTCTGCATAAGGAAGCGATGTTTCTTTCAAGGGTGCGCACACCTGCTTCCTTAGTATAATACTGTATTATATCGTGTATCGCCTGATCGTCTATTTTGAGCTGTGACGCCTTTAAGCCGTGTTCTTTGAGCTGCTTCGGGACAAGGTGTTCCTTTGCGATGTGGAACTTCTCTTCCGCGGTGTAGCTGGGCAGCTCTATGACCTCCATACGATCAAGCAGCGGAGCGGGTATAGCCGAAACGTTATTCGCAGTCGTTATGAATACTGCCTTGCTAAGATCAAAAGGCACCTCGATAAAATGATCTCTGAAAGCATTATTCTGCTCGCTGTCGAGAACCTCGAGCATTGCAGATGAAGGATCCCCCTTTATATCGCTGCAAAGCTTATCTATTTCGTCGAACAGTATAAGCGGATTTGCCGAGCCTGCCTGCTGTAGAGCTGTTATGATCCTTCCGGGCATAGCTCCGACGTAAGTTTTTCTGTGACCTCTTATGTCGGCCTCATCGCGGACTCCTCCGAGAGAAACGCGGGCATATTTTCTTCCCATTGCCTTTGCGATAGACTTTGCAATTGAAGTCTTTCCTATTCCGGGAGGTCCGGCAAGACAGATTATCTGTCCCTTTATCTCAGGATTGAGCATATGTACGGCAAGAAATTCAAGAATGCGCTCTTTGACCTTTTTAAGTCCGTAATGATCCTTTTCAAGGACAGCTTCCGCTTTTTCAAGCGATAGCTTAGCCTTGGTGTATTTTCCCCACGGCAGGTCGAGCACAGTATCAAGGTAATTCTTTATCACGAATGCTTCCTGAGATGACGGCGGAAGCTTTGCAAGCTTGTCGGCTTCCTTCAAAAGCTTTTCTTTGCTTTTTTCATCTATCTTCAGATCCATTATGTCATTTATGTAGGCAAAGGCTTCCTCAGCCTCGTCTTCACCGAGCTGCTCCTGGATAACTCTCATCTGCTCGCGCAGGTAGTATTCCTTCTGTCCCTTGTCGATGCTGCTTTTAGTCTGCTCATTAATAAGGTTCTCGAGCTCAAGTATCTCTACCTCTGACGAAAGGCAGGCGAACAGCACGGAAAGCTTGTTTATTATGTTGGTTTCCTCAAGAAGAGTCTGCTTATCCCTGTAGTTGAGATTGCAGTTGAATGTAACTGTCTCATAAAGCTTTACGGGAGAATCCTGAGTCATTACCGACGTCAGAAGCTCTTTGGGCATTTTAGGGAAAAATGAAGAATATCGCTCAAATATATCCTTAACGGAGCGCATAAGCGCCTCGGCTTCCACCTCATCATATTTTGCTCTGGAATATGTAGGAGTACGTTTTACCTCCGCGCGCAGAGCGTTACCGTCGTCCATAAGATGTATAAGATTTGCTTTATAAACGCCTTCAACAAGGACCTTCATTATGTTATCCGGCAGCTTGAGCACTTGTTTGATATCGACGACCACTCCTACCTTATAAAGATCTGAAGCTTTTGGATCGTCAACATAAGCCTCGTGCTGAGCTATCAGAAAAAGCTTGCCGTTATCCTTGAGAGCTTTTTCGATCGCTGCGACGGACTTATCACGTGCAACATCAAAATGCATTACCATTTTAGGGAACGCTACGAGCCCCCTCATGGCAACTGTATATAAAATATTGGAATTTTCTGAGCTTTTATCACTTTTAATGGTTTGTTCCATAATATCACCGCATTTCTGTAAGGATCACTTGTCGGCAAGCAGAGAGCGAAAAAGCCGTTATCCTGCCGAACATATACATTATAACACAAAATATAAAATAAAGCAAGCGCTGCAAACTCAGCTTAAATAAAGTAATTTAAGTTCAAAGATAAATTAAATCGCCGAATCAACAATAAAAAAGCGAGTTTTGTTTGGCAATTTTATACAAATCTTCTCAAGAGTTCAAAAAAAACTTTACTTTTTGTTGATATTGTGATATCATATACTAAAAGGTGTAAAATTGTTCAAAAACTATTCATTCTTTTTTCATTTTTCACTCTGAAAAGCCCTTTACTTTTCCGTAATAATGTGTTAAAATGTAAAGTAGAAAATCGTTTTTGAAATTTTTCGCCTTACGGCAGATTGGAGTTTTTTATATGATCGATAAAATCAAATCCGAAAGTATGGATCTGCTCTTTGAAGCTGTTCTTACACTTGATTCTGTTGAGGACTGCTATAAATTCTTTGACGACCTCTGCACAAGCATCGAGCTTAAAGCATTTGCACAGAGGCTTCACGTCGCTAAGCTCCTCCAGGAACACAGAGTCTATAACAGCATCGTTACGGAAACGGGTGCAAGCACAGCTACCATTAGCAGGGTCAACCGCTCCCTTAAGGACGGTAACGACGGATATAATATCGTTTTCGATAGGCTAAAGGAAAAGAATCTGCTGAAATAATTTTCAGAAAGGAATGATCCTAATGAAGAAATCGGGAATACTCAAAAGAGCTGCCGCTTGTGTTACTACAGGCGCATTGCTGCTGTCAGGAGTATCTGTAAGCGGAGTTAACGCCGCCGTGATCAACCCTGACCAACCAAATAACTATGATAATTTCGCAGAAGCCCTTCAGCTCGCACTTTGCTTCTACGACGCAAACAAGTGCGGCGATGAGGTCGCTGACGACGGATATTATTCATGGCGCGCTAACTGCCATGTCAAGGACGGTATGATACCGCTCCAGCCTATGTCACCTATGCCTACTGTCAACAGCGGTACAAATACTGATGATGGGGATCAGGGACTTGGCACCGGCGACTCGGGTGAAGGCTCTGTACTCGGTGATGATGACCCCGACCTCTATGTCGGAGTAAATATGTCACAGAAATTTATTGACGAAAACATTGATTATCTCGATCCGGACGGAGACGGCTGCGTTGACCTCACAGGCGGCTGGCATGACGCGGGTGACCACGTTAAATTCGGGCTGCCCGGTAGTTATTCAGCTTCGACCGTAGGCTGGGGCTACTATGAATTCCGCGATGACTACATCGACATGGGTCTCCAGAAACACGTCGAAGACGAACTGCGTTGGATAAATGACTATTTCATGAAAGCTACCTTCCTCGATGATGACGGAAATGTAGTCGCATATTGCTATCAGGTCGGCGAAGGAAATAACGACCACAATTACTGGTGCGCCCCTGAGCTTCAGGTGGACGGCACAGTCGTTGCTTCCTCAAGCTGTGGTGTAAAAAGACCCGCTTACTTCGCAACGACAGAAATGCCTGCATCTGATCAGTGTGCCGGTGCGTCTGCTTCACTTGCTATAAACTACCTCAACTTCAAGGACACTGATCCAGAATACGCTGAGCAGAGCCTTAAATATGCGATCGCACTCTATGATTTCGCGGTCGCTACTCACACTGAGACATGGGCACTCGGACAGGTGCCTACTGCTACAAGCCTTGGCTATGACGGCGGTTTCTATACATCAAGCTATGACTACGACGAGCTCTCATGGGCTGCTGTATGGCTTTATTATGCTACTGTTGCTCAAGACGAAAGCGTCAAGGACGAATCATATGAAAAGTACATTGAAGCTATCATTTCCGTTGATGAAACAGTTACAAACGAAAAGGGTGCTTACTACTACACAGGATATATGAAGCGTATCATCACAGATACCGGCAACTGCTGGCAGAACATCTGGGTGCACTGCTGGGATACCGTTTGGGGCGGCGTTTTCGCTAAGCTCGCTCCTATCACAAATACAGCGCGTGATTGGTACATCTTCCGCTACAACCTCGAATACTGGTCTGGCTGCAGCGCAACTACCGATTGCTCAAAGTGGGGCTATGAGCCTGTTCATGGTCACAAGTATTTCGGTATGGATGATTTCCTCTGGAATACTCCTATGACCAGCGATGAGATCGCTTCTTTACCTGACAGCGACACAAGCAGCGACTTCATTTCAAAGTCTCCCTATGGCTGGGCAGTTGTTTCAGGCTATGGCTCGGCTCGTTACAACACAGCAGCAGGTCTCTGTGCCTGCGTATATGCAAAAGCCACCGGTGATGATACTTTCCTTCCGTGGGCTAAGCGTCAGATGGAATATATCCTCGGCGATAACCCAATGGGCTATGCCTATGAGGTAGGTTACGAATACAGCTATGCAAGCTATCCTCATCACCGCTCTTCACACTGCTCGGCTACGCAGAGCATGGAGGATCCTGTAAATCAGGTGCACACACTCTGGGGCGCGCTCGTCGGTGGTCCCGACCTTGATGATTACCACCATGACGAGACAAAAGACTACATCTATAATGAGGTAACTGACGACTATAACGCAGGCTTCTGCGGCGACCTTGCAGGTCTGTATCACTACTATGGTGCTGAGGGAAAGGAGCTTGCCGATAAGAACTATATTCTCCCCGATTTCAATATGTCCGAAAATGCATATGCCGGATTCGAACAGGTAGATGCGGACGGAAATCCGCTCCCGGTAGGTCTCTATGTTGCAGGCGGAAAAAATCAGGAACAGGATAACAGTATCCAGCTCAAGATCGTTGTCTACAACAGAACTATTAATCCTCCGCACTTTGAGAGCGACCTCAAGGCAAGATATTACTTCAATATAAGCGAGCTTCTCGAAGCAGGCTACGATATCAGTATGTTCGAGACACGAGTTGACTACGATCAGGAGAAGAGCTATACCGACGGCAAGAATGAAGCGATGCTCTCAGGTCCCTACAAGTATGATGACAACGGCACCTACTACATGGAGATCTCGTGGCAGAACTGCGATTTCTACGGCAGCCGTACATATCAGGTGGCATTCATAAACAAGATGGATCCCGAAACATATGTGGCTCCACACTGGGATTCTTCAAATGACTACAGCTACTCCGACCTCGTTTCATTTGCAGACGATAATGATGCAGCCGCTATCACCGATAAGATTACTCTCTATGCTGACGGTAAGCTTGTATGGGGCGTTGAACCCGATGGAACTTCTGCTGATACCTCAGACGGTGTTCTCTACGGAGATGCAAATTGCAATAAAGTCGTAGATATGGCAGATTCTGTACTCGTTTTGCAATCACTTGCAAATCCCGATAAATATGGCGAAAGCGGTTCTGATCCCAATCACATAACATCTCAGGGATCAATAAATGCTGATTGCTGTGATCTTGACGGAGTTACCTCTAAGGATGCTCTTTCGATTCAGCAATATCTATTAAAACTGGTAACACTTCCCGTAACATAAGTAAAACAATATCCCCCTCCGGAGACTGTTCCTGAGGGGGATATTTATGCAGATGCACAAACTTATATAAGTCCAAAATGCTGCAAGGCGTTATAAATTCCGTCGTTCTCGATACCCGTCGTGATGTACGAAACATATGGGTATATCCTATCTGCACCACCCATTGCAATGCTATTTGGAACTGCCTTGAGCATTGGAAGATCATTCATGCTGTCACCTATCGCATAGGCATTCTCTAACGGAATTCCGAGCCGCTTCAAGATAAGATCCATAGCTGTAGCCTTGGTGAATCCGAGCGGAACTATTTCATAAAAGTCGCCGCCGCGATCAATTATTGAGAAGTCCTTTGAGACCTCCTGTCTGAAAAGATCCATATCGCAGCTTTTGTTGTCCCATACCACAAATTTATCAAAGATAAAGCTCTCGTCCTCGACCCGTCCGCTGACATCGATACCCTTGTCTACAAATGACTCCATAAAATAGCGCAGACCGTCAGTCATTGGAGCTTTGTCGTCGAAGTAATAGCCGTCACTGTCCTCATAAACAGGAGTAACACCGCATTTGCGCATTAGCTGTGCTATATTGCGGCAGAAGTTCTGAGTAGGCTTTCGGTGAAACAAAGTCTGACCATTGTACTCGATATGAGTGCCGCAGCCATATATGTATCCGTCAAAACCGAGTGCTCTCACACGCTTGCTCACATTAAACTCAGTCCGCCCGGTATTGATAAAGGTAAGATTGCCCTTTCCACGGGTCTGAGCTATTGCTTCGGCAGTGCTATCGGGAATGAGCATACGCTCGTCCTCTGTAATGAGAGTCCCGTCTATATCAAAAAAAATGATGCTCTTCATTGAATGCCCATTCCTCCGAGTTCACGGATAAGCTCCATATCCTGCTGATTTACAAGGAAATTCGTTACTATCTCCTGTCCGTCCGGATCCTTAAGCTTTATTTCTACGACGCTCCCCTCACATATCCTCTGTGATGCTGCTTTCAGAAAAAGTGGAAGCTTAGGATGATTTTCACGGAAGGTCTCGAGCATTTGCCTATACTTCATGAGATTCATTGGATTCATTATTTTCACCTCTATGACATTATATCAGATAAATATTAAGAAATCAAGATAATCAACAAATAAACGCCTTTTCATGAAGTGTTTACTTAAAGCTTTGCGGCAATCTTTTCAGTACGAACCCTGCACAGAGTCCCGTGAAAAGTCCTGCAATGCAGCCTGATATTATAAGCGGAGGATAATACGCAATAACTGCAAACGACCTCATCATTATAACAGCCGTTATCATCTGTCCCGTATTGTGGAAAACCGCGCCTATAATGCTGCAAAGCCATATGTATTTCAGCGGTATTACGCGCTTTACGAGCAGCATTCCAACAAGACACATTATTGCTCCGCTAAGACTGTATATGATTACGGAGAAGTTGCTGCTGAAAAGCGATCCGAGAATAACTCTCGTTGCCACGATCATGAGCGTTTCCTTTGCACTGAATTTATATACCGCATATACTGTTATAATATTTGCAAGTCCGAGCTTTACCCCGGGTATCGGCAGAATATTCGGTATCCTTAGCTCGATTATGAAAATTATCAGAGCGACCGCCGTCAATAGTGCGAGCTCGGCAAGCTTTTTTGTCTTCATTTTACTCTCCGTTCTTGTCACTGAATCTTATTACAAGCCTGTGCGGCAGACATACTATAGGCACGGATTCAGATCGAAGCACTCCTGTTTTTATACAAGTGTGATCAGGGCAGTCTGCGTCTGAAATATATATTTTTCCGTCCTCTATAGTGACATCATTCCAGCCTCCGTCATCGCTCTCTATGCGAAATGTCCTGTTTTCTGAATTTGCAATATCTATCGTGTATATGATCTGATTATCCTGAATGATCTCAACATACTCGCTCTCGGCATGTCTGAAAATTATTGCCGTGGCAATTACAGCTCCTATAAAAACTGCAGTGACCGCTGCAATACATATCTTAACTCCTTTAGTCAAGAGTTATCACCTCCGCAGACATACTGCTGATATTCGTAAAACTTCCCTCAAGCCCCTCGGAATAGTAAATTTTTTCGTCGTCAGTTACAAGTATCATCTCGAACTCATGCACAGACTTATAGAACTCTATAGCCTTTTCCGTTCCGGCTACGAACATTGCTGTTGAATAAGCATCACAGTCGAGTCCGCAGCCGCCTATTATGGTGACAGAAACAAGCCCGTTATCAGCAGGATAGCCATCAGCCGGGTCGATTATATGCCAGTAGGTATTGCCGTCTTCACCGACAAAAAATCGCTCGTAATTACCAGAGGTTATCACTGCCTTGTCGGATATCTCCACAATACACATATCCATATCAGGAGCAAAGGGATCTCTCACTGCCACCCTCCAGTCAGAGCCGTCGGGCTTTGAGCCGAGTGCCTGAACGTTTCCGCCGAGGCTGACTATCGCAGAGGTAACTCCATTCTCGCTGAGAATGTGCATTATCTCGTCGCTTGTATAGCCCTTTGCCAGAGCTCCGAGATCTATTTCACAGTCGGGCGGCAGCGTAACTGTATCGCCGCTGACGTTTATTTTCTCATAACCGACATTCTCCAGAATCTCTGCAATTGTATCATCAGACGGTATCTTGTACTCCCCCGTTGTGAAGCCCCACTCTCTGACAATGGGATACAACGTTATATCAAGGCAGCCGTTTGTCTTGCTGCCTGTCTTGATCGCTTTTTCAATGAGCATTATCGTATCGCTGCCAAGCTCGGTCGGAGCTCCGCCTGCGTGATCAAGGATATATATATCGCTTTCCTTATTGGTTACGGAAAGCATCTCCTCGAGCTCAATTATACGCTCCGAAGCGAGTCCGAGAGCATAGTCAGCATTGCTTCCATAGGCTTTTAACGACATATATGTATCCATTGCAAAAATATCGCGCGAAAATACATTATCTTCAGATGATTTGACAGAGTTATCAGCCGTCCCAGAGCAGCCGCTCACCACGAAAGCAGCAAGGAGTGATATAAAAACAGGCAGTTTCTTCATCATTGCCATTTCCTTTCATAAAAACGGGGCGAAACCTTGTACGCCCCGATCACTATTCATATTATTATACCATATAAGCGAAGCGCATATGGTATAATCGCCCGATTGCAGGGAGCAGATCTCTGATCTGCGTATCTGCAAGGGCTTTTAGATCAAATATAATGAATGCTTTTGCATTCATTATACCATATAATTATAAAAAAATCAATCTGTGATAAGCAAAAACCGAACTCTTTTATTATCATCCGCTCGAAAAAGTCCTTGCATTCTCTGCGCTTAGTTTACTTTCATAGCATTACTTTTTCGCACTGCTAATAGCATTCTGTATAGCCTGCAGCGCACCTTCCGCTGAACGTGTTGCGCCGCATACAGTATCGACTCCGTCAGCGTCGCTCTTGCCAAGTATCTGATTTATTATATAGCTTTCAGATATGGTGTAATATTCTGCATCGTCCTGCGGGAACTGAAGAGTTATATTTGTTATAACATCATTCTCGATAGTGACATCAGCATATACCGTTCCTTCGTAATCCTTTCCTTCAAAATCCGAAGGCGATGTTCCCTTTCCTTTAAAGGTCCCGTTATTATAGATATATACAGGCTCGGGGGCAGATGTTGCCTGCTCTTGCTGCTGAGACTGCTCCTGTGACTGAGATCGCTGCTGCTCCTCCTGCTGCTGAGGTTCGTCCTGAGGAGTCTGTGGATCCTCTTCCTGATACTCCTGCTCCTCTATGCTCTCATCATCAGCCTGTGTTTCATCAGAAGCTCCATCCTCATCACTATCATTATCTTCACTTGTTGTGGTAGTAGTCTCGCTGACATCCGTTACGTCATTTACTGTGGTCTGTGTTGTCTGACCTTCTGCTGTAGTTGTAACGACTTCTTCACCTTCACTGTCATTATTCTCAGCCGCAGAAGTCGTTGTCTGTGTCTCGACAACAGTATTTGTTACGGTTTGTGCAGGTATATTAACAGTCGGAGCTTTGCCGTATGAATAGACAGAAACTGCTGCTACTGCTGCTGCGAATATTACTCCGCTTACAATATTTAATATAAGCTTCTTCTCGGGCTTCTTTTTTCGTATATATAGCTTACGAATCCTCATTACAGCATAGCCTGCAAAAACAGCAGTATAGACTATTACACTGATGTACCTATCTGATATTCCCTTTTTCGCCTGAGGAATATAAAGAACCAGAACATGGATAAGTATAAGAGCATAAAAGACATATGCGGATCTCTGGATATTTTTCCATGTTTTAGGCTTCATTTTCCTGCGTATAGCCTTGAGCGACATTACTGCAAGCGGTATCATTATAACAAGAAGTATGATACAAATGATACAAGTGAGTATAAAATCAGAAGGAAACGAAATATTATTCTTTTTTAGAAGATCGAATCGCTTTAAATATGTAATACCATATGTTACGGCGTGAGAGAGCGTTACTACCGCAGCAAAAACAGAAAGCTCGCCTCTGACAGGCATTATCGTTGAAACAAGCTTCTTACCTGCTTTTGTATCGCTGCTTAAAGCCCCCACCCACATTACTATGCACCAGAGTGCTCCTGCAAACGCACCTTTTGAGAAGATCCCTATCAGATACTTCCTTACAAATTCACTCTCTATCGTTATAGTTCTGTTAGTGATACCTTGATTTATGATTATTACAACTACGGTTATGATCGCAGCTGCAGAATAAAATATCATCGGATATTTTTTCAGAGCTTTACTGCAAAAAAACGCTATGCAAAATGAAATTGCAAGAGCTATCAGAAAAAGCATAGTAATTCACCTTTCCATTATCAGACCCCTGTAGCGTGATACAGGGGTCTGATCAGATTATTCTATTATATTATTCGTGCCGTATCCCGCTCAATCGTTCTTCTTTCTGAACGCTAATGCAAGAGCGCCTGCTGCAGCTATTACAGCCGCAGGTACAGCTGTACCTGCAACACCTGTTTTCGGGCTGTTAGCTGACGCAGTGGTAGTTGTAGATGTCGCTTTCTTAGTCGTAGTTGTCGTTGTTGTAGAAGCAGTACCGTCAGATGCCGCTGTAGTAGTAGTAGTTGTTGTTGTTGTATCATCTGAAGCTGTTGTAGTTGTTGTTACCGTCTCCTCTTCTGATCCTTCTTCTTCAGCAGAAATGACAAACTCATAGGGTTCTGTGTAGCCTGTAGCAGTTACAGATATTGTATAGTTGCCGCTTCCGTCGAATACGTTTACATTGTTTTTTGTAGCCTCAAAATCAATTGAACCGTCTGAAAGGATAACTGTTGTGCCTCTTCTTCCGGGGGTATAAGGTTCACTGCCGTTGACCGTAACAGCCGAGATGTTGCTGATGAAGTTAGCAGCGTCATCGTCCGTGAAGCCGTCAGCCGTAACAAGAGCTCCCTCACCGTCAAACTTAACGGGGATATCTGCGGTAGTGAGTGTAAAAGTGCCCTTTACATCTGCATACTTGCCGTTCTTGTCGGAAAGTGTGAGGGTATAGCTTCCGGGCGCCTGATCCTTGTATGATACGATACCGTATGAAGATACAGTAAAGCCGTCTGCAACAGATCCGCTTATGGAGTAATCATCAGGGAAGTCAGCTGTAGAATATGTAGTAGAACCTGTTCCTGCTGCTGCGTCAGCAACATCAACAGAATCTGTGAAAATCACGGGAAGATATGCGTTTCCGCTTACAGTTCTGTAACCGTCAAGAGTAATGAATGTTACCTCTGTTACGGTAGCTCCGTTTGTAGGATAATACTTCTCGTTGTCAATATTATTTCCGTGTACCTCTGTAACATATCCTACGGACCATGCTATCTCACTCTTGGGTCTCCAGAGGTTTTCGAGAGCGCGCATAGGATAATAATTTCCGTCAGCAGTCTTTACGATAGCACCGTAAACATCAGCATCCTGCGGATAACCGTCTACCGTTAGCTGATAGTCACCGTAGCTTGTCTGGGTTTCAACGGAAATGCTGCCTGTAGCATCAACAACTCCATCTGAATCAACAAGCTTTCCTACAGTGATAGAACTGCCGTTTACCGTTACTTCCTTGTATGCAGCAGGCTGTTCGGAAAGAGCTGTGAAGTTGTATTCAGATGTGAGGAAATCAACATCGGCTGACGAAACCGCTACAGGATATGTAACGCCAAGGATAGTTCCCGCGCCGTCGTTGTATGTACCTGCAGAAAGTCCGCCTGACTTCCAAACCTGATTTCCATTTTCATCTGTCTCATAGCTGCCTGTAGCATTAGCCGCCCATTTATTTGCCGTAGCTGAGGAAACAGCGTCTACCTCGAAGCTGTTTGCGCTTCCCTCAAATTCTGCTGCATAAAAATCAGCATACGGAATGTTCATTGTTCCGTATACAACGTCTCCGTCGGCAGCGTTAGATGAGAACGGCACAGCGGCAAGTGCAGCAGCGGCACAAACCGATACACTGATGAGCGATTTGATTTTTTTCATGTTTGATTACTCCTTTTCCTAATATGTATTTCCCTGACGAATGTACTCGCCTCAGGAAGATATCCGGACATGACAACATAATGCATTATTTTCACAATGTGCAGGAAAATAACGCAAAGGTTAGCACACCCAAACCTAATATTAAAATTTAAGGTGCACAGCACCAAATTAAATTTATAGTAAGATTTTACCATATTGTGAAAAGCAGTGTCAATCAAAAATAAGATTTTCATATCAATTTGGTATATATTTGCGTATACTAACTATCTTATTTGTTCGATATTACTAATTAAATTTTGTAGAAATCTGGCTGTTTAAACTCAAATGTTAGCGTGGGTTAACATTAGAATTTTTCAGGTATATCTCACTGTTGCTGCCGTAGAAAATATCCTTCCTGTTCGCAATATTACGGCAGAAGCTTTCTATCAGCTCCCAGTTGTTATTGAGCTTAAATTCGTAGCTGTGCCCCCAGAGGCAGAATACAACAGGTTGCTCACCTTCATATGAGAGAAAGTCGTCAAGCAGCTTTGAAAGTCCCTCATAACTGTGATGACACGTTGCGCCAAACGCGAGCATATTCTCAGGGAGTTTCAGATCATGTCGGTCAATTGTAGTTCTTGCATATTCTATGCCACACTCCACTGCTATATGCATAATACGTTCGTCGAACGCTCCGTAGGGGTATGCCATTCCGCGGATATTGCAGCCGAAAAGCTGCTCCAGAGCGGCTTTGTCGTCAATTATCTCGCTGCGGACTGCCGCGTCGGAAAGCTCCTGCAAATTAGCATGAGTAACGCAGTGCACGGCTATTTCGTGCCCCTTATACAGCTCGGGAAGCTTCTCGGACGGCATTCTGTTAATTCGTATCCCCTGCTGCGCGACCCAACTGCCGCTCTCGTTCATAAGCCCACTGTTGAGATTAAAGGTACATTTCAGTCCGTAATAATTGAAAATTTCGACCAGTCTGATGTCCTGTTCTACGCCGTCGTCATAACTGAATGTCACAGCCTTGTTTTTACCGTTCCACATAAAATCACCACTTTAATAGCTATATAAATCAGAATTTGCGCGGAGCCCGCGCTGCCGAGCCACGTTGCCGCTCGCAAGCTCGCTCACTCTCACCAACGTCCTCGCCTGTACATTGCTCGTTGGCACTATTGATATAAACTCAAAACAGGCTGCCGCGGTGTGCAGCAGCCTTGTTTTATTATTTCTTCAGAAGCGACTTTCCTGTCATTTCCTCAGGCTGGGGTACCTCCATAATGCTGAGCATTGTGGGTGCCAAGTCGGCAAGGACTCCGCCTTCGATGAGCTCGCCTTCAACGCCTACCGCAATAAGCGGAACCGGGTTCGTCGTATGAGCTGTGAACGGACTGCCGTCGGGCTCCATCATTTTATCGGCATTGCCGTGGTCAGCCGTGATGAGTGCAGCTCCGCCCTTTGCAAGAATAGCGTCCACCATTCTGCCCACGCACTCGTCAACTGCCTCTACAGCCTGGACAGCTGCATCGAAAACACCTGTGTGTCCGACCATGTCGCAGTTAGCATAGTTGAGGATTATCACATCGTACTTGTCGGAGTTTATAGCCTCGACAACAGCGTCGCAGACCTCATAAGCGCTCATTTCAGGCTTCATGTCAAAGGTCTCAACGTCGGGCGACTTGATGAGTATCCTGTCCTCGCCCTCAAACTGCTTCTCCTCGCCGCCGTTGAAGAAGAACGTAACGTGTGCGTACTTCTGTGTTTCAGCGATACGGAGCTGAGTCTTGCCAAGCTTTGCAAGGTACTCGCCCATTGTCATGGTGAGTTGCTCGGGAGGATATGCAACCGAAACGTTAGGCATTGTCGCGTCATACTGAGCCATGCAGACAAAGTTCACAGGGAAGAATCCGTTTGCGCGCTCGAATCCCTTGAAATCGGGATCGACGAAAGCACGTGTTATCTGTCTTGCGCGGTCGGGACGGAAATTGAAGAAAATAACGCTGTCGTCAGCCTTTATCTGAGCTCCGCTTTCAATGACTGTAGGAAGCATGAACTCGTCCGTCACCCCGTTTGCATAAGAGTTCTTTATAGCCTGAACGGGGTCGGACTCTTGAACACCCTCTCCGTAAACGAGTGCGGCGTAAGCCTTTTCAACTCTGTCCCAAGCGTTGTCTCTGTCCATTGCGTAGAAGCGTCCCGAGATAGTGGCTATCTTGCCGAGACCTATCTCCTTTAGCTCTGCAACAGTCTGCTCCATATATTCGGCAGCGGATGACGGAGGAACATCTCTGCCGTCGAGAAATGCGTGAATGTACACCTTGTCAAGACCGTTAGCCTTAGCCATTCTTACAATGCCGAAAAGGTGCTCCATGTGGCTGTGAACACCGCCCGGAGAGAGCAGTCCCATAAGGTGCAAAGCACTGTTTTTTGCCTTGCAGTTCTCCATGGCGGAGAGGATAGCCTTGTTGCTGTTGAATGTGCCGTCCTTGATATCCTTGGAAATTTTTACGAGCATCTGGTAAACGATACGTCCTGCGCCTATATTTGTATGACCCACCTCAGAGTTTCCCATCTGTCCGTCGGGCAGACCTACATCAAGTCCGCTTGCGCCGATAATAGTATTCGGGCAGGTCGCCATATATTTATCAAGATTCGGCTTTTTTGCGGCAGCAATAGCGTTGCCGTATGTATCGGGATTGTAGCCGTATCCGTCCATGATTATAAGTGCTACGGGTTTTTTTGACATAATTATTCTCCTATATTCATGGGCGGAATAAATCCGCCCACTTAATGTAATTTATTAAATCAGCCCTCAACGGCAGCCTGAACAATTGTGTTGAAGTCGGCTGCCTTGAGTGAAGCTCCGCCGATGAGTCCTCCGTCAATGTTAGGCTTTGCAAGAAGCTCTGCTGCATTGCCTGCGTTCATGGAACCGCCGTACTGGATAGTTACAGCATCTGCTGTAGCCTGATCGTAGAGCTTAGCAAGCTGTGCACGGATAAATCCGCAAACCTCCTCAGCCTGATCGGGTGTAGCTGTGAGGCCTGTGCCTATAGCCCATACAGGCTCGTAAGCAATAACCGTGTTCTTTACCTGCTCTGCTGTGAGAGACCAAAGGTCGAGCTTGATCTGACGGGCGATGACTTCCTCTGTGATGTTGCACTGACGCTCCCACTTGAGCTCGCCAACGCAGACGATAGGCTTGAGACCTGCCTCAAGAGCTGCAATAGTTCTCTTGTTTACAGTCTCATCAGTCTCGCCGAAGTACTGTCTTCTCTCGCTGTGACCGATAACAACATACTCAGCTCCAAGCTCTGTGAGCATATCAGCGGATATTTCGCCTGTGAAAGCGCCGCTCTTTTCAAAGTGAACGTTCTCAGCGCCGATCTTTACGTTGCTGCCTGCTGTTGTGTTGATAGCAGTTTCAAGGTTTGTGAAGGGTACGCAGGCAATGACCTCAACTTTGCCTTCAGCGTTAGCAACGAGTGGCTTGATAGCCTCGAGAAGCTCCTTAGCCTCGGGGCGGGTCTTGTTCATCTTCCAGTTGCCGGCAATTATTGCCTTTCTGAGTGACTTGTTCATTGTATTTTACTCCTTTGATATTATTTAACTATTGATATAAGAGCTGCGGACTGTCTTAGCAGTTCCATTCTTCTTCATCATCGCCATTATAAGAAACAGCACAATTATCGTTTTCATACGATTTGTTGTTAGAGCCGATAGTAATTCCGTTCTTGACGGGCGACCACCAGAAGCCGACGATAATGCCGAGGAGGAATGCACATATCCCGAACAGCCATACAGCCGCCGAGCTCTCCTTTAAGCTGTCTGTGAAATTACACTTGCAGCTGCAATCACATTTTTTCATAATTCACCTCAATTATCACAATTAGGGCGAATACTTAAATCCGCCCTATGTTATACGTGATTACTTTTCAGCGATCGCTGCAACGCCTGGAAGAACCTTGCCTTCAAGGTATTCAAGGGAAGCGCCGCCGCCAGTTGAGATGTGGCTCATCTTGTCTGCAAATCCAAGCTGGATAGCAGCTGTTGCAGAATCGCCTCCGCCGATGATAGTTGTAGCGTCAGCCTCTGCAAGAGCCTCACAAACTGCTACAGTACCCTTCTTGAGTGTAGGATTCTCAAAAACGCCCATAGGTCCGTTCCAAACGACTGTCTTCGCGTTCTTTGCAGCCTCAGCAAATATCTGAGCTGTCTTAGGACCGATATCAAGACCCATTTTATCAGCAGGGATCTTATCAGCATCAACATATTCTACACTGATCTCAGCGTCGATCGGATCGGGGAATGAAGCAGCGATAGCTGTATCAACAGGAAGAAGGATCTTCTTACCAAGGCTCTCCGCTTTAGCGAGCATTTCCTTACAGTAGTCGAGCTTCTCGTCATCAACGAGAGACTTACCGATCGAACCGCCCTGAGCCTTGATGAATGTGTAAGCCATACCGCCGCCGATAATAAGAGTATCACACTTTTCAAGAAGATTTGATATAACATTGAGCTTATCTGCGACCTTAGCACCGCCGAGTATAGCAACAAAAGGTCTCTCAGGAACCTCAACAGCATTTCCGAGGTACTGTATCTCCTTCTGCATAAGATAACCAACGGCAGTCTCCTTAACGAACTTTGTAACGCCTGCTGTTGAAGCATGAGCACGGTGAGCAGACCCGAAAGCGTCCATTACGAAAGCCTCACCGTCAACGAGGTCTGCGAGCTCCTTGGAAAATTCCTCGCCGTTCTTTGTCTCCTCTGCACCGCGGAAACGTGTATTCTCAAGAACAACGATCTCGCCATCGTTCATAGCAGCTACAGCAGCCTTTGCATTATCACCTACTACAGTATCGTCTGCTGCAAATGTTACCTTTGTGTTTACCAGCTCAGCAAGTCTTGCTGCTGCGGGAGCGAGTGAGAACTTGGCCTCGGGACCATTCTTTGGCTTACCCAGATGAGAGCAAAGAACCACCTTTGCACCGTTTTCAACAAGCTTGTTGATCGTAGGAAGAGCAGCCTGGATACGATTGTCGTTTGTGATAGCACCGTCCTTCATAGGAACGTTGAAATCAACTCTTACAAGTACCTTTCTACCCTTTACGTTAATGTCTTCTACAGTAACCTTGTTTAATCCTGCCATTGGTATGACATCCTTTCGTTATAAAATACATTTCTAATGCTGTTATAATATTAACAGCTACATTAATATTGTACACTATTCTATCAGATTTTTCAAGTACCTGAGAGATATTTTTCATTAATTTTTGGTAAATTTTCGGAAAATCCACCAATTTCGCCTTAAAAACAGAGGAGGAGCCTCCGCCGTCGGCGAAAGCTCCTTGAAATTTTGGTATTAAAATTTAATTATTCGTGTCAATCAACGGGAAGTGTTATAAGCTTAAGTGTGTACTGCTGAACATAAAGTGCATCCATTGCAGTAACTCCATCGCGGCTCTTGCTGCAATCTGCATTCTTGTAGCCCTGCTCAGTGATGTGATCTTTGTCCGAACCATTTATTCCGTACTTATCGCTGTTTGCAAGAGCCTGTAATATCAGGACAGAATCGGCAACATTCACTGCAGCGTCGCAATTTGCGTTTCCGTAATCTATATCTTCGGAAATCGGCTGCGTAGCTGTTGTCGTAGTAGTAGTTGTTGTTGTTGTTGTCGCAGCAGTAGTTGTTGTTGTTGTCTCTGCAATCTTTCTCACAGCAATTACGAAGTAGTTCATGCAGCCGGATGACTGACCGTTTTGTCCTATTGTGAATATATCTCCGGAACTGAATTCCTTTGAGTAAAGCACAAATGTGAGATCATTCGATGTGTTAATGGTAAGAGAGGTTTTGGTCCAGCCCGAAAGCCATGAGGGAGCAGATGTTACGCGCGAATCAAATGCTGCGTAAGCGATCATATCATTGCCCGCAGTTATCTCTGCAAGGTCGGAGGTAAGCGCCTTTGCGTCACAGGCAGTCATGAGTATTTCTGCTCCGGCAAGTCCGTCAGAGAATTCTGTGACAGCGCATCTGCTTGAATCACGGTCGCCAAACACCTCAGAACCTGCAGCAAGATCATAGCCGATCTTCCAACCCGTATAATACTCATTATCAAGTATGCTTACGTCGCTGAAAAGTTCACCGTTCATATTGGCATATACATACCACTTCTGCGAATCATGCCCGTTGCATACCCACTGGATAACATCAGCACCGTCCTCTGTTGAATTGGAAATAACTCCGAAGCAGCTTGCGTCGCCGGTAGATTTTGTGGTTATTGTGTAAGTACCGTCGCCATTATCTATAAATTTGAACTTTCTTGCATCTGATTCGTCATTTGACCAGATACCAATGCTGTTGCCGTTGTCAGTATTGCCGTAGGGCAGGTCTATGCAGTAGGTCTTTCCGTCTCCGAGGCAGGTATAGATGTAGTAATACCCGTCCCCTGCCTCTGTCAGATGCCATGTGTATGCTTTTTTGTCAGCAAGCTTTCCCTGAACAACGCTTGTTCCGCTTGAAGCTGCTCCCTCTGCTACCTGAAGATAAAGGCCGCTGTTTACATTTTTTATTGTATAATCATAAGAAGTATCAAACTCTGCGCCCTGCTTTGTCTTAAACTCGACATGTCTCAGGAAAGGACTTGCATACCTTGTTGAGATCCAGCTTTCAAAGTCGCTGTCAGTAATGTATTTTATTCCACTGGCACTGCTGAAGCAGCCCGCATACTTTGTACAGAACGCTTTTGTATCAGTATTCTTTGTATTGTATGCATCGAGAAGCTCGTATCCGTAGTTAGTTTTATTAGGATACCACGAAGATGTTACCTTCGGCGAGAAGCTCACCGCCGACGCAGAACCGTTGAGTGCTGTTGAAAGATAGGAACCCGAATCACGCGCAGGGTCACTTCCGCCGCCCATCATAAGAGCCTGCGACAAGCTGTAACCGTTGAACATATTGTTTTCGGATACCATATCCGAGCCGTCACCGCCGATTATTCCCGAAGTCGCAGAGCCGTTGCTGCTCGTTCCATAGGCTGAATAGTAGTTATTGTATACATGAGCAGAGCCGTTGCCGAGCTGAGGACAGCGCCTTACATTCTCATTCCACCAGTTATAGAGAAGAGTGGTCCTGTCTCTGGTTATTTCATCATTCTGAGTTCCGTAAGCAACGGTCCAGTAACGATGAGTGAATTTACAATAGGAAATAGTTACATAGTCAGGACTGCGGAGTCTGTCCTTGGCGTCATAGTAGCTGTCGTAAGGAGTATTTATCCAGATGAACTTGCCTACCTCATCCTGACCATTGCCTGTTCTGTCATATGTAAGCTGGCTGTTGAATGTTATATGGTCTATCCATATCTGACGCGAAGACCAGATGTTGATGAGTATCCTGTTAGCCACATTTTTAGCTTCCATATCAAGATTGCGGAAAACTATATTATCGCTGGGGCTGTCGTCCTCCGCACCATAAGCGTCATTTGTACGGAACTGCGAGTCATATATCGTATGAGCGCTGTATGAACCAACGATAGTTTTATTGTCGCGGATACGTGTGTTGCCCTTTTTCTGCATATCAATATCCGCAGTTATAACGATAGTCTGGGCTCCGACAGTATTCAGCTGAGTTTCCAGTTCATCAGCAGAAGAAACATATACTACCTCGCCAAGGAGCCCGCCTATGGTGCCGGCTTTTTCACCCGAAGAAGTCATGCAGTTCGCTGCAAAGCCCTCAAGTCCGTCAAGGTTCAGTTTATACTTCTGATATGTGTCGCCGGTATAGCTTGCAAGTGAAAATGCACCTGAATTTTCAGAGAATGTAAGCGACTTTGAAGAATCAGCGTTGCTTGTTATCTTGTAGTATAAGTAATAGCCGTCGAAGTCCTTCTGAACTCCCTCTATCTTCCAGCGCTGATTCGAGCCATCGGTATCAGCTGCAAGCGATACCGCACTGCCGTTGGCAGTAAGTATCTGACCAGTAGCAGAGTTTACAATTTCATATACACCGGAACTGATATAATTTAGCGACCACTTTTCATCAGATGTTCCCTGCATTTCGGCAGGAGCAAGAGAAACTCCGGAAGCTGTTACGTTGTTGTCGGTATCAGCCATTCCGAGGCGGAACTCCTGAACAGGATATGAAGCCGCTGCATAAGCCGAAAGCTCCGATACTCTTTCCGGAATAATTGATGTCAGAGCAGCTGCGCTCATGCACATTGAGGTGAGCGCCGAAATAATTCTTTTCCCTTTTTTCATAAAAAATTCCCCTTTGTATAAATTTTGATTTTATAAACTACCTTACATTAATTTGATTATAGCATATCATCATTGCTCTGCCAATTAATAATAATATCTTTTTTATGAATGATTTTTGAATATGTATAATTTATGTATGCAGAATGATATCTTTTGATAGCCAATCTATCAGCGTTTGAAGATTATTGTACACAAAAAAGCTGCCGCTCTTCTGAAAGCGACAGCTTTATAAGTTTATTCAGATCATATTATTTGAATACCGCAAGCAGGAATCCCGCTGCGATAGCAGAACCGATAACTCCCGCGACATTAGGTCCCATAGCGTGCATGAGCAGGAAGTTAGAGGGATTCGCCTTCTGTCCTTCCATCTGTGAAACACGCGCAGCCATAGGTACAGCAGAAACGCCTGCAGAACCTATGAGCGGATTTATCTTTCCGCCCGAAAGCTTATACATTATTTTGCCGACAAGAAGTCCGCCTATTGTGGAGAAGCAGAATGCTGTAAGTCCGAGACCGATTATCATAAGGGTCTTGAGGTTAAGGAACTTGTCAGCAGCAGTTGTAGCTCCGACAGAAATTCCGAGAAATACTGTTACAATGTTCATAAGAGCATTCTGAACTGTATCGGAAAGCCTCTCCGTAACGCCGCACTCTCGCCAGAGGTTGCCGAGCATAAGGCAGCCTACGAGCGGAGCCGTTGACGGCAGGAGAAGAATTACGAACATAGCTACGATTATCGGGAAGATTATCTTCTCAGTCTTTGATACCTGACGCGACTGCTCCATCTTAACTTCCCTCTCCTTTTTGGTTGTAAGAAGTTTCATGAGCGGTGGCTGTATCATTGGAATGAGCGCCATATATGAGTAAGCCGCGATAGCTATAGGTCCGAGAAGATGTGGAGCAAGCCTTGTTGTGAGGAAGATAGCTGTAGGACCGTCGGCACCACCGATGATACCTATCGAAGCCGCCTCCTGACCGGTAAATCCGAGACATACAGCTCCGAAGAACGCAAGGAATACACCCATCTGAGCAGCAGCTCCGAGGAGCAGGCTCTTGGGATTGGAAATAAGCGGACCAAAGTCAGTCATAGCTCCTACGCCCATAAAAATAAGGGAAGGATAAACTCCGGCTTTTACTCCTATGTAAAGGATATCGAGCAGACCGCCGTGAGCCATGATGTTACCGTAGCTGTGATAGTATTCGCTGTTTTCATCAAGAAACTGGGTCCAGAGATCCGGATGATAGAGCGCGTCTGTTGAATCTGCGCCGAAATATGACAGATTTACAAGCAGACAGCCAAACGCTATACCTACGAGAAGAAGCGGTTCAAACTTCTTTTTGATCCCGAGATAAAGAAGAACACATGAAATGACTATCATTATCAGATTCTTCCAGCCGCCGTTTACAAAGAAGCTCTGAAAGCCCGACCCCTCCCACAGAGTTTTAAGGGTTTCAATAATATCCATATTTCGCCCTCCTTATGCAATAACAACCAGAGGAGCGCCTGTATCTACGACAGCACCCTTGCTTGTAACGACCTGAGCGACCGTTCCGTCCTTGGGAGCTACGATCTCGTTTTCCATTTTCATAGCTTCAAGTATAACGAGGATCTGTCCTGCCTTTACCGTATCACCCTGAGCAACGTCAATACGCAGGATATTTCCGGGCATAGGTGCAGAAACCGTTTCTCCGGCAGCAAGGTTTACGGGAGCTGCAGGCGCAGGAGCAGCAGGCGCGGCAGGTGCAGCAGGAACAGCGGAAGCAGCAGGCGCTGCCGGTGCAGGAGCAATAGCTTCATATTCATCAAGAAGGATCGCTTTACCCTGTTCTACCTCTACTTCATACGTCTTACCGTTAAGTGTAACTTTATACTTCATGATCATTTGACCTCCTTAATGGAAATAAAGTGAAGCTCATTAAGCGGCTTCTGCAGTTTATCTGCAACAATAGCCATTATCATCGCCGCTTCCTTATCGGGAACATCATAAAGCTTCACATGACCTGCCGAGCCCGGAGCGAGCTTCTGCTCAGCAACAGGCGCTGCAGTGGGAGTTTCCTTTATAACGGGAGCACTCTTTTCGGTGGCAGCATTAGCTTTCGCGTCCTTGGACTTGAAGTAAGCGCCGGTGCAGTAAAGCACAACCATAAGGATAACAAGTCCGAAGAATACGACTGAATATCCGAATATCGCGGTTATCGCAGCATCGCCGATACTTAGCTTATCACCGACATTCTCGGCTGCAAGTGCAATATTATTAAACATACGGCAGCCTCCTTATATTTCCTCGATCGTGTAAACAGCTTCGTTTTCTTCCTTAGCCTTGCGGTCTTTAAGGAATTTGACAGTCTGATCGGGATAGCAGATATAGCTCATGATGTCCTCTTCGCTGCGTGCAAGATCACCGAGAGCTTCCTTAGCAGCAGTAAAATCTTCGCCTGTACGCTTTACGTCTTCATCGCGGCAGTCAACGGGCTTTCCGTCTGCGCCGAGGACTTTTTCAATGAGCTCTTCACTGATAGGCGCGGGAGCGATGCCGTATTCGCCCTTGATGTAGTTCTTTATTTCCTTGGAAATATTCTTATATCTTTCACCAACAAGCACGTTTGTTACAGCCTGATTTCCTACCATCTGAGAAAGCGGAGTTACAAGCGGAGGATATCCCATATCAGCTCTTACCTTAGGTATCTCTGCAAGAGCTGCGTCGAATTTGTCCATAGCGTGCATATCTGTAAGATTTGCTATCATATTGGAGAGCATTCCGCCCGGAACCTTGTAAACGAGCGCCTGAGCGTCGGTAGCGAGGCTCTTGGGGTTGAGCTGACCGTTATCAACATATTTCTGCTTGATAGGCTTGAAGTAGTCGTTCACCTTATTAATAATGTCCTCATCGAGACCTGTCTCAATACCGTACTGCTTGAGAGCATAGTACATAGTCTCGGTAGAAGGCTGAGACGTGCCGCCCGAGAAGCATGATGTTGCACAATCGATAACGTCGATGCCCGACTCGATAGCCTTTGTAATGGTCATGTAAGCCATACCCGTAGTGCAGTGAGTGTGGAGTATCAGTGTCATGTCGCCGATAGCATCCTTGATGCCCTTTATAAGGTGCTCGGCCTCGTAGGGAGACATAGTTCCTGCCATATCCTTCAGGCAAATGGTCTGGAAGCCCATTGTTTTGAGCTCTTTACACATCTCTATGTACTTATCAACGGTATGCACAGGGCTCTGCGTGTAAGAAATACATCCGGAAGCGATGGTGTTCTCAGTAGCGTACTTCTGGGTAGCCTCCAGCGCTGTCTTGATATTTCTGAAATCGTTGAGTGCATCGAAGATTCGGATAACATCTATTCCGTTCTTTATCGAGAGCTCGATGAATTTCTCTACGACGTCGTCGTGGTAGTGCTTATAGCCGAGAAGATTCTGTCCTCTCAGCAGCATCTGGAGCTTGCTGTTAGGAAGATTTTTTCTCAGATTACGAAGCCTTTCCCATGGATCCTCGCCAAGATAGCGAAGACATGAATCAAATGTAGCTCCGCCCCAGCATTCGATAGAATAGTATCCTGCCTTGTCCATATCGGATAATGTCCCCTCATAATCCGCATAAGGCAGTCTTGTCGCCATAAGCGACTGCTGAGCGTCACGCAGGACGGTCTCTGTCAGTTGCACTTTTCTCATGTACAAACCTCCTCAATAATAATTCTGCAAAGCAGAAGATATAACGCTCTATCGCCTTTGATAAAGCATTAATGAACATAATTAGGTTTAATAAATAAATTATCTAAAATTAAACCATTCAAAATCAATTATAACACATTACAAAATAAATTTCCACTATTTTTCACAAATTTCTGCTGTGTAAAATCGAATCATCTTATCCGCTCGCAAAAGATGATAATGCACACGTGATAGCTTGACTATCTATTATTCTCACAAAATATGAACGTTTTTTTAAAGATAAATACATATTGACGAATTCACTATACCGTGATATACTATTTTATAGATATAATTATAAATCCGTGATGAATAAATATAGGAGGGTCATTTTAATGAAAAGATCACATTTTATACGCAAAGCTACTGCCGCCTTATCTGCTGCAGCTTTGTGTGCAGGAGCGATGGCTTCGGATATTCCGGTAATAGTCAATAGCATTACCGAGACTGCTGCCATTTCAAGTCTTTCAAGAGTGCGCGTGGATATCAACCGCAATGACGGACGTTCCGCTTTGTACGCACCCAATGCCGAAACATGGGTATACACCGGCGACTCGTTCAAAACCTCGACAGGAGTTACTGTCACCATAAGCAATGGAAGCGGAAGCGGCTCACTTGACTGCACCAATAACAAAAAGCTTCAGAAATACGACGGAACAACTCCTTATCTTATCGCAGACGGCATCTACAATAAAGATAACGATACAAGCGGAGCCCTGAAAATCGAAATATCAGGTCTTTCAAGCGGAACTCATTCATTTTCGGGCTGGCACAGCTGTCTGTACGGAAATGTTACACCGAGCACCTTGAAAATATCCGTAAACGGCTCGGTCAAGCAGACCGGTATAAGCTGCCCCGTAAATATCACAAACGATAACGATGCAGGCCGCTCATATGTCGAGTTCAGCGGCACCTCTGCCACTATCCTGATCCAAGGTGAAGGAAATCAGTCATACAGCAACGCATGGCTCAATGCATTTGAAATTGACGGTGCAAGTCCTTTTGCTTCTATCTCCAAGATAAGCCCTGAGGATCAGTATTCTCATCAGAATATCGAAGACGGTCTCAGCTGGACAGCCGGTTCGGGCGCGACCTCTCATGATGTTTATATCGGTACAGACTTAAACAGCGTTTTCAATGCTACAAAATCATCGGCAGAGTATAAAGGGACCGTTACAACTCCCCATTTCGACCTCAACAGCGACGAATACTCCTCTATCCCTACCTATTACTGGCGCGTTGATGAGGTAAGCAGCAGCGGTACAGTAAAGGGCGCTGTTTACTCCTTCCAGCTCAATCGTCTCGCCTTCCCCACTGCTGAAGGCTACGGTCGCTGGGCTCGCGGCGGCAGAGGCGGTACTGTTTATCATGTTACCAATCTCAATGACTCCGGTGCAGGCTCGCTCCGATATGGTATAGAATCAGTCACAGGTCCGAGAACTATCGTTTTCGATGTCGGCGGTATCATCGAGCTACAGAGCAAGCTAACTATTCCCAACACCGGAGGAGATGTTTATGTTGCCGGTCAGACTGCTCCCGGGGACGGTATAACTCTTATAAAGTGGGGCTTCGGTACAAGCGGCTGTGAGGACGTTATTATCCGCGATGTCAGAGTACGTCCCGGAGACCGCGGACTTTCCGGAGTAAACGATGTTTCAGATGGAATGGGTCTTGGAAGCAGTAACAACTGCATAATTGATCATTGCTCAATGTCATGGTCTACTGATGAGGGCTTCTCCTCGCGCTCGGCTTCAAATATCACATTCCAGTGGAACATTATCGGCGAGGCTCTGCATGATTCCATACACTACAACGCCGATGACAGAACCAAGACCGAAACTCACGCATTTGCCGCCTCTATCAGCGGTAATATCGGCAGTTTCCACCATAACCTCCTTATCGACTGTACAGGCAGAAACTGGTCAATGGCAGGCGGTATGGAACAGGACGCGGTCACATACGGCGGTTATATTGATATCAGAAATAACGTTGTATACAACTGGCGCGACCGTACAACTGACGGCGGCGTGCGCAGACTTAACTTCGTAAATAACTACTACAAGGCGGGCGCTTCGTCCAATACCTCGCTGCACGTAGTTTCTATCGACGGCAATGAGCTGAACACAAGCGACTGCCAGAAGATGTATGTTTCAGGCAATATAATGACCGATACGAGCGGAAACCAGATTCTCAAAGCTTCCGATGATGCATGGAGCAAGAGTAAAGCTGTATCTTCGCTATACAACTGCACTATCAGCGATGTTAAGCTTACCTCTCCTTTCTGTGAGTCATATGTTAATACAGATACAGCTGAAGCAGCTTACACCAAAGTTATCGATAATACAACAGGTGCAGGTGCAAATGTACCCGCTCTTGACTATATCGACAGCCGATATCATAAGGAAGTTACAAACGGAACATACACATATACAGGCAGCAAGCAGGGGCTCAAGGGTATAATCGACAGTCAGAATGACTGCGGCGGATATCCTACAAGCTCAACTTTTAAAAGCGGTACTGCCGCAGCTGATGCCGACCGCGACGGTATGCCCGATGCTTGGGAAACTCTCCACGGTCTTAACCCCAACGACGCTTCCGACGGATCTATTGTTTCCCTTTCAGGCGACGATTACACAAATCTCGAAATGTACCTTAACGAGCTCGCGGGCGATCCCGTTGAATTTAACGGAGCTTCTGCTATCTCTGCATTTGAGACTATCGAAGCCGAGGAATATAACAGCGAATCCGGCACAAGAAATGAAGACGGAGACGGAGAAACACACGTCGCTTACATCGAAAACGGCGACTACATCTGCTTCAGTAAAGTAGACTTTGAGGACGGAGCTAAAAGCTTCTCGGCTAAAGTTACAGGTAATGCATCGCAGATAGAGCTTTACATCGATTCGATAGGTTCTACACCTGCTGCCACTATCGACTTTGACGGCACAGGCTCGTGGTCAAACTGGACTGAGCTTACATGCAATATCCCCGCAATTACAGGCAAGCATAAGCTGTATCTTGTCTTTAAAGGCGGCGACGGATATCTTCTCAATATCGACAGCTTTGTATTCGGAAGAGAATATGCCTCTCTCAACGGCGATCTTCTTAAAAACATCTCAATTGACGAAGGTGCTAACGTTTACAGCTGGAAGATAGCAAAGAACGCGGCTGTAGGCTCATTGGTATTCGGAGACCGCACTTTCACCTTCACCTCTCTCCCTTCAGCTCTCGAAGGAGCAGAACAGCTCCTGACTTCCTGTGACGCAAAGGGATTCTCCGGAGATGCTGCAACAGCGACAGCTGCCGAGGATCTGACCCTGTACATTGCAGTTGATAAGAGAATGACCGATACCGCAGACGGCAATAAAGTTCCTGAATGGCTGAGTTCCTATGAACTTATAAGCGATACCGCCACAACCTCTAACGACCTGAATTTCCTGCTTTACAAAAAGGATTTCAGTAAGGGTGATATCATCACCATAGGCGGAAATGCTTACTCCTATTCTGTCGTAAATTATACCGTTTTTGCAGCAGCTCGCGAGGAGGTCATCACAACAACAACAACAACAACAACTACTACTACTACTACCACTACTACGACAACTACTGAACCTCCTGTAACTGATGATATCCTCTATGGAGATGCTAACTGCAATAAGGAAGTAGAAGTAGCAGATGCAGTTCTTATAATGCAGGCAATGGCAAATCCTGATAAATTCGGTGAGACCGGCTCTGATGAGAATCATATTACTGCACTTGGTATGAAAAATGCCGACTGCTCCGGAAGCGGAGACGGAGTTACTGCCAAAGACGCACTTGCTATACAGAAATATATGCTGAAAATGATAACCCTTCCCGAAGAATAAGCAGATCAAAGGATGCTGCATTAATATGCAGCATCCTCATATATTCACCGCTATAACAATATGATCTTTCTCAGCTGTGAATAATTAATATAACAAGAAAGAGGAATAAAATGAGCGAAAATTTACAGTCAATAACTGAGCTTGGCAACCCCAAAAAACCTCATGGTGAAGCAGGAAAAGAAATGCTCTCGGATATGAACGAGCATCACAGCGCAGTCACAGCATGGGGTATCGGATTTCTTGAGCTTTGCGGAAAAGAAAGAGTTCTTGACATAGGCTGCGGCGGCGGTGCTGCTTTAAAAAGAATGGCGTCTCAGATAACAAGCGGTCATCTTACAGGAGTTGATTACTCTCCCTTATCTGTAGAAATGAGCAGAAAACACAACGCTGATGCAATATCTGACGGAAAAATGGATATAACGAGCGGTTCAGTGGAAGCTCTTCCATTTGATAACGAAAGCTTCGACAGAATAATAACCGTTGAAAGCTTCTATTTCTGGCCGGATCCCGATAAAGACCTACGCGAGGTTTTCAGAGTCCTTGCCAAAGGGGGAAAATTCCTGATAGTTGCCGATATTAACGGAGACGCACAGCTCACCACGGAAGAGGAGGCAAATGTCCGAAAGTATGAGCTTTTCAATCCAACAGCTTCTCAACTGCGCGATATGCTCGCAAATGCCGGCTTTTCAGATATAGCTATACACAAAAAAGAAGGTACTAACTGGATCTGCGCCGAAGGCAACAAGCAGTGAATTTTCAGCCGGAGGATAAGTGCCAACCGTAAGCACCTATCTCCGGTACGCTTCCTATTATTACGTTTTCCGCTATCAGGAACTCAAAATCCGCTTGTGTTTCAAATTCATAAAGCGGAAGTGAAGAGCTGACATTTACAGTAACAGCTGCTGTGAGTCTGTGCCTTGTCTGGTTTATTCCGGAAGAATCAAAGCTGCTCAGCAGCTCTACCTGTGCGCTCCCCATCGGGCACACTCTTATTCTTATATCCGGACCTTTTCCTGCAAATATGTATGATCCCGTAAGAGAACCTATCGCGATCCTGTGATAATTCTCCCCTGCGCTCTCAAGCCTTCGATTTATAATCAGTGTCAGCTCTGACTGCACCTTATTGATATTGTATGGATTGGCAGCAATGGAAACCGGCTCTCCGCTGCCGTTATATACTATTGTACTAAAGTCCCCATATGACCACTCATTTTCTGATAGATAGTCCGAAACGGCTTTTTCTATAACTTCATTCGTATTTAATAATGCAAAGTGCTCCGCTCGCATTGAAGCTACCGGTCTTAGTGCTCTGTCTGCCTTAACGATCGCAGCAACAAGAAGTATGATTACCATAAAAAATATTATTGTACCGAACTTAAAGCGTATACCGTATCTATGCGGTATACGCCGCTTTTTATGCCTCATATCCGTTCTCCTTTCGCTTTTATACTTACTGCATAGATGTACATTTAAGCCTGCTGTATTATAATTATATTCTTATGAAGGCTCATGTGTGATACAAGGATATGGACAAATCCGTCAAAATATGGTACAATAAAATCATACAGTAAGAACGGAGAATTACTATGAAGAAAATCACCGTGGGAATAACTGCTCATGTAGATTCGGGGAAAACAACTCTTGCCGAAGCTATGCTGTTCATCTCAGGAAAGCTAAGGACTCTCGGAAGAGTTGATAACGGCAGCTCATCACTCGATACTGATACTATCGAACGTAAAAAAGGGATAACTATTTTTTCTCATCAGGCTGAGTTCACTGTCGCAGATACTCATATAATGCTTCTTGATACGCCCGGGCACGTTGACTTTTCTGCCGAAACAGAGCGTACAATGCGCGTACTTGATCTTGCGATACTCGTAATAAGTGCTACAGACGGCGTTCAGAGCCATACCTCAACGCTGTGGAAGCTGTTGAAAAAATACGAGATACCTGTGTTTATATTTGTCAATAAAATGGATCTTATCGGCGCTGACAAAAAAGCCGTTATCCAAGACCTTCAGAAGCGATTATCCGAGCGATGTGCGGATTTTTCGGGAAGCAATGAGGAAATATGCGAAAACGCAGCCCTTTCCTCTGCATCCCTTATGGAAAAATACCTTGATTCAGGAGATCTCAGCGACGCTGAAATTATAAAGGCTGTCGCGGAACGCCGTATATTCCCGTGCAGCTTTGGCAGCGCTCTTAAAATGGAGGGCATAAATGAATTTCTAAGACTTATAGATCGTTTTTCATACGAACCGGAAAGACAGGACGTGTTCGGGGCAAAAGTATTCAAGATATCATACGACTCAAAGGGAAGCAGACTGACCCACATGAAAATTATGGGCGGCGCTCTCAAAACACGCGATGAGCTTGAATATCTCAACGCCGACGGTGAACCTCAAAACGGAAAAGTCAGCTCAATAAGGTTTTACTCCGGAGATAAATTCAGAACCGCAGATGTTGCTTCATGCGGTGATGTATGTGCTGTTACAGGACTTGCAGGAACTTTTGCCGGACAAGGCATCGGCTGCATAAAAAATTCCGAAAGGGCAATTTTAGAGCCTGTAATGACATATAAAGTATGCTTTTTGTCAGAGGTCAATTTACATGAAGCCCTTAAAGCTCTCCGCCGCCTTGAGGACGAAGACCCTCAGCTTCATATCCTGTGGAATAAACAAAACAGAGAGATACATCTTCAGCTTATGGGAGCTGTTCAGCTCGAAGTGCTGACGAATATTATAAAGGACAGATTCGGATATGATGTTTCGTTCATAAACGGTGCGATAACCTATAAGGAAACTATTACCGATACTATCGAAGGTGTCGGTCATTATGAACCGCTCAGACATTATGCGGAAGTCCATCTGCTGCTCGAACCTCTTCCTCAGGGCAGTGGTCTGCAATTTGAAACTGTCTGTCCCGAGGACAAGCTCGACAGAAACTGGCAGAGACTGATACTTACTCATCTTGCCGAAAAAACTCACATAGGAGTCCTTACCGGTTCTCCTGTTACGGATATAAAGCTCACTCTCGTATCAGGAAAAGCACATTTGAAACACACAGAGGGCGGAGATTTTCGTCAGGCTACCTACAGGGCGGTACGTCAAGGACTGCGAAACGCTCACAGCTTGCTTCTTGAGCCGTTTTACGACTATGAGATAGAGCTGCCGACGGAGTATTTGGGACGAACAATAGCCGACTTGCAGCATATGTCAGCTGACTTTTCTCCGCCTGAGACCATCGGAGATACTTCAATGATCAAAGGGAGTGCTCCTGTGTCTGAGCTGAATACATATCAGAGCGAGCTCATCGGATTCACAAAGGGAAAAGGCCGTATTTCCTGCACTTTGAGTGGATACCGCCCATGTCATAATTCTGATGAGGTCATCGCTGACATAGCCTATAACTGTGACTCAGACCTTGAAAACACGGCGGATTCGGTGTTCTGCTCTCACGGTGCGGGATATGTAGTAAAATGGAGCGAGGTACCGCAGCATATGCACCTTCCCTCATACCTTGACGAAAAGCAAAATTCCTCCGACGATATGGAGCGCCGCCGTAAAGCGCAGAGATTTGTTGAAAGTGCCGTCTCCGACAAGGAGCTCATGGAAATTTTTGAGCGCACATACGGAAAGCTCAAAAGCGACCCCAGACGTGCTTTCAAGAAAACCAAGGCCGTCAGCCCCGACGATAAGCAAGTCAGGCTCCCCGAGCATACAGGTCCCGATTATCTGCTCGTTGACGGCTACAACATCATCTTCGCATGGGACGAGCTCAAAAAGATCGCCGAGGAAAACCTTGATGCCGCCCGAGCAGAGCTGATAAATATGATGTGCAGCTATCGTGGCTTTATCGGCTGTGAGCTGATCCTTGTGTTTGACGCTTACAAAGTCTCGGGGAAGCACCGCGAGGTCGAGAAATACTGCAACATCAGCATTGTCTACACCAAGGAATCAGAGACCGCAGACACCTACATCGAGCGTGTCACTCACGAGCTCTCAAAAAAGCACAGAGTCCGTGTCGCTACCTCCGACGGCGTCGAACAGATGATAATCCTCGGTAACGGAGCGATGAGGATATCCGCAGGCGAGTTCTACAAGAGGTACAGGTCCGCCGAAAAAGCCATTAAGGACTACATCGACAATATGAAGTGAATGCAAAGACTTGAATCCTGCTCTTGTGCAATAATATTATATACTTGCCTCTATTGCAAAATGTACATTGTACATTTTGCAGGCTGCAAAGC
>CALEPT010000221.1 GCA_937910385.1 uncultured Ruminococcus sp. | reverse complement strand
TGGCAGACGCTGTGCTGATACTCCAGTCTCAGGCAAATCCCGATAAATACGGCGTGAACGGCACAAACGAGGATCACATCACGGCGCAGGGGCTCATCAATGCCGATTGTTCGGGCGGCGGCGACGGCGTTACAGCTAAAGATGCCTTGGCAATACAGAAATACCTGCTTAAATTAATAACTCTTCCCGAGGAATAATTTTAATATAGGAGATGCAACAATGATATCAATTAAAAGCGATGATTTCAGCTCAAATTACGACCTTTTCGTCAAGCTCTGCGAGATAACCGCTGAGCCTCTGCGCCTGACTAAAGAAGGCTGCCCCGACATGGTAGTCATTAACGCAGAGACATATGAACGCAGAAAGAAAATGCTGGATCTGCGCGAAAAGCTCCTTCGCATCAACGAAGACCAGCCGCTAAGCACACGCGGGATCTCTTTGGAGGAACTTGGAAAATACATAGACGAACTTGAAAAAGGCGAAGAATAATCCTGTTCACACGATCGATACGCAAGTTCACTTGAACTCATTTGTGATAAGCTCATGAAAATAAGATGAAAATAAATTGCCCGTTATTGACAAGTAACAGGAAATAATCTATAATATTATTGTGGCACGAGGGGTGTGCCTCGCGAAAACTTTTACATGAAACAGGAGGATTTAAAAATGGGTGTATTTCGCAGATTAAGCGACCTGCTCAAATCAAATGTCAACGACCTTATTGACAGAGCAGAAGATCCGGAGAAAATGGTGAAGCAGGTCATCATCGATATGCAGACTGAGCTGACTAAGGCAACTCAGAATTATGGAAAGGCTAAGGCAAGTGAACGCCTCGCCGAAAAGAAGTATCTCGAAGCTCAGAAGATATCCGAGAGCTGGGAAAACAAGGCTAAGGCTGCCCTCACAAAGGGCGATCAGGAGCTCGCTAAGCAGGCTCTTGCCAAGAAGGTAAAGGCTGATGAGGACGTTTCCAACTATAAGGAAATGTATGAGTCTATCTCCGATCAGACCGAGGCTATCGGCAATCAAGTAGAGGTACTCAAGGCTAAGCTTGAAGAGGCAAAGAGCCGTCAGGCTATGCTCATCGCACGCTCCCAGATGGCAGATACAAAGAAGAACCTCGCTCAGACAGCAGGCGGATTTAGCGGAAATTCCTCTTTTGAGACATTCAAGAGAATGGAGGAAAAGGTCGAGCGCAAGGAGGCTGAAGCAGAGGCTTTTACCGAAATTGCAGGTACGGACGGTGACGAGCTGAAGGACTCGTTCGAGCAGCTTGAGGAAGACGCAAAGGTCGATGCCGAGCTTGCAAGGCTCATGGCTGAAATGAGCGGCTCCGCTCCCGAAATTTCTGCCGACGAAGCTGAATAAGCTCCGAAATATCAAAGCAAAGGACGCTAAGACTATGAATGAAAATGATAATTATACTCCCCGTAAAATGTTTAAAGATTCTCTGCCAATAATGGCAGCGCTGTTTCTCGCAATAGCTTCCGTCGTTTATATCATTTTCAGAAGCTGGAGCAATAAGCTCTACTTCGAGAAGTGGAAGGACTATGAGGACTGCGGTATCTAAACAGCATAGGTAAAAAATTCGGAGCTGCTGCACTCTGTGCGGCGGCTCCTTTTTTCTTACTCTTCTTCTTTTTTGATCCTGAATATTACTCTCAGTAATCCCGAGAGCAGCTTCGGACTTTTTATCACTACTACCTTCATATGTAATCCCTCCTTTGTATACTCCATTATATTCAGAGGAGGGATTTTGGTTACTTCATGACTGTACAACAAGCGCAAGTCCGCTCTCAATGTCGAGTAATGCGTGTCTGTCCATTATCTCGTTGCTCACACCGATAGGGTACGAGCGGTGCATCTCATAATTTTCAAGAGGATACTTCACCCCGCGCAGAGACTTTATTTTCACGGTCTCTGTTATTGCAAATACGGAGAAGTAGCGATCGCAGTCCTCCCGGACATAGTGACTCTCCCCCTCTCCCTGCAGACTGACCCACTCGTTTCCGCAGAGGATCAGTTCCGCGCCGTGCTCACGGGCATAAAGCATGGTCTGGATATTAGCAATAGCGTGGTCGAAGCGCGGTCCGCCGAGAGCTCCGTAGAGCCATAGCGTATTATAGCCTCGCTCTATCGCTATCTTCACCGCCATGATAGTGTCGGTATCGTCCTTTTCGGGGACTGTGCGGATAATTTCAGGATCACTCGGCAGTTTCCCCTTGTAAGAGTCGAAGTCACCCACTATCACATCGGGCTTTAAGCCAAGATTCTTTGCGTGCTTATAGCCGCTGTCCGCACAGATTACAAAGCCCTTGCGAGACCTGAAATATTCTTTGGTGACCTTACTCCCGAGCTCGCCACCCGCAAATATGTGGCATATCTTCATCATTTCAGCTCCCATTCCTTTAGATGCTTAGCCTCGTCGTACATCGCACAGTAGCTGCTGTGTCGGCTTTTATGTATCTTTCCCGACTCGACCGCCGCGATAACAGAACAGCCCTTTTCGCAGACATGAGCGCAGTCATTGAAACGGCAGTCTCCGATATACGGTTCAAATTCGCGGAAACAGCCGGCAAGCTCCTCTTTACGGATAATGTCGTAGCGATTCGTATCAAATGTGGAAAAGCCGGGGGTATCGGCTATGTAACCTCCACCCGCAAGCTTATACAGCTGCGCATGGCGGGTGGTGTGGCGGCCTCTTCCGAGCTTGCGGCTTATTTCCGCCGTCGGAATATTGAGGGTCGGGTCAACCGCATTGAGGAGGGTGGACTTCCCTGCCCCCGAGTTTCCCGTAAATGCGCTTATACCGCTGCTGAGAAGCTTTCTTACAGCCTCTATGGAGATCTCGTCCTCATAGCTGACCTCCAGCACCTCTATCCCTATGCCGCCGTATATCTCATGTATCGGGGCGCTGTCGCCGAGGTCAGCCTTTGTTATCACTACAACGGGTGTTATACCCTTGTACTCGGCAATTGCAATAAACTTGTCGAGCAACAGATAATTCGGCGCAGGACTGCACGTCGAAACGATAAATATCAGCCTGTCGAGATTGGCAAGCGGAGGTCTTATAATGCAATTCTTTCTGTCGTGTATCTCGCTGATGACTCCGTCCCGAAGCTCAACGCGGTCTCCGACATACGGGCTTATGCCCCTGCTGCGGAAAACTCCCCTCGCCTTACATTCATATATACCGTCAGGGGACTCTACTGTGTAGAGTCCCCCTAAGCATTTTGTTATTATTCCTTTAGTATCCATGATCATCATTCAACGCTCTCCGAGTTGTCAGGAGGCGATGTAGGAGCCGGTCCAAGGCTTACCGTTACGGAAACTGTCGTTCCTACACTGAGTGTCGTTCCACTGTCGTAATACTGCCACATGATAGTACCTGCATTGTAATTATCAGAATACTGACTATCACCCTTGACAATGTTTATCTGACTTGAATATGCACTTACCGCTGAATTGTAATCGAGTCCCACAAGATACGGCATTGTGATAGTCTGAATTGGTGGATCCGTAGGAGCTTCTGTAACTACCGGAGCTTCTGTCGGCGGCTCTGTTGTAGGCTCCTCGGTAACGGGAGTAAAGCCTCCTACAGCCTCGAATGCCGCACGCACGTCCTCAGTCTGAGTAACGACGCTGTTTGTAGCGAAATTAAAGTAATACGTTCCTATATTTGCCCTCTGATTTGTATTAAGATTCGAGAGAACTACAGTAACAAGCACGTTTTCGCCCGTACCCTGAATGCTCTGGGTATGCGATGGCATATCGGGAACGAATATTGTTCCCGAACCAACTGTTGATGTTGTGCCGTCCTCATTTTTAAGAATGAAGTCAAGTGCAAAACGTCCGTATGCGTCTGACGGGAAGTAAACCGTGAACGGTATCTCACCGTCAGGAGTTGTTCCGTCGCTGAAGTAGAGAATGATCTCTGTTCCGGCGTCTACCTTTTCGCCCTTCTTAGGCTCCTGATCTACTACAGTGCCCTCCTTCTCGTAAGAAGGCTTGGGCTCTGTTTTAACCTTGAGACCTCTGTAAGAAGCCATTGTGCTTGCATCGTCAACGGTCTTGCCTGTATAGTCCTCAACAACTACCTGCTCGGCATTTGCACCCATGCTGACATAGAGCACAATAGACTGTCCCTTGTGGACGGTAGTACCCTCATCAGGTTCAGACTTGATAACGTAGCCTTGCTGGACCTCGGGATCGGAGGTCTTTATTATCTCGCACCCAAGCCCTCGCTCTGTAAGCTGCGATTTTGCAAGCTCCTGGTTAAGACCCGCAAGGTGAGGAACATCAACTGTTTCCATGCCCTTGCTTATCGTTACCTTCAGTACATCGCCCTTATTGAATTCTGTTCCGGGTTCGATGCTTTGAGCGATGATAGTATTCTCGTCGGCTTCGTCATATTCTGAGCTCTCGACCTCGAATTTGATATTATTTCCGTACTGACTGACAGCTGTATTGTAATCCCAGCCGTAGAAATCAGGCATTGTGTAATCGCTCTTATTGCCGCTTCCCTTGAGAAGTCCGCTGAGGAGAGTTGCAACAAATATTACGGCAACTATGATAACAACAACAACCACTGCCGTAAGCACAGGAACTACGAGCGATGAACGCTCTTCCTCCTCATCGTCGTCGTCATCATAATAATCGTCCTCATAATTTACAGGCGCATTAGCCCCTGTTCTCTGGACAGCCGCACCTCCGGCAGCACCGGCGGCTGCGTATGCCGGCATTTTTGCGGCATAGGCATTATTGACGTCGTCCTGAGATTCAGACTGAACATCTGTACCGCCGACTGCTGCACCGTCCTCTTCAGTCTCTTCTGCATAATAACCAAAGGTAATATCGGGATTAGCCTTGAAAGCCTCGATATCCGCGATCATCTCAGCAGTAGTCTGGTATCTGTCCTCAGGAGCCTTTTCCATAGCTCTCAGAACTATCTCCTCGATACCATCTGGAATATCGGGATTTATAGCTCTCGGGCGCTCGGGGATATCATGCATATGCATAACCGCGATAGCTACGGGATTATCACTGTCGAAAGCCTTTCTTCCCGTGAGCATCTCATACATCATTGCGCCGACGGAGTAAATATCGCTCTTGGCATCAGTAACATTGCCGCTCGCCTGCTCGGGGCTGATATAATGAACACTGCCTATAGCCTGATCGGTGGCAGTTTTGCCCTCCTCACGGGCAAACTTGGCGATACCGAAATCCATGACCTTGATAGTGCCGTCGGTGAACATCATTATGTTCTGGGGCTTGATGTCTCTGTGAACGATGCCCTTATCGTGAGCGTGCTGGAGCGCGCGCAGTATCTGTATAACGAAGTGGACTGTATCCTTCCATGTAAGGACCTTTTCCTCCTCGATGTACTCCTTAAGTGTTATTCCGTCGATGTACTCCATGACGATATACTGTATCTTTTCGGAGAAGCCCATATCGTATATCTTAACGATGTTGGGATGCGAGAGAACAGCTACAGCCTTCGACTCATTGCGAAAGCGGCGCAGAAACTCTTCGTTCTCCGCATACTCCTTCTTAAGTATTTTGATAGCGACTGTTTTGTTGTCAATGACATCAACGCCCTTATAGACCTCAGCCATGCCTCCCACGCCAATAAGCTCGGTTATCTCATATCTTCCATCGAGCTTCTTGCCAATGTTCTTATCCATTTCCTTTCCTCCCATGTCAGTCAGAAATTACCGCAACTGTAACATTATCACGGCCGCCCTTGCTCAGAGCTAATTCTATGAGTTTATCTGCGACGTCATCAAAGGGTGAACTCAGAATGACGTCATATATTTCATCATCGCTGCAATAGCCCGACAATCCGTCGGAGCACAGCAGCAGACTGATTTTATCATCATAATCAAGCAGGAACGTATCCGTAAGGACAGTTTTTTCAACTCCCACCGCACGCACCAGCATATGCTTCTGGGGGTGGTTTTCGACCTCTTCCTCGGTTATCTTACCCTGTTCAAACAACAGTGAAGCGACATTGTGATCGGTAGTCACCTTCACGAGCTTCTTGTCCGTAATGAGATAAGCTCTGCTGTCGCCGACATTTGCAATAAATGCAGTCTTGTCGTTGACAAATGCAGCAACGCACGTGGTACCCATGCCGAAGTTCTTGAAATCCATTCTTGCCCTTGTGTATATTACCGAATTTGCTGCAGAAACAGAAGATATCAGAAGCTTACGGATCTCATCATCGTCCAGACTTTCCTTATAGTCAGCTGAAAACCGCTGAAAGAATTCTTCTATTGCTATCGTACTGGCTTCCTTGCCTGCGCGCTCGCCGCCCATTCCGTCGCAGACGACGGCAAGTATATTATGCCCGAAATATTCGCACCTTACAGCGTCCTGATTTTCCTCACGCTTTAGTCCGATATCGGTCCCGAATCGGTATCTCAAGCTTCCGCACCTCCTTTGATCTTATTATGACTGTCAGCGTCGCGCCGAAGCTGTCCGCACGCCGCCTCTATATCGCTTCCGAGAGTCCTCCTCACGGTCGCATTTATACCCCGTTTAGCGAGCTGATCCGCGAATGCCGCAGCCGCCGAGCGGGACGTATGATAGCTTCTTTCCTTGACCTTATTCACAGGAATAAGGTTAACATGGCAGTTTATCCCTCGCAGGAGAGCTGCCAGCCTGTCGGCGTCCTTCGCCGACGAGTTCACATCATCAATAACGGCATACTCAAAGGTTATCCGCCGCCCCGTGTGCTCTATATAATATCTGCACGCCTTTATAAGCTCATCTATATCATAAACACGGTTGACGGGCATTATTTCGGACCTTCCTTTGTTATCCGCACAATGCAGCGAAACCGAAAGTGTCAGCTGGAGCTTCATGTCAGCCAGCTCATATATCTTCGGAACAATGCCGCAGGTCGAAAGCGAAACGTGCCGCAGACTGAGGTTGTTCCCGTCCTTATGAGACAGCAGTGAAAGGAACTTTATAACGTTATCGAAGTTGTCAAGCGGCTCGCCTATCCCCATGAGTACCACGCCCGAAACTCTCACTCCCGCATCTTTCTCCGCCTCATATATCTGCATAAGTATCTCCGAGGGAGCAAGGTCTCTGACGTACCCCGCAATGGCGGACGCACAAAAACGGCAGCCCATTTTGCACCCCACCTGAGTGGAAACACAAATGCTGTAGCCGTAGCTGTATTCCATTAAAACGGTCTCGACGAAATTGCCGTCTGAGAGCCTATATAGATATTTTACAGTATTATCTATAGAGGATTCAAGCTTTTTCTGCACAAATAGTCCATTTACACAAAAAATTTTATTCAGGTGCAAACGCAATTGGGCAGATATATCAGTCATTTTCTCAAAATCAAAGACCCTTTTCACATGGAGCCATTGAAATATCTGCTTTGCCCTGAATTTCTTCTCGTCCATGCCGACAATTATCTGTTCGAGCTCGTCGAGAGTAAGGCTTAGAATGTCGATTTTTTCCAACGTATCACCGCTCATTCCGATTTTCTGAATTTTGCAATAAAGAAGCCGTCGCCTGAGCCGCTTCCCGGGAAAAGCGTAGCTCTGCTGCCGCGTTCAACGCTCGGCAGCTCCGGCAGTTCACATGGTTCGAGCCCGGGATTCTCCGAAAGAAGTCTGTCCACGACCTCGTCGTTCTCAGCTTTGCGCAGAGTACAGGTCGAATAGACCATCTCTCCGCCCGGAGCAAGATATCTCAAGGCATTCTCCGCTATCCTGTACTGAATATCGGGAAGCCCGGCAAATTCCGAAAGGCTCTTGTACTTTATCTCAGGCTTTCGGGCGATAACACCGATCCCCGAGCAAGGTACATCGCAGAGTATCTTCGTGAACTGCGGAAGCTCCGCGTTGTATCTTGAAGCATCTCCCACCGCAGCTGTTATGTTTGTCAGACCAAGTCTCTGAGCTCCTTCCATGATGAGCTTCACGCGCTTTTGATGGAGGTCGAAGGCGTATATCTGCCCGTTGCCGTTCATGAGCTCTGCCATAGTGAAGGTCTTTCCTCCGGGCGCAGCGCAGATGTCGAGCACAAGGTCATTTCCCGCAGGTGCAAGGGCATGGCAGCAAAGCTGCGAGGACATATCCTGCACGTGGAAAAATCCCCTGCGGAACGCCTCTGTATTTATGACAGCACCGTCCTCCGCCCTATAGCAGCCGTCAAGCGCAGTCGGGACAATGCCCGTCCTGCCGAGTGCGGAAACAAGCTCCTCCTCGGTGCATCTGAGCTGATTTCTGCGGATATACATCTCAGGTGCTTGAAGGGAATACTCAAGATGCCCAAAAGCAGATTCCCTGCCGTAATCGGCAATGAGGCTCTCAATAAGCTCCGTCGGTGCGGAGTACCGTACCGAAGCCGCCCCGAGGTCGTCCTTTGGACAAGGAAATTTTTTTTCGCTGCGGATAAAGCTGCGCAGAATTGCATTTACCATACCTGCGGCGCTTATTTTTCGGAACTTCTTTGCAAGAGCAACGCTCTCGCTTACCGCCGCGCTGTCGGGGATATTGTCCATATACATTATCTGATAAATCCCACAGCGCAGGATATTCAGGATCACATCGTCGAGCTTTTCTATGGGACGCGATGAAAGCCCCGATACCACACAGTCGAGGGTTATTTTCCGCTCGATTACTCCGTAGTATATCGCCGTGCAGAGCTTCTTATCGCGCTCGTCCATATCAGATGAGCTCAGAGCGCTGTTGAGCTGTATATTTGAATATCCTCCGGCTTTAAACGTCTTGTTCAGCAGCTCAACGGCAAGATATCGCGGCGAAGTCATCTTCTCCTCGCAGCAGCAAGCAGTCTGAAAAGCTGCAAAAGCGATACCACAAGGCTCGTTACATAGGTCAGAGCCGCTGCCTTCAGAACCTTTCTTGCCTGTGGGATCTCACTCGCCTCAAGCAGCGAATTGCTTTCAAGTGTTTTGAGAGCACGGCTGCTCGCATCGAACTCGACAGGGAGCGTAACGAGCTGAAAAATCACTACTGCCGCAAACATGATTATTGAAGCATATATGAGCGAAGTTCCTATCGTCAGCTGACTGAGCAGCAGTCCGATAAGGAAAAGAAAATACCATATTCTGGAGCAGAAATTAGTTACCGGGACCAGTTTGCTCCTCAGAAGGATAGGTCCATAATTCTCTGCGTGCTGACAAACGTGTCCGCATTCATGCGCCGCAACACCTATAGCTGCGACCGAACTTTTGCCGTAGGTCGAATCCGAAAGTCTCACGACGTTAGCCGCGGGATCGTAATGGTCGGTCAGATTTCCGCTGATGTGCTCTATGCGGACATAGTAAAGACCGTTGCTGTCGAGTATCTGCCTTGCGATCTGATCGGCAGTAATTCCTCTCGAGCTGCGCACCTTCTGATATTTATTGAATGTGGAAGTAACGTTGATCTGCGCTATTATCGGCAGAATGAGCATTAAAAGAAAGATCAGCAACACGGATATAAACCTCCTTATCCAAGTATATCGCCTTTTGTAAGCTTATTTCCCCTGAGAAAGTCCTCAGTTTTCATACGTTTTTTGCCCTCGGGCTGTACCTCGCGGAAGATGACAGCGCGACCGTCTCCGCACTTTACTGCGAAGCTCCCGGTATCGACTATCTCACCATTTTTTGCTCCGGGAACAATTTTGTCCGAAATTTCCGAAGCAAAGATCTTCAGGCGCTTTCCTCCCAGCGTTGTGAAGCCGGTAACTCCGCGTATAGTATTGTGTACCTCGCGGGCGGTTTTCGAGAAATCAAGCGCGCTCATGTCCTTTGTTATCATCGGGGAGTAACAGCTAAGGGAATCGTCCTGCTTTTCCGGCTTGAGGCTGCCGCTTTCGACTGCTTCAATCGTCTGCATGAGCACTTGTGCTCCCATGGTGGAAAGCCTGCCATAAAGCTGTGAATAAGTCTCATTTTCGCCGATAGGAGCACTTTGTTTTACTAAAATATCACCCGTATCGAGTCCCTCGTTCATCTGCTGAGAGGTGACTCCTGTTTCGGTCTCTCCATTAAGCAGAACCCAGTTTATCGGAGCTGCTCCCCTGTACTTTGGCAGGAGCGAAGCATGGATATTTATGCAGCCGTACTTCGGCAGCTCCAGTATCTCCTTCGGGAGTATCTTACCGTATGCAGTAACAACTATAAGTTCGGGAGCAATATCGTTCAAGATTCGCATTGTCTCCACCGCGTCATCGTCCTTTTTCAACGAAGCCGGCTGATAAACCGGTATCCCATACTCCTGTGCCGCTGCCTTGACGGGCGTAGGTATCAGTTTGTATCCTCTGCCCTTGGGCTTGTCGGGCTGCGTGAATACTGCCGCGACCTCGTGCATACTCTCCGCGAGAGATCTCAGGCATGGCACGGCAAATTCGGGAGTTCCCATGAAAACTATCTTCATCGTCATTCCTCCTCGGGTACGAAAAATTCCTCCACTATCTCGGTAAACACATGACCATCGAGATGATCGTTCTCATGACAGGTACACTGTGCGCCGAGCTCGGTAAGATCGCGCTCAAACCAGTTTCCGTGCCTGTCCTGAGCCTTCAGATGACAGCTCATAGGTCTTGTCACATAGCCCCAGATGTTAGGACACGAAAGGCAGCCCTCGGCAACCCGCTGGCTTCCCTCTTTTTTTGTGACCTCGGGGTTTATCGCCTCTATGCTGCCCTCCTCAAGGTGCATGATGAAAATTCTTCTGCACACCCCTATCTGCGGAGCTGCAAGTCCGAGTCCCTGTGCCTTGTCAAGAGTCTCGTGCATATCGTCAAGGAGCGTAGCAAGCTTTTCGTCAAATTTATCAACAGGCTTGCAGACCTTGTGAAGCATTTCGTCCTTATCAGTAAGAATTTTTCTAAGTGCCATTCCGATCATATCCTTTCAACATTTTGTCATACTCCTGCATCGCCGTTCATATCGGCATATAGAGCTATATTCTTCATTTCTTTTATCTTAGCCGAATCCGTAAGAAGCTCGCTTATAAAGCTTCTGATCTCGGCGTTATTTTTGCATTTCATTATTATTCTGTAGCGGAATTTCCCGTTTATTCGCCCGTATGAGCATCTCACCGGTCCGAGGACCCGCACAGGCGTTTTAGGCGAAAGCTTCCTGAGCTTTTCGCCCATTAGAGTGATCACTGCATCAGCAGCCTTATGTACCGCTATATCATCACTTCCCGAAAATCCGAAAACACACATATCGCAAAGCGGCGGAAAGATCATAGCACGCCTTATGGCGATCTCCTCCCTGTAAAATCCTTCATAATCCTGATCTGCCGCGAGATTCATCACGTAATGCTCGGGAATGAATGTCTGGAGGACTGCCCTGCCTGCGCTTTCGCCCCTGCCGCCCCGTCCAACGACCTGAGTGATGAGCGAAAACGTTCTCTCATAGCTGCGAAAATCGCCCGCATACAGCGCCTTGTCCACCGAAAGGACGCCAACAAGGGTAACATTGGGGAAATCCAGTCCCTTGCCTATCATCTGAGTGCCGACCATTATATCATATTCTCCGCGCCTGAAGGCATTGAAGCTCTTCTCGTAGGAATACCGTGAAAAGGTCGTATCCGCGTCCATGCGCAGTATACGCGCGGAAGGAAAGTAAACAGAAAGCTCCTCCTCGAGTCGTTGAGTACCGAAGCCCATACTTTTCAGATGTTCAGAGCCACAAACCGGACACGCTCTTACAGGCTCGCTGACATATCCGCAGTAGTGGCACATCAGCTTGTCATTTTTCTTGTGATAGGTCAGTGGAACAGAACAATTAGGGCAGTATACCGGCTGATAGCAGTCGCAGCAGCTTATAATAGTATGGTAACCGCGCCTGTTCAGAAGCAGTATCGTCTGCTCTCCGTTTTTCAGATTCAGATTTATCTCTTCCGCAAGCTTTCTGCTGAATTCGGTCTTGTTTCCATTCTCGCGCTCAAAGTTCATATCCACTACACTAACGTCAGGAAGCGGACTGCTGCGATAACGCTCCTTCATTATGAGGAGCCTGTACACACCTTTTTCGGCGAGATAATAGCTTTCGACAGACGGCGTAGCTGAAGCAAGCAGCAATACAGCATCATGCTCCGCACATCTGCGCTTTGCAACATCGTGCGTATAGTACCTTGGCGAGCTTTCAGACTTATAAGTACGCTCTCCCTCCTCATCAATAATGATAAGTCCGATATTGGAAAGAGGAGAAAAGACGGCACTTCTCGTACCTATGACTATGTCCGCTTCTCCTCGTTTTATTCTTTTATATTCGTCAAGCCGCTGACCGAGTGAGAGTCCGCTGTGTATCACGGCAACTCTTTCTCCGAAAAGCGACCTGAACCGACTAAGCACCTGTGGAGTAAGTCCAATTTCAGGGATAAGCATTATCGCCTGTCTTCCGAGCTTCACAGTGTCCCATATAAGCTTTTCAAAAACAGAGGTCTTGCCGCTTCCTGTAACACCATGAAGCAGAAAAACCGCAGGCTTATGCTCGAAAAGCTGTGCAAGCACGGTATCGTGAACACTCTGCTGCTCCCGGGAAAGAACTATTTTCTCAGGGTCGCAACGCTCCTGAACGCCGTCATCAACACCGCGCAGCACCTCAACGCTGTATTCCTCAGCAGCTCCGTTTGCTACCAGACGCTTTATAACGGCAGATGTAACGCCGCACATATATGCAGCTTCATTTGACGTAACGCTTCCGTTCTCGGCAAGAAAATCCGCAACCTTTTTCTGCTTCGGAGTAAGCTCAAAAAGCTCCGGGAAGCCAAGATACTTATCGGTGAGCCTCAGCATTTTTGCAGAAGCATCACCGACTGTCTGCCTGAAAACATTATCCGAGATGAGTGCACCCTTGTCAAGCATCTCGTCAACAAGCGCTCTTCCGTTTTCGATGATATAGTTTTCCAGAAGCTCATTGAGCTCCTTTGGCTCCTTAACGCAGCACAGAACGTCAAAAAGCTCCGCCGCAGCGGATGATAGCTCTTCGATAGGTGCAGCGCTGCTTATGCGAAAGCTTTCTTTGACCCTGACACTCATTCCGGGAGGCAGCATTGTCTTTACCGCATCAAAATACGTACAGAAGGTCTGTTCCCGGAGGTAAAGTGCCAGTCTTAGAAGCTCATCGGATATTACAGGCTCGTTGTCCACAAGCGAAACAAGAGATTTAAGCTTGGCAGAGTATTCCTCGTCAAGCTTCATAACAATACCTATCCTGCGCTTATTTCCCTTTCCGAACGGCACCAACACACGGCATCCGCAGGCTATTCTGCCCGCGAACTGTTCCGGAATGGCATAGCTGAACAGCATATCGAAGGAATAGGCAGTTCCGCTTACAGCGACCTGAGCAATAAGGGACATTATTCAGCAGGATTTGACGAACTGCTGACGATCTTGCACTTACCGCTCGCAAGCTCCTCCACAGCGGTTTTTACCGGTTTTTCCTCCAGTATCTGATTGTTTTCACAGAGCTCATCAGTTATTTCTCTCGCGCGTTTTGCAACGCCTATAACGAGAGAATAACAGCTCTCATTCTTTGTGATTATCTGATTTACAGCTGGTCTAAGCATTTTTTAACACCTCATTTATAATTTCGCCCGAACATACCGCTTTAAGCTCTTCTGCGCGAATAACTGCAAAAAAATCGCTTACAGCGTCCTCAAGGGCATCGTTGACTATAACGTAATCATATTTTTCTGCCATAGCTATCTCGCCGGCAGCCTGCGAGACTCTTTCTGCAATGACTTCGTCAGATTCGGTCCCTCTTTTTCTGAGCCGTCTTGTCAGCTCTCCTATCGACGGCGGAGCTATAAATACGAATATTGCATCCGGACGTTTTTGCTTTATCTTCATAGCGCCCTGAACCTCGATCTCAAGGATCACGTTTATCCCCTTTTCGAGGTAAGAGTCAACTTCACTGACAAGAGTTCCGTAGAAATTCTTACAGTACTCAGCATACTCAAGAAACTCTCCCGCAGCAATATGCCGCTCAAAGTCCTCGCGTGTCAGAAAGTGGTAATTGATACCGTCGAGTTCGCCCTCGCGCGGAGATCTTGTTGTTGCGGAAACAGAGCAGCGAAACCTCTCATTTTTCAATATTTCCGCAAGCATTGTCCCCTTTCCGCAGCCTGATGGTGCGGAAAAAACTATAAGCCTTCCCTTATTCATCTTCATCTGAGCCTCCCGGTCCGTTTATTCTTGCAGCAAGAGTTTCCGTGATAAGCGAAGACAGTATGACATGACCACTATCCATTATCATGACCGCTCTTGTTTTTCTTCCATATGTCGCATCAATAGCGCGGCCATCATCTCGCGCCTCCTGAACAAGTCGTTTTATCGGTGCAGATTCCGGACTGACGATCGTAATGATCCTTTCGGCGGAAACCATATTTCCGTAACCGATGTTAACAAGCTTCATATTTCACCTACTCGATATTCTGTATCTGCTCACGTATTTTTTCTATTTCCGCCTTCATATCAACAACTATCTTGGTAATATTCAGATCCTGTGCCTTAGAACCGATAGTGTTGACCTCTCGGTTCATCTCCTGCACGATAAAATCGAGCTTTCTGCCGATAGCTTCTTCTTTGACAAGCATTTCTCTGAGCTGAGAGATATGGCTTCTCAGTCGTACAGTTTCTTCATCAACAGCTATCTTTTCGGAGAATATTGCAGCCTCGGTGAGGATCCTCTGGTCATCGATATCCTTGCTTTCAAGGACCTCGCTCAGCTTTTTGTAAAGGCGGCTGCGGTAATTTTCGACTGTCAGCGGAGAAAGCTCCTCAACCTTTCCGACCATTTCAAGAACAAGCTCTGCCTTTGAATTCACGTCCGCGTAGAGCTTCTCACCCTCCTTGGTACGCATTTCAACAAATCTGCTTATTGCCTCAGAAGCTACCTCAGCAACATCTGCCCAGACCTCTTCCTCATTATCAGGAGCCTTCTGGATATTAAAGATGTCAGGGAGCTTGATGAGCTTCGAGAGCTTGATGTCGTCCTCAAGCCAAGTACTTCCATCGTTACCCAATTCTTCATTTAGCGTACGAAGGGCATTGACGTATCCTTCTGCCACGTCCTTGTTGACAGCAATGACCGTATCCCTGCCCTCAATGTTGTTTATAGTGACAGAAACCTCAGCCTTACCCCTTGAAATAGCACTTTTGAGGAGTGCCTTGAGTTTTTCGTCGATGTAGCTGTAAGCACGCGGAACTCTTGATGAATATTCGTAATATCTATGATTCACAGAACGTATCTCCACAAGGATATCTCGTCCGTTGATAATTTTCTGTGCTCTTCCGTAACCGGTCATACTTCGCAGCACCATATCGCCTTCTCTCTGATATAATTTTATCGCATAACCATGCTATTATAATATTATAACACATTATCATAAAAAAATCAACCTGCACGGAGTGATATTTACGATTTTTTATCTTTACACGAAATCCGCAAATTCCAAAAAGAAAAAGCGGTGCATAAAGCACCGCTTTTATTATAATTGTTACTGATAGGACTCAGGAAGCTCGGAAATGAGCTTAAGCATATACTTCTGGATAGAACCAGCGTCCTGAGCTGTAATGCCGGAGCCATTCTCATAAACGTCACCGTTGAGCTGACCCTGTGCTGTGATGTGATTTTCATCAGAGCCATTAAGACCGAACTTGTCGGGGCTTGCAAGCGACTGAAGAATGAGAACTGCATCAGACATATCAACTATTCCGTCACAGTTAGCGTCACCCCAAAGGATATCGTCTCCGAAATAAGGATCAACATCGGGATAAAGCAGAGCCATTACGCCGTAGGAAACAATAGCGTCACCTGCGTGCCAGAATCTGTGCATATAGTACTCATAGTCGTTGATGTCAACAGTACCGTCGCCGTTATTGTCGGTACCCTGACCCTGATAGTATTTATAAGCTTCCTGCCACTCATCAACGCTCTCATAGCTCTTACGGATAGACGAGAATGTAGCGCCGGGCTCAAGAACAGAACCGTCGGGCATTGTTCCTGAATAGTAGCTAGGGATATAAACTTCCTGGTCGAATACACGTGAAAGGCTTCCGTTGTGATCCTTGAATGCGATACCAACTTCATCGCGTCCCTGATCCCACTGGAGGCTCAGGAGCTTGTTAGCAAGGCGGAGGCCCTTAGCCTCTGTTGTATCATTGTCATCTGTAGCAGCTGCAGAAGCGTCAACGCCCTTAGCAGCAGCGTAGTAAATAAGAGTATCACAAAGTGAAGATACACAACCAACGTCGCCCTGTCCGTAACCAACAATAGTAGCCTTGAGCTTCTGGTTACCGTTGGGATTATATGTGCCGGTCCATGTATCAGGTACACAGTCCGGGTCTGTAGAGTCGTGGTCATCGCCCCAGTTAAGGCTTGAAGGAATACAATATGTGTACTCTGTGCCATCGGGAGCAACCCAATCAAAGTGAGTATTTGCCTCGAACCATTCGATCCATCTGCTGAGGATAGCATCGAGAGCATCTTCGAGTGAGAGTCCGCCGGGCTTTATGCCACTCTCATCGCCATTTGTTTTAACATAGTAGTAAAGCTCTGCAAGACGCTGGATAGACCATACCTGGTTACCGATCCAGTGGTTGGAACCGGGGTCAGAGTAAACAGGGTGAGCAACGTAAACCATGTCATAGAATGTAGGAAGATTTGAAGGATATTCCTCGTAACGTCCGTTGTAGGAGTTTGTACAACCACCTGCGATAGGTCCGTCAACAGACTGGAGCCAAAGGTACATTTCGATCTGTCTCTTGAGAGATTCTGTGTAGTCCTCATCCGCATTAGAAGCCTTCATACCTGCGTTGATATCCGAATCATAAAGCAGAGCATAAGCAGCAAGCGGATTCTGATAGAACTGATGTGAATGCGAGCAGCCTATCTGCCAAGCCCAGCTGTAATTGCCGTAGGAAGCTGTAAGAGCGCCGCCCCAAGCAGTATACCAGGACATCAGATAATGCTTAGAATCCATACCTGCAGAAGAATCTGTAATCTTTGTCGTCTTGGATATTGCCTTGTAGTACTTATCGAACATATCATTACGGCACTGGTCACCCATCTTACCTGCGAGAGCAGAAAGATCGCCTGTATTAACATCCCACTGATTAGCAAAGTAAATAGCCTGGATAGCACGATCCTCTGCGTCAGGAGCGTTAGTGAAGGAATACTGTGAAGGAACAGCATTGAGACCGTTGAATATAGCCTTGATACCGTTTCCGTTATCAGTATTTGAACTTGTCATACCATACTTGAGTTCTTCAAGACAAGGTGCGGGAACAGTTTCAAAACAGGATTCCTGTGTACCTCTCTGGAAAGTATTGATGAATACGAACTTGCCGTTGCCGCCGCCGAAGCCATACCAGTCTTCAACGTCAGCGAGCCAGTTCATAAGATAGTAACCGTCGTCGCTGCTGTAAACAGACTTGTAAGCGTCAAACAGAGGATTGATAGCGTCGCCGCCTGTCTGGTTAGCATAGGACTTTGTAGGATAAGCCTCAGGTGTATCGCCTTCTTCAGCGGTATCAGCCTTGAGTCTATCCTGCTTCCAGAGAGTATCATACTGGATAGTACCGTAGCCGTAAGCTTTCGTTGACCAGCCGGGGATCATAGCCTCGAGGGTATTCCAACCCTTCTGGAGATCGCCTGTAGAACCGCTGATCCTGCCCTGCTGAACGAGAACATCGTGCATAGCTGTCATCCAAACAATGTAAGACATAGCCTCAGATGTTGTCTCATGACCATAGTCAGGAGCCTCAACACAAAGCTTTTCGATCGAGTGATAAGGGATTCCGAAACCGGAACCGTTGTTGTTTTTGCTGAGATAACCGTTTGCCTGGCCGTTAGTGATAACGTCATCATAAAGTGACGAGAACATAGCGGCATAGGAATCATTAGCATTGTTCGCAGAAGCATATGTGTTGCCGGAAGGCGAAGTTGCTGCTGAAGCCATTGCGGGCAGTACAGCAGTAGCTGTCATAGCTGCTGAGAGAATGCCGGCTGCGAGAGCCTTGTTCTTTTTGCTTATCATAAGCTTTACCCCTCTCATAATAATATAGGTTTTGGTTTATAAGATATGAATCGCCTCCGCAGAAGCTGCCGGAAGCATATACGAAAATACTTCGTACAACTGTGAGCCTTTCACGCAGACTGCACAGAATTCTCAAACTATTTTCAAAATAATTATATTCCTTATTTTATCTGATGTCAACAGTTTCCGGAGCATTCGCAATTCACAAAAATAATTTTTGGTGCAATGCACACAATCGCTTTCCCTTTTTTGTACATTTTGTCCACCGGCAAAAACCGGGGTTCTTCTCATTGTTTAACCATTTATTAACGAAGTAATTATTTTTATCTTAACTATTGAAGATTCATCATCTTTACAATAATTCTTCACAAAACACTCACGCTTTTTCCGTAATATTTATACGTAAATGTATCGCAGATATTTTCGCGCCTTGCCGAATTAACATTTTATTCACATTCAATTCATCTTGCATTAATAAAATTTTGAGATAATAATAAAGTATTTATTATTGCACTATACTATTTTATTACATACAGAAAGGAGCAGCTCATGATCACAGTAGAAAATCTGACTAAGTATTACGGTGATAACCGTGCCGTAAACAATATCAGTTTCACGATAAATGACAATGAGATCCTCGGATTTCTCGGTCCCAACGGTGCCGGAAAATCCACTACCATGAATATGATAGCCGGGTATCTTCCGATGTCGGACGGTACTGTCACTATATTCGGCAGCGATATCGCTAAGGACCCGATAAGTGCCAAAAAGAATATCGGCTACCTCCCCGAGATACCTCCGGTTTACCCGGATATGAAGGTGAAGGAATATCTCGGCTTCTGCGCCGGTCTAAAAAGGATACCGTCAGGCGAGCGGCGGGACGAGATCGACCGCGTTTCAAAGCTTCTCAAGATCAAGGACGTTGAGGGTAAGCTGATACGCAATCTGTCAAAAGGATATAAACAGCGCGTCGGCTTCGCACAGGCACTTCTCGGCAACCCGAAGTTCCTCATTCTTGACGAGCCCACTGTCGGTCTCGACCCCAATCAGGTCATCGAGGTCAGAAACATCATCAAGGATCTTAAGAAAGAGCACTCTGTAATATTCAGCTCCCATATCCTCTCTGAGGTAAGTGCTGTGTGCGACAGAGTAATCATAATAAACAAAGGCGATATAAGAGCTATTGACACTATCGAAAATCTCGAGAGCTCCTTCAGCACCTCGCTGGTGCTGCATATCAAGGTCAAAGGCTCAAAGGCCAAAAGTGCTTCGATAATCGAGCTCACAAAGGGAGTCAAAGAGATCACCGGTATTGATGATGAAGGAAGCAATATCTACGCCTTTACCGTTCAGCTTGACGGCGATGCGGATACCATCCGCAGCGAACTCATGGCTGAGCTAATGAAGGCGGGAATAACTATCCTTGAAATTTATGCAGATAAGCCTAATCTTGAAAGCGTATTCATAGAACTCATCAATCGCCCTGCCCGGAAAACCAGCATAAAGGACATGCTTGAGGAAATGAAGAAAGAAGACCCGGCAGATGAAGCTCCTGCTTCCGAAGAGGAAGAAAAAGATAACGGCGAAAAGGAGGATATCTGACAATGTTTCCTATTTATAAAAAGGAGCTGCAATCGTTCTTCTACACACCCTTTGCGTATACGATAGCCGCCCTGTTCATGCTTTTGTTTTCGTACATCTTCGGAAACGCCATCGCGGGACTTGAAAGCTCAAACACACTGATGTTCTCGTTCACCGAGGTCTTCTATGACGTTCTGTTTTACTTCATATTCCTGCTCCCTATCCTCACGATGAGGACATTCGCCGACGAGCGCAAATTCGGCACGGAGGTCCTCCTTATGACCTCGCCTGTGAGCGTACTTAAAATCGTAATTGCAAAGTTTCTTGCAAACATCACTGTCTACATATTCATGCTCGCCGGAACAGCTCTGTTCCCTATCGTTACAGCAATAAACGGCGAGGTAGTGGTCAGCCAGCTGATCTGCGCATATATCGGTATCTTCTGCTGGGGCACGATGTATATAGCTCTTGGAATGCTCGTATCATCGTTCACCGAGAACTCTATCATCGCCGCTATCATTGGAGAACTGCTGATGTTTGTGGTCATCTTCCTTGACGACTTTTCAAACACCGCATTCATTTCACAGTTCCCGAAACTCCAGTCGGTGATCTATGCATTTGCCGCCCAGCCGAGATTCGCATATTTCTCACAGGGATTCATCCGTCTCTCCGATCTGGTATTTTTCCTATCGGCTACTATCGTACTGCTCGCATGGACATACATCTCCATCGAGAAAAAACGCTGGAACAGGGGGTAAGCTGAATGAAAAAGAAAAGATTCAATCTCTCCGGAGTTGCAGCTATTATCATAGCGCTCCTTGTTCTCATAGTTTTCGTTCCGATAAACCTCATTGTGAGCTATTATGACAAGGTATACGACATGACTCCGTCAGGAAAATATACGCTCAATGAAAAAACTGTGCAATTACTTGATGAGACCTCGGATAAGCATATCGACGTTTATTATCTCTCGCTCCTGAAGTATTTTCAGGACGCTCCCGAATACCTCTCGCTCTATCATACTCTTACTCAGCTCGATGAGCGCGATAATATCACGCTCACCTGCTTTGAACCGGATCAGGATCCTTCGCTTGCAAAGATGCTCGACCCCGACGATATCCTCGGAGTTTCCGCAGGCGATATCTTCGTTAGCTGTGACGGTGTCACAAAAAAGATAGACCACAACAAGATATTCCAGAGCTCAGACGGCGTTGTTGAATATGCCGGCGAGGAGCTCGTTGCAGCAGCTATCGAGACCTGTACGAGCGGCTCGCTCCCGACAATATATTTTCTCACGGGTCACGGTGAAAAATCCATAAATGACAGCTTCTCTATCTACGCTAACCAGCTCAGGACCAACAACTATGACATTCAGGAGCTTGATCTTGAATCTGCCGGAGCAATACCGGAAAATGCCCGTATAATCTACCTCGCAGGTCCTCAGGAGGATATTACCGATAACGAGCTTTCTCTTCTTAAAGATTACATCAGCGGCGGCGGAGCGCTCTCAATGCTCATCGCCCCATGCGATACCGAAGGCCGCTTCACTAACATCGAATCCATTCTCACCGATTTCGGTATTATCATGGACTACAATACAGTCGTTGAAACGAGTGCCTCAAATCAGTACAGAGACAGAGATGACTTGCAGAGTGAGTCATACTTCCGTATACAGTATCCCGCAGCAACAAGTGATTATTCCGAGGATCTGACAACCGACCTCAATTACCTCATCGATGCCGGTGAGTACAGCCCCGGTATCACCAATACCAGAAGCTTCACAACAATCCCCGAGACCTCGTTTGCAAATGTTGATTTCGTCGAGGTAGGTCCTCTTGTAAGAAACTGTGAGGACTCTGACGGAACATATACCACCAAAAGCACATCTATGGGCGGCGACGATATAACCAAAAAGGAAGCCGACGAAGAGCTCAGCGGCGTACTTCTTGATTTCGGATATTATTCATACAATAAATCCAACGGAGCAAAGCTTATCGTAATGGGCTCGACAGACATCATCGACAAGGATGCTATCGCGCCTTCGGTAAACGGAACGCAGATGCTCCTTACCTTCACCAATACATGGCTTTACGACAGCGATATCTCAATGGGTATAGGCAGCAAGCTCAATTCCTATGACTCGATGCACTTCGACAGCGCTTCCTCTGCTCAGACTGCAATGGCTGCAATAATCCTTATACCCCTCGGTCTTATCGTTATCGGTATCTTAGTATGGCTCAAGAGGAGACACGCATAATGAAAAAACCAATCATTGCATTCACTGCTCTTTTAGTTGCAGCAGGAGCGTCGGTGGGAGCCTTTCTCGCAGTGAAAAACAAAAAAGATAACGAGGATATGGTATCCTCTCAGCTCGAAGCCGATAATGTACTTTTCAGCTTTGATCCGGACTCAGTTACAAAAATAGACTTCAATTGCGACGATGGTCTGTACACCGCAGAATACGACTCGGAAAGCGAAACATGGTCGCTTACGAACAGAGATGATTTTGCTCTGGATCAGGTATATATCCAGTATATCTGCACCTATACCTCAACTCTTACTGCAGAAACCAGCTACGGTGAGGCAGACAGCGAGAAAAAAGCTATGTACGGTCTTGACGACCCTGAAATGATCACCGTTTATGAACCGGACGGAGAGCATAGTGTTTATATCGGAGATATGAGCCCTACAGGCGATTATTATTACGTTATGACCGCAGACAAAAATAATATCTACGCGATCGATTCCTTGTACGGAAGCGTTCTTAAGGCAAGCAGACTCATGCTGAAAAATAAAGAATTTCTTCCCTATAACGCTTACAACATCCAGGAGATAAAAACGATCAAAAACGGCGAAGTCACCTGCGATCTTACTTATGATTCCGCTTCTCAGACATGGTCTCTTCCCGAAGAATACTCTCAGCTCGTTTTCGATCAGACTGCCGTTTCTGCTATAGTTAACAATATCGTCTGTATCGAAGCCGAGGAAATGCTTGATGAGAACCTTGAAGATCTTTCAAAATACGGTTTTGACGATCCTGAGGCAGAGGTCATAGTAAAGGGGCTCGACGGCACCGAACGCCGGCTCCTGATAAGCCTTTTTGACGCTAATCCGACCTACTCCTACGTTTTAAAGGAAAATGACAATCAGGTGGAGCTGTACTATACTACGGATATGAGCTTTATAGATAATACAGCCTATGACTATATCCTTCAGAATGTCACATCGGCTGATATATACAGCATTACGGGATTTGAGCTCAGCTTCGGCGATTTTTCCGATACCTGCACGATCAGCATGAAAGAAAACACCTGCGAATTCAACGGCAGCCCTGTCGATTTTGAAAACAGCTCTGTCTATACGGCATTCCAGAATTATTATAATTCTTTTACGATACTGAATCTGACCGCCGTGGACGCAGAAGTTCAGCCGGAGCTTATCGATCCTGCACTCACAGCAATATATCACTTCGACGATTCAGACGATATTACTGTTGATCTCGTTGATAACGGCAGCGGAGGATATTATGTGTTCCGCAACGGAAGCTACACAGGCGCTGTCGCCGGAAACGAACTGGACGGCAGCAGGACCTCCATCACAGAATTCCGCAACAGTTTAATTGATCTTTCAGGCATAGAATGATAAACAAAAAGATATTCCTATGACCGTTGCGCTCATATGTAAGATCATACTTTTTATCGGGGGGAAACCTTTCTCAGGAAAGGTTTCCCCCCGAAATTTTCAGCTCGGGGTTTGAAGCAATTCCCCATGATGCAGGAAAATATCAGGCGAAGTGACAGAGTAGGTCACCTCCGTCAGACGAGCCCCCTTTTTATTGCTGCATTACCTTTTCCATGAACTCCTCGGTAGAATAATAACCGCTGCGATTGTACCTGAAAAGGTCGTACAGGCTATCCGGACTGCGCGTAATGTAATTCGGTGCTTCGCGGCACAAAAGTGTTATCAGGAAACCATTTCTGCGCAGGACAGGTACGCTTTCGCCGCTCTTGCAGCCGAACGGATATGCAAATACTATTGGTAATATCCCGGTATGCTCCTTGATTTCCGCCTGAACGAGACCGATATCATTTTGAAGCTGCTGCGCATACTCTTCCTCCGTCTCAGATGAAAGCTTTGAACACCCCTTCCTCCCACTGTACAGTGAATGCATATCATATGTGTGACAGCCTATCTCCACCCTCCCTGAATCTATCAGCTCAGAGATATCCTCCCATGTAAGATAAGAGTATCTCTCCGCATGCGGATCTGCAGCAGCATAATCATCTGTATATTTCCCCACAACAGAAACTATCGCCTGCATATCATATTTTTCAAGCAGCGGAAGAACTGCCGAAAGATTATTGTAAAATCCGTCGTCAAGCGTGATCAGTACAGGCTTATCAGGCAGTTCTCCGCTGCCGCAGGCATACTCTGCAAGCTGCTGGGCTGTTACCGAGCTGTAGCCGTTCGCTTTGAGCCATTTAAGATCATTCTCGAATTGCTGAGGAGTTACAATGTATTCCTGTACAGGCCCGTCATAAACGCTGTGATACATTATTACGGGAAGAAAAACCGCATCATCTTCGCTTTCTCCCGCAGATGAAAACAGCAGTGCCTTGCCTATAAAGAAAAATCCCGAACAAAGTGCAAAGATAAGTGCATCGAGCATTAGAAGCCACATAAAACGCCTGAAGTTACAGCAAAGATACATATCATCACCCCATAAACTTTATGAGGATTTTTATCAGATAATGCAGATATGTGTATTTTTCTGATCCGTTGAAATATTCTCAGCCTGACTTGAATATAATCAATAGAAAGGTTATATACCTGCCTATATTGCTAAGCAGTCACAAAGCCGCTTTGCACTTTGAAGAGGCAGTATAAACGGAGCGCTTACGGCGCAATGCGCCGTCCGCCGTCACAGACGGCGGATCGCAAAATATCTTAATGGATATTTTGCAATAGCGCGGAGCATAATAATGAGGTGAGGATATGACGCGTTACAAACGCAGAAAAATTTCAGGTATGATAAAATGCTGCGCGGCAGTTATACTTCCGGTCGCTGCAGCTATGAGCGTGAGCGGAGCTTCACAGCTTAAAAGAGTTCTGTCGGAGACCCGTATCATGAACACAGGAAGGTCTCCCGAAAAATCCGTCTCTGTGGAAAAAGACGATTTTGAAGAGATATTCGGCACAAGCTCAGATGATGCAGATGAAGCATACATCAGCGCAGCTGACTTCCTCTCTCAGGGATATGGCATATCCGCCGAAACCGCAGATACATCAGACCTTCTAAAACTTCCAAGCCCGCTTGAGATGACCTCCGCCGACCCGGGAGCCAAGCCATACCCTACCGAGTGGAGCGAAGGCGGAAGTATTATACGCACAACATACGGCGAATACAGCGGCGTATCATTTTTCGATCTTCCCGGCGGCGGACAGGTCAACAATAAAACGACTATCCCGAATGAGAACCTTATAAACGAAAGCAGCTATCTTCCGAATTTTACAGTAGAAGATACCGACGCCCCCCTTGTGCTCATATATCACACACATACGACCGAAAGCTTTGAGCCGTATGTCCGTGAAAGCTACGATGCTTCATTCAACTATCGGACAACTGATGACACCAAAAATATGGTCATGGTGGGAAACGCCATGCAAGCAGAGCTCGAAGCACAGGGAATAGGAGTTATCCACGTTTCCGAGATACACGATTATCCCTCATATAACGGCTCATATGATCGAAGCCGCGCCTCCATAGTACCGATTTTAGAGGAGTATCCAAGCATCAAGGTCGTGCTCGATATCCACCGCGACGCGATATCGGGAGAGGGCTTTGCCTATCAGCCTTATATCAACATAGACGGAAAAGAAGCTGCCCAGATAATGATAATCTCGGGCTGTGATGACGGAACGCTCAATATGCCCAATTACATGATGAACTTTCATTTTGCCTGCTATCTTCAGCAGAAGCTCGAAAGCGATCATCCCGGATTTACAAGACCTATACTTTTCGATTACAGGCATTATAATCAGGATCTGACCACCGGAAGCCTTCTCATAGAAGTAGGCTCCCACGGAAATACTCTTGAGCAAGCACAATATTCAGGACAGATTCTCGGAAAGTCGCTTGGCGAGCTGCTGAATTCCATGAAGAAAGGATAAATATGAGAACAAAAAAGAAAAAAACCGCCGTCAGAGCAATTTTTCTTTACTTGCTCCTGACAGTCGGTTCGTGGATGTTCATAAATTCATACGCCAATTCATACAACAGGCTTACAGATGAAAAAATAGCTCCTGCAAGCCTGATAGTTAACGGTGACACAGCTGAGGTGGAAGTACTTGAATACACGGCACAATTCAGCATATCGGGACTTTCGCCGGACAGCAGACTGTACTGTGCGGCATACCTGTTAGCTCCCGACGAGCTCAGATCAGCGGCATATTTGATTTCCGTTTTACTATAGGCTCAGATTGTCTGCCGTAGTAAAAAGTATTAAGCTCTCCTGTATAAATAAGAGTCGCTCCGGGAAATGTCCGAAAATCGTCCGGCTTATACAGACAGAAGGGCTTTTCAAGTGGTATACCAATTTTATCCATAGTATATGCTACGAACTGTGAACAGACGAAGCTTTTTTTACGATTCCACTCTATATTCAGGTGGACGGCAAGAAGTCCGAGAAGATTGTATGAATATACCTTGCGGTTATCGCAGAAGTGCTTGATGATACGATTATATTCGGCTTTTTGCGCCTCAGTGACCGGTATTCTGTATATTTCACACGGAATACAGCCATATTGACCGAGAGTTCCCTCTCCAACTATCTCCTTGTTGAAAGTAGCAGGAAGCGGAAAAGGACGATATGTACGGCAAAAGCTGTACATTTCCGATAAATTCACATCGCCTGAAAGAGAAACATGATTATAGGGCTTTTTAGTGATAAACCGAAAAAATCTCGCAGGCTTCGTACCGGTCTGAGCCACTACAAGATATATATAGCATTCCAAAATTCTTCCTCCCTAAAGGCAAATCGCACAAAGACATTATTGTTTTGTACATTATCCGCAATCGTTCAAAACTTTTATAAAAAAGCGGCTTGATATACGCCGGTGCAGCTATGCAGCCCGACCAAAATTCTGACCAAACAGTTTACAAACAAACTATATGCGGTCTGACTGAAGATTTTCTGAAATAATTATACCACAACTACTTGCAAATTTCAAGAGTTTTTGTTATAATATAGTAGTAATATTTATGCGCCTGTAGCTCAGGGGATAGAGCATCGGCCTCCGACGCCGTGTGCGCTGGTTCGATTCCAGTCAGGCGTACCAGCACAGAGCCTGTGCCCGCGACCACGTTGTCGTTCGCAAAGCTCGCTTACCGTTATCGGGAATGATAGTTGTACATCGCTTACGGCACTGTCATCTATTTAGTACAGATAACACAACGGGGAGCCCCCGCGGGCAGTTTCGCGTTCCAGTTTTGCTGGGGCGCGAATTTTTCTCATTAAAAGCTAAAAGCCGCCTCCGATCAAAAGTATTCGGAAGCGGCTTTATTAAACTGTTTTACCGATCACCGCAAGTAGCGGCTCCGTAGATTCAACACAATGTTGGGATATTTGTTGATATTACACAACTCAAAGAGCTGCCAGCTTTGAGAATTTATCCTTGAGCGCAGGATATATCTCCTTGTAAAGCTGATAATACTTCTCATATTCCGGAACATTTGCAGGATCCGGTTCCTGTACCTTATCAGCAGAAATGATAGCTCCGCACGCCTCGGTAACACTGCTGTAAAGACCTGCTCCAACGCTTGCAAGGATAGCCACGCCAAGCGCAGGTCCTTCCTTTGAAGCAACGGTCTTGACATTACAGTTGTAAAGGTCGGCAAGCATACTCCTCCAGAGAGGTGAGGAACCTCCTCCGCCGCAAGCCATCATATCGCTGACATTTACGTTCATCTCGCGGAACACCTCAACGCAGTCTCGCAGAGAATATGTAACGCCCTCCATAACTGCGCGCAGCATATCGCGGCGCGTGTGTATTGCCGATAAGCCGAAGAAAACTCCACGCGCATCGGGATCAAGATGAGGAGTTCTCTCTCCCATAAGATACGGCAGATACAGCAGCCTGTTCGCACCGACGGGCACCTGCTCAGCCTGCTTATCCATGAGGTAGTACTCATCCAGACCCATGAGCTTCGCGGTCTCCTTTTCTGTCATGCAGAAATTATCCCTGAACCATTTCAGCGACAGGCCTGCTCCCTGAGTAACGCCCATAACGTGCCATGTATCCGGAACGGCTGCACAGCATGTGTGGACTCTTCCCTTTTTATCAATTGAAACGCTCGATGTATGGGCAAAAACGACACCTGAAGTACCGATAGTAGTAAATGCCTTTCCGTCCTCAACAACTCCGGTACCTACGGCGGCAGCGGCATTATCGCCTGCTCCTCCGACAACTATAGTGCCCTCGCACAGTCCGAGCTCAGCCGCCATAGCTTTGGTCAGCGTACCTGTGACCTCACACGACTCATACACCTTGCCGAGCCAGCTCTTGTCTATCTCGAATGCAGAGAGCAGCTCGTCTGACCATTTTCGATTAGGAACGTCGAGAAGCTGCATTCCCGATGCGTCGGATACTTCTGTAGCATATTCGCCCGTGAGGATAAATCTCAGATAGTCCTTTGGAAGAAGAATGTGCGCGACCTTACTGTAGATTTCGGGCTCATTATTCTTGATCCAAAGTATCTTAGCGGCAGTCCAGCCCGTGAGCGCAGGATTCGCAGTTATCTCAACGAGCTTATCACGTCCCACGATCCTGTTCATCTCCTCGACCTCTGCGGCGGTTCGCTGATCGCACCAGATGATCGAACGGCGAAGCACGTTGTTGTCCTTGTCGAGCATTACCAGACCGTGCATCTGCCCCGATATACCGATACCCTTGACGTCCTCCTTTTTTACGCTGCTCTGAGCCATGACTGCTTTGATAGTGTTTATCATAGCAGCCGACCAGTCCACGGGATCTTGCTCCGCATAGCCGTTTTGAGGCTGATACATTGGGTATTCTATTGTTTTGGAAGCGATGACCACTCCCCTTTCGTCAAACAGGACTGTCTTTGTACCGCTTGTACCGCAGTCCACGCCTATAATGTATGACATAGTAAAACTCCTTTCATCACAAAAATTCAAATACTGTTCTTCCGTTCTAACTCTCGCATTGCCTCATGAGCTTCGTCATCCCAGACAGTCCTTTCGGGACCGAGAGTGCCGTACATCGTATTTTCAAAAGAATATGACATTTTCCCTTCTTTTATCAATCTTTCGTTTTCAATATCATCTTTGAATGTACCGAGCCGTGCATAAATATCCTTCGTTATCTCATAGTCATACTGCTCCCGCCCCTCGCGGCTGGTATACATTATCTCTGCAAAATAGCGCTCTGTGTACGGGTCATAGTATGCTGTCCAGTTATTGCCCTGTTTTTTCGTTTTCATTATGTAACTCCATTTCAGTATCATACCAAATAAAAGAAACGCCCGAACGCCGTCCCCTCGCGGAAAGGCGTCCGAACGTCCAATAAACTCTGAGAATCAAAGGCTGAACATGATATTGTTGATGATAGATTCAAGCATTTCCTGACGTCCGCTGCCGAGGGAATCTGTAACCTCGCCCTTTTCGAGTGCGTACTTTTCAAGTTCCTCGAAGCCGACCTTGCCGTCGATTATATCCTTGCCTATACCGGTAGTCCATGATGAGTATCTATCGTCAACAAACTTATCGATACGTCCGTCGTCGATTATCTTCTGAGCAATGCGCAGACCGAGTGCGAATGTATCCATACCTGCGATATAGCTGTGGAAGATATCCTCGGGAGTAAAGCTGCCCCTTCTTGCCTTGGAGTCGAAATTAAGACCGCCGTTTGTGAAGCCGCCTGCCTTGAGTACCTCATACATACAAAGAGCTGCGTCATAGATGTTCGTCGGGAACTGGTCTGTATCCCAGCCGAGAAGCGGATCGCCCTGATTTGCGTCGATAGAGCCGAAGAAGCCGTTATCGCGCGCAACTCTCAGCTCGTGCTGGAAGGTGTGCTGAGCGAGTGTAGCGTGGTTAGCCTCGATGTTCATCTTGAAATCCTTGTCGAGATCATACTTGCGCAAAAATCCGAGAACAGTTGCGGTATCGAAGTCATACTGGTGCTTTGTAGGCTCCTTGGGCTTGGGCTCAATGTAGAAGTCGCCTGCGTAGCCGATAGAACGTGCATACTTTACAGCCATTTTCATAAGGCGAGCCATGTTGTCGAGCTCGAGTCCCATATTTGTGTTGAGGAGAGTCTCATAGCCCTCGCGTCCGCCCCAGAAGACGTAGCCGTTGCCGCCGAGCTTTACTGTAGCCTCGATAGCCTTCTTTATCTGAGCAGCTGCATATGCGAAAACGTCGGCGGATGGAGAGGTTCCGGCGCCGTGCATATATCTCGGGTGGTCGAAGCACTTAGCCGTGCCCCACAGGCACTTGAAGCCTGTCTCGTCCTGCTTCTGCTTTATGTAATCTGTTACCTCGTCGAGCTTTGCATTAGTCTCAGAGAGGTCGCCGTACTCGGGAGAGAGATCGCGGTCATGGAAGCAGAAATACTCGATAGAGAGCTTGTCCATGATCTCGAAAGCAGCGTCCACCTTTGCCTTAGCTCTTGCAGTCGGGTCAGATTCGCCCCATGTCTTGTCGGCAGTACCTACGCCGAACATATCCGTGCCGTCGCCGCCCATAGTATGCCACCATGAGAGGGCGAATTTGAGCTGCTCCTTCATTGTTTTTCCGCCGATGACCTCATCGGGGTTATAGTACTTGAACGCCAGAGGGTTAGTGGAGTTCTTTCCTTCATAGGGGATCTTGCCTATACCTTTAAAAAATTCGCTCATGATAATAATAACCTCCTATAGTTATTAAATATAATTTAACTCCTTTTTCAGAGCATAATTTATATGTTTATTTTACCACAATAGCCTATACTTGTCAATACAAATTTGTAAGCGTTCACGCAAAAAAGTCTCCGTAAAAACGGAGGCTTTTCATCAATGTTTCAGTTGAGAAGCTCTATAGAAAGATGTCTTGAATCGACATCGTAATAATCATCAAGCTCCGCAACATATGAACGGAAGCAAACCTTTCCGTTGAAGTTCATAACATCGCTTTCTTCAGAAACTCCAAGCTGTTCAAGCTGTTCATCGGTAAGAGTGTTAAGCAGAACTGTTCTGTTTTTGGATACCTTAAAAAGTACATTTCCGTAATCATCAGTATTCTGGCTGTTATAAAGCTTCAATGCCTTGCTGTCAAGATCGCTGAAATACACCCGCGCGCCGGTGGTATTGTCGATCTTGTCCATCAGCTCTTCGGAAGGCGAGATGATATAATATCTGCCGCCTGTATCTCTGCCGATGCCGAATACAGCAAGCTGCTCATCTGTGAGTTCATCGAGGGGAATAGGATCCACATCGGAAGCGGTCTTTCCTATCTCAAATTTTTTCCTCACTACCACGTCTGTGAGCATGAGCTTACAATCATAGGTATATCCAAGAGCTTTAAGCTCTTCATCTGTAACCTCCACCTCGATATTATCCGAGATAGCCTCTATCTGCTGAGTGATATCCTGACGATTCTGTGTAGTCCATTCGATGTTTATTTCCTCAGCGACAGGTCTTTCAAGGTAGACTACCCTGTCCATATTCTTAAGGGTAAAAGTAACGAACGGGTAGTTAAGGTCGGCATAATTCGGCTCAACGTAGACCGAAGTACTGCCGTTAGAGCTGTCTTCTGTATTTATCACGCTGTAGCGGTATCTGCCCGATGGTGAAGTTCCTGTTTCAACGACCGTTTCCTTGGCTGATGAAATGAAAAACGAAGTAAACAGGAAGTATCCGAGTGCACCGAAAATATACAGAAGAAGGACGATCGTACCTACAGCGGTCTTGCTTCCTTCACCTGCGCCTGACAGCAGCAGTATAGTTATTCCGGTCACGATTATAGGGATTATCATTCCCCATTCACCGAAATACAGAAGCACCACCGGAAGCATTGCCGGCAATATGATAAAGCTTGCAATGCGAGTGAATATCTGCTTTCTTGTGTAAAGCATCGCAACCAGCACGAGTATTGACACGCCGGTTATCATAAGACATTGAGATGTTCTGTCCTGAATATGTATCTCATAGAATATTGAGAAGTAGCAAAGATGGCATACTCCATAAGCATAGAGCAGACTCAGGATCGCAACAACTCTTTTTGTCCAGACATTTGCCAAGAAATTCTTCATTATTGCCTCCGAAATAATATTTTATGTATAAAGCATTATGCCAAAAGTCACACACTACATTATAGCATACAATTTCAGAAAAATCAACTGCGCGGAGAAAAAATTTCCTTACAGCGGAGAAAACATTTCCTTACATATGATCTTAAGCGCGAAAACGGCGGCACAAGCCCTGCGCTAACATACGCTTTATAAAATCCCAACCTCCAGAAGCAAAATTCGATGATTTATTTTTTCAGCAGGAACATTCTGCCGCTGAATGGCGGTATATCCATGTCTATATGGTCGCCGTAATAGTTATAGGAAGTTTTTCCGTCGGGAGTGGTACCGCTGTATATCTGATTATCCGAATCAATCAAAAGCTTTACCTCATATCCTTCTCCTACCGTAACGGTATAATCAGGCTGGAACCAGTCGGAAAAATTCAAAACGGCAAGGATATCCCCGTCCTCGCTCTTACGGCGTATCGCATAGACACAGCGATCGGCAGAGCTGCAGTCCTCCCACATGAAATTCGTGGGGTCATAGTCGTAGTGGAGCGCGTTGTATTTGAGATATATCGCGTTGAGCGCTTTGATATACTCACGGAACGAGTCATGCAGGGGATATCTCAGCATTTCCCAGTCCTGTTCGCGCTTTTCGTCCCACTCGCGGAGCTGTGATATCTCGTTTCCCATGAAGTTGAGCTTCTTCCCCGGGTGGGCTATCATGTACATATACATCGCCCTCGCCTGGGGGAACTTATCGTGGTACTGACCGTTCATCTTCTGCGTTATCGTAGCTTTTCCGTGGACTACCTCGTCATGCGAAAGCGGCAGGATATACTTTTCATTGTAGAAATAGAGCATTGAAAATGTCAGCTTGTGGTAATCGCGGGTGCGGTACATCGGCGCACTCTGAAAGTATTCAAGCGTATCATGCATCCAGCCGAGGTCCCACTTGTAGTCAAATCCGAGGCCTCCGTCAAATACGGGAGCTGTCACCTTAGGGTATGAGGAAGAGTCCTCTGCCGAAATTATCGCCGAGGGGTGGCGGGCTTTGAGTCCGCAGTTCATGCTTTTCAGGAATTCGATAGCATAGCGGTTTTCACCGCGGTATTCCTTGCCGCCCCAGTATATCATGTTGCGGATAGCATCCATACGCAGTCCGTCGAAATGATAAACACTGAGCCAGTAATTCGCGGCGGACTGTATAAATGAACGCACCTCTCCCTTGGAATGCATGAAATTGCGGCTTCCCCACTCATTGTAGGCTGCCTCGTCATCGGGGAATTCATATAGCCGCGTGCCGTCGTACTCGGTGAGGGCATAGTGATCCACGGCAAAATGCACAGGCACGAAGTCCACTATAACGCCTATTCCTTTTTGGTGGCACTTGTCAACAAGCTCCATGAGCTGCCGCGGAGTCCCGTAGCGGGAGGTAGGCGAAAAGAAGCCCGTACTCTGATAGCCCCATGATTCGTCACATGGATGCTCGCTCAGAGGCATGAGCTCAATGTGCGTATAACCGAGCTCAGAGGCGTAGTCTGCGAGCTTATCTGCTATCTCGGAGTAGGTGTACCAGCCCTCATACTCCATTATCTCCTCGGGAGTCGTGAGTTCAGGCTCCTCCACAGTCTCGGTCTTGTCATGGTAGACCTTTCCGGGTTTGCGCAGCCATGAGCCAAGGTGAACCTCATAGATATTGAGCGGTTTGTCACGGCAGTCGCTCCGTCGGCTTAACCATTCACCGTCATCAAAGCGATATCCCGTAATGCTGCGTATCACCGAGCACGTCCCCGGGCGCAGCTCCATGCCGAAGCCGTAAGGATCACAGTGGTCGATAAAGTCACCCTTGCGGTCGTAGATACGGTATTTGTAACGCATACCCTCTTTTGCCTCCGGACAGCGCAGCTCAAAAAAGCGGCCGTCCTCAACTCTTTCCATAGGGATATCCTCCCAGCCGCTGAAATCTCCAATAACCGTGACCTTGGAGGCATTAGGCGCATAGGTGCGGAACACCGTGCCATTGCCGTCATAATGAGCGCCGAAGTACTCGTAAGCTTCAAAAGCCTCACCCTTATAGAATCCGTAAATATCCATAACATCACCCCGTGATTGACAGATGTCTATTATTTGTTTATAATATAATTATACAGTTAAAATCAGTATATTACAATCAACGATTTTCAACCAAGGTCAATTAAACGACTGTTGTCAAAAATCGTCGAATCAGGGTGATACAATGGATATGAGAGTCGAAAAGACCAGAAGAAACATCATAAACGCCTTTTTGCAGCTTCGCGCGCGCAAGCCGCTCGAAAAGATAACAGTCAAGGAGCTCGCTGCACTTGCTGAAATAAACAAGGCTACATTTTACCTGCATTATCACGATATATACGAGCTATCGGAATCACTCGAGCGCGAGGTCGTACAGTCCGTACTTCACGGTATCGGGCACCCGGAGAATATCTTCTCGGATAACAGACAGTTCATTCGCGAGCTGACGACCTCATTCGTCGCAAACGAACAGCTCATAAAAACACTATTTGAGGGCACGCGCAGCAGCAGCTTTGTCTCTATCTTCGAGGAGGAACTCACCGCTGTGATACTCAGCGTACATCCTGATTACCGACCGAGCGTCGAGAGCCGTATGATGATGACATACCTCGTCTACGGCGGCTACTACACATACTTCAAGTATTGCAACAACGGCATAAAGGCTGTGCTGGAGCTGATAGAAAAGCTCGCCGACGGTATCGTCAGTCTCTACGAGGAATAGACATATCTCACAAAAAGAGCTGCTTCGATTTGTGCAGCTCTACAAAGTTCCCCTTGCTCCGCAGCATTTTCGCTTCCCACCGACACTATTTAAGCAAAAGAACTTGGAGGTGCATTATGAAAATCTTCATAAAAACAACAGCGGCGCTCATATGCGCTGTGATGATGACATCATGCGGAGCAGTCAGCGATACTGACGAAGTCCCCGAGCTCCCCGAGGAAACTGCTGCGGCGTTGACCTATCCCGAATATAACGGACTGAGCGTGGGCGACCTGCTTGTTGTCTCACAGTTCAGCAGTCCCGACAGCCCCGAGCAATGGGACGAATACAGTACGTCCTGCCTCATGTCCGACGGCAGCGTCTATACCTCGAATTACAAGCTGAACGGCGACGACACGTTCCACTTTCGCCTCTTCAGGGACGACCCCGACGCTTTCCGCTATTTCGACGAGCCGACCCTCACAAGACAGTTCTCCGCCGAGGAAACAGAGCAGATAAAGCAGCTCATCTCGCAGATAGACCCAGAGAGTGACTACTACGACGTCAACGAGGACGAAATGGGTATGACTCCCGATGTTGAGGACTACGCCCACTACCTCGTCTGCTGCTATCTGACGGACGAAAACGGCACGAAGCAGCGTTTCGAGATAATCAGCTACGGTCTCGACAAGGGCACCGACTACAAAACCTATGACGAGAGCGCTTTAGCGCTCCTTGACCTGCTCGACCGCGGGAAATTTTAACTCTACCGACCGTATAGTCCCCGAATATCAGCCAAATTCTACGTCCCGTGGGTGTACTCGTCTCCGCAAAAGAGCTATAATAATATCGAAAGGAGGAAGCTATGGATCAGATAAAAACAGGCAGGTTCATTGCCGCCGAGCGCAAGCGCAAAGGCTTGACTCAGAGGCAGCTTGCCGAGATACTTAACATCAGCGATAAAACAGTCTCAAAATGGGAATGCGGCAACGGCTTCCCCGAGATATCTCTGCTGCTCCCGCTTTGCAGTGAACTTGACATAAGCGTGAACGAGCTGCTCACGGGAGAGCGCATTTCCGAGCCCGACTATCGCAGAAAGGCAGAAGAAAACATGATGGACATGATACGCGAAAAGGAAGAAAACAAAAAGAGAATGACAGTGACCGCGATCACGGGAATCATAGCGACTGTGGCGTTTCTAACGCTGATAATGGTAGTTGCGCTTTACACGGAGGTCATCAGCCTGCCCGTGAAGATAATTCTCATCTGCATCGCTTGTCTGATATTCGCGGCGGGACTTTACGTCGCAATGCAGGGTGAGCGCACTATCGGTTACTACAAATGTGCAAAGTGCTCGAACCTGTTCGTCCCTACCTTCTGGGCGTACACAATGGGTTTGCACGTGATCACCACAAGACGGCTGAAATGTCCCAAATGCGGCAAATCAAGCTGGTGCAAAAAAGTCTTTGCAAAGGAAGATTAAACGCCATCTATAAATACAAAACGGCGCACAACTGTGCGCCATTTTGTATTTTTATTTCAGGAGTGTTCAATACGAAACGGTCAGTCGCTCTCCGCTCACGGTAATAGCTCCTGACGCATTGCCCTACCTGTAATTCCTTGCAACACGGTAGTCCACAGCGCCCGAGAACGGATCGTAGATGATGTCGTCATTCTCCTTGCGGGCGATGAGGTATGAGCTCTTGTAAAACAGCGGAATAAAGCGGTATTCGCTGAGGATAGTCTTTTCCGCGGCGGTGTAACGGTCAACGAGCTGAGATACCGACTCACAGTGCATGATATCGTAGGTATAGGTACTATCGCCGAGGTCTGTCATCAGGCAGTCAACTGTCTCAAACTCGTCAATAACGGAAAGTCCGCTGTTGAAGCTGCCCTTTACAGGATAGAGTGCTATCGTATAATCACCGTCAGCAATACGCTGATAGAAATCAGTTTTGGTGACGTCCTCAATACCGATGTAGAAGCCGAAGAGCTCCTGCCAGCTCTGCACGAGATAATGGACATATCCCGAATCTATGGTATTTGAGCATACAAGTATCTTTACTCCGTCAAACGAGATGTTTCCGAGGGTCTTCACCGCCGACTCGTATTCGGAAAGCGCCTGCTCGCGGTCATAAACATCAAACTGTTTATCAGAGGAAAGCTCACGATAGCTTCTTCCAAGCTGCATAACAGCGGGGGGAATTATACCGTATGCGACCTGAACGTCGCTCCCCACCTGCTTTCCAAGCGAATCTCTGTCTATGGAAAAAGCAAGAGCCCTGCGCATATCGGCGTTAGCAAAAGTCTTGATGTCGGGATTGAAAACAAGTCCAAGGGTAGTAGCCTTTATGCCCGTCACGGAGTACTTTTTGGTATTATATCCGCTGCTGCCGAGCGAGGTGAAGCACTCGGTCTCTTCGTCCTTGAAAAGCTGCTTTATATCAGCTTCGGTATCCTCTATTGAAAAGCTCACATAAGAAGGAAGGATCTCATATCCATCATTCTCATTCACTTCATTTTTGCGCATATAGAGGATATTGTTAGAGCCGTAAGGGTCATAAAACCACTGCCGCACATAAAACGGACCGTTGGACATTACCGAGCAGTCATCAAGTCCATATCGGCCTTTTGTAGCAAGGAAAAATTCCTCATTGCACGGAAAGGCAGCCTGAGTGGATAAAAGCTTAAGGAATTCTGCACAAGGGTAATCAAGAGTTATCTCAAGAATCCGGTCACTTTTGGCTGTGATCCCCGAAGTATCGGGAGGCAGCTCCCCCCTGAGTATTTTTTCACCATTTTTTATGCAGGCAAAGTCCTTGGCATACGGCGACTGCATTTTAGGATCAAGAAGCCTTTTCAGAGCAAATACATAATCGTCCGCCGTTACGGGGAAATATTCATCATCATCTATGATATCGTCGTTATTCTCATCAAAGAACCAATAGTTATCCTCCCTCAAGGTGAAGGTATATATCAATCCGTCGTCCGAGACGGTATAGCTCTCGGCATTACAGCATGAGAGATTCCCTGAGATATCGGTCTGCATAAGACCGCTGTAGAGATTTTTTATAACAGTTGCGGAGGAAGGATCCTCGGCAAACTGAGGGTCGAGGCTTTCCGGATTGCCCTGAAGCGATACGGAATACATATGACCGGTACCCTCATTCGTATCCGAGCTTCCGCAGGAAAACAGTGATACGCAGCACAATACCGCGCACGCCGCGGCAATTATTCTTTTCATGCGGAATCTCCTTTCTCAGTATTGATGATCCTCCGGTGCGGGCAGAAAATCAAGTGTCTGCTGCTAAAACTTGTCCCCCTTTTCAGGGGGACAAAGCTATCAGTTCATAGTCACCGTGACGATATATCCGTCAACATTATTACCTGAGACCGTATACGTCTTGTTTGACGGTACGGGAACATCGGTCGTTCCGCCCTCGGCTGCGAGAACGTAATACATCTGATACATTGTACCGTTCACAGATACTTCAAGCGGATCATTATTATTATGCTCTTTTATCTTCTCGATATACTCTTCGAGGCAGAGTCCGTTCTGCTCCATGTAAACAGCATGAGGAACTCCTACATAACGATATGTATATGTTCTTGTCTTTTCGCCGGTATATGCCTCCTTATCCTCGGGGAAACGAAGGATAAAGCCATATTGTGCAGCGTTTTCGTCTATCCACGAGTAGTCGCCGGTAGCTGAATAATATCCCGAGCTTGAACCGTCCTTGGGGAATATTCCCATATCGAACATCCTGCCCGAATGATAGTCGCTGTATCCACCCATAAAGGTGGATTTGCCGCTGTAATACTTATCGTTCTGCTCTTCAAGAGTACGATATCCGCCGATAACTACAATGTCATTATTTCCTGTCTCGGCATAGAATGCCTCCATAAGTGCATTCAGCTGGTTCAAAGCCGCAGCGTCAAGCTTTATCACCATATCGCTTACACCGTAGTATTCCTTATTTATGTTGTCATAGAGCGTGAGGAGCTCAGTATCATCCGATGGGAAAAGGTACTCATGCTCTGCATTTATGAGAACGAGGTCTCCGCGGTTCACATCACCGGCGCTGTGCGCTTCAATGGTAAACTGAGCCTGTGTGGGAGCTGCTTCTGAGGAATTTGAAAGTATCGAATCCGTTTCGCCGCTTGCTTCGAGGTTATCGACTATTGATGACTGTGCTGTGCCGTCCTGAGAAGTAGCTTGCCCCTGAGAGGTTTTTGTATTTTTATTTTCATCTCCTGAGCAGCTTTTTGCACAGGAGGTAATGATCACGATAAGAACAATGAAAACGAGTGCCACTGCTACGATTCGGTCATATCTTACTCTGTAACGCTTTGCGGCACGTTTGCGGTTTCTTCGCTTGTTACCGTTAGTCATATAACGAGATCGCTCCTTATTTTGAGAGTTTGTCCGGCAGATCCGGTACAAGCCGTATTTCCAATATTGCTTTACATTATATCACAGAAATTTACAAATGTAAAGGCTTTTTCGATTTTTTGCACTAAATTTTTTTTGTTTTTTGCGCAATATGCACTAAGAGCTTTTGCAAAACTGCGGTTTTTGGGAGTCAAGCGACCCTTTATTCATCATATTCAAAAGGTCTTCTTCTGTACTCCGTCGGGGTACAGCCCTTGTGCTTTTTAAACTGGCGCATGAAGTATGAGTCGCTGTCATATCCGCACTGCTCTGCCACCGCGCTCACCGAAAGATCGGTGCTTTTGAGAAGCTCCGCAGCATACAGCAAACGGCTCTCGATCACGTCCTGCCGGCAGGTAACGCCGAAGGCTTCGAGATAGAGCCTGTGAAAATAAGCTCTGCTGATACCGAGGTCTGCGCTCATCTCATCTACAGACCAGCGGTTTATCGGGTCATCATAGATCGAATCCCTGAGAGCCTTGAGCTGCGCATAGTGCGGCAATACTTCGCCCGGATAAGCCCTCTCCTCACTACACGCTTCGCCGAGCGCAATGAATATCAGCCGCATTGAGAGCTCGGCAAATTCGCTGAAATACCTGCTCCTGCGAATCGACTGAGACTTGATCGACTTAAGCACCATTGATATGACATAATCATCTTCAAGCAGTATAGGCTTGTCAAACGGAACGTTCATAGAGGAAAGATAGCTTCTTTCGGCTGACGATGTGCGGAAGCTCACCGTATCGAAGCGTAGCGGGCTGTCTCCCAACGGAACGAATGAACGGCTGGAGCCGCTGCTGTAAATAACGGCACAGCTGTCCTTTAGCATATGCTGTTTTCCGCCAATATTTAATACCACAGGGGAACGAAAGAAAACAAGAACATGATCGAGGCTTGTCTCGCCAACAGACGGCGAGCTTTGCTTGCAGTTGAGCTTGATATGGCTTATCTTCATTGATTCCTCCTTTCACGGTATACAGATTGTATAATATTAAAGCGACGATACTATCCGAAATACATTGTAACACACTTTGCACAAAATTTCAAGATTAATTTGGCAGATTTTTTCTGAAATTATTTCGTCTTTTTCACGCATAATAATCACTTATTTGTATAAGCCAAATCAGCGCGTAAGACGACACCAGATCCAACTATTAAACCAAGGAGGAACCAAAATGAAAAAAGATAGAATACCAGCGTTCATGCTTACCGCGATAATAGCCTTCTGCTCGGCTTCCTGCGGAAATGACAAAGACAGCAGTTCGAGTTCTGCCCCCGATCAGCCCGACGGCAATGTCACCGACAGTGAAAATATTGAGCTGCACGCTGCTTTTATCTATGACAATGTCCCCTATGTGACTGACATGATGGAGAGCTACAGCCGTCAGAGCAACGGCGTTACGGTCAATATCACATACTTCTCAGCGCCGGAGGGTGACTGCTACGGAACAGAAGCCCTGAATTCCCTAACACGTGATATACTTTCGGGAGAAGCTCCCGACCTCATCGTCGGATTTCCGCAGAACCTCGAAAATCTGCAAAGAAACGGCTATCTCGCGAACCTTTATCCGCTCATGGAAACAAATGACGTACTGACTCCCGACAGTCTGCTCCCGAATGTCCGTGAAGCGCTTGAGGTTGACGGCACCCTCCCCTACATCATCGACAGCTTCTATTACAGGACATATATCTGCGGCGCAGACGTATGGGGCAGCGAGTGTGAAAACTGGTCTCTCGACGAGGCAATGGCAGCTTACGAGAGCTATCCCGACAAGAGCGATTTTCTGCTTGGATACCACAGGCAGTCCGATCTGTGGGACTTTTTCCTCGCCTGTATCACTCCCGAGAGCATTGATTTCGAGCACAGTTCCTGCGATTTCAGCGGTGACTTCAAACGCACTCTTGAATTTCTCGCGGCACTCCCCGACACCTCGAGCGAATTTGAAGTGGATTCGGAGATGACAGAGTATCGCGGCAGTGAAACTCCTCTTGTTCAGGCATTTGCTCCGGGACTCAACAGCGCCGCCGCGCAAGTGACCTATGGGCACTTCTTCGGCGAAGAAGTTATATATACCGGAAGCCCCTCCGCCATGACAAACGGCGCGGAGGTTTTTGTAAACTATATGTACGGCATTCCCGAAATGAGTGCGCATAAAAAGGAGGCGTGGCAGCTTTTGAGCAAAATGTTCACACTCTCACAGCAAAAGAATATGAGCCTGCAATACGGCGCAGGCTTTCCCGTTACCGAGGAGGCGTTCAATGCGCTCGCCTATGATACTCCCGATTATGATGGACAGTCGGTGCGCAGTGTGATGAACAGCTATCTCGGTGAGGAATACGAAATAGTCATATCTGACGAAGCGCTCGAAAAGCTGATCAGCTACACTCGGGATATCGACATAAATATCCACTATAGCGATGAACTTCGCAGCATGATACGCTTTGAGTGGCTGAAGGTCTATCACGGTGAGGAATCGGTCGATGAATGCGTGAAAGCGCTCGATAATAAGGTCGGGCTCTATCTGAGTGAGAAAGAATAGATCAGAAGCCGTGAATTTTTATGCGAGCCTGTTGATTTATTCTCAATTTTGTGGTATACTTTATCTGAAATGCAAATAACGGAGGTTTCAAAATGAAGAGATTTTTATCCGCCACTCTTGCTTTCACAGCCGCTCTTACTATGCTCACAGGCTGTAAGCATAATTATATAAATGAGGATACGCAGGAAGAAACAGTCTCACTCGGCAGCGATCCCTTATATCAGCACAGCGCTTCCTATGAGGACGCCATAAAGGAATGCTTCAACGCCACATATTCCGAAAACGGCGGTAAGATATTTTTTGCATATATGTACCCTGACTCAGCTTTGAAAGCTGCAAAGGAAGCCGGAACCTACGACGATCTCATCAATAAGTTCAACACCAACCAAAAAGAGGTTCTCGGCAGAAATAACGACGTTTTCACCTTTGGTGAAATAAAGGAAGCCGACGAGATAGACAGCAATCAGATCGCTGCTGCAAAAACCTATCTTGCCGCACTCAGTACCGATCTTACCGATACTGTCACCGAAGATGATCTTAATATAAGCATGGGATATGAGGTCATTTACACCTACCTCAAAAACGGTGAAAAAGACGGCGAGGATCTTGTACTCGTTATACAGCTCAACGACGAAGGCTGGAAGGTCATAACAGGCGGCTGATAATTTCAGGCGAGCTTTTCGGGCTCGCCTGCGGACATTTTCTCGGGAGGTACATATGAAAAGAGATTCAGGATATAATACCAAGCAGAAGGAAAAGCTGCTCGATTATCTTGTGAAAAATAAAGAAAAACACACCAATGTTCAGGAAATAAGCGCATATCTTTATGCGGAGGGAACTCCCGTGGGAGTCGCGACCATATACCGTCAGCTCGACAAGCTCGTCGAACAGGGAATCGTGCGCAAATACACTTTCGACGGCAAGACCTGCGCGTGCTATCAGTATATAGACTCAGAAAACGACTGCCACAACCATTTTCACCTGAAATGTCTCAGCTGCGGCAGACTGATCCACCTTGACTGTGACCATCTTGCCGAAATAAGCCGTCATATTGCCGATCACCATGGTTTTCAGATAGATTCGTCACAGACGGTGTTTTACGGAATATGCTCGGATTGCAGTGATATCTCCCCGAAATAAGAACTCACGCTTGAGGAAGCTGACTTCTTGGGATATATATTTTTACGTCTTCATCAATATCGTTATTCATGCATATCACCTCCGATATTATCGAAGTCCCGACTAAACCATGCTTTAGCGTCTTGATAAGCAAAAGCCCGGTGTCTTTACATTGCGTTTAATCGGTACATGTATATTATCTCACACGCCGGATAAGATATACCTTTGAAAATAATATAAAGGAATTTTTTCACATGAAAATTGTCAAAGTATTGGGAACCTATCTTGCAGCGGAAATATTCTGTCTTTTTATAGGACTCACTCTTGCAGGCTCGTCAATCACAGCTATGAGAGTCGTATGCTCGGTATGTACAGCCGGCATACTTATCGTGCTGCTGGCAAATCTTGCAATAAAAACGGCTCACGGCGACTTGAAGCAGGAACGTATAACAGGCAAAAAAACTCAGCATACTGAAAATATAGCAGCAGGGCTCTCCGCTTCCCTGCCTGCGGCTGCGAGCTGGATCGTGCTGAAAATATCCGTATCATCAGGAAAATTCGATTTCTATCGCTGGCACAAACTCATAAATGCTCCGTTTTTGCAGATGTATAATCTTATAGAATCCGATGCTTCTTCAAAAGCCCTTTCATCAGGTGAAGTCTATACTATGCTCATTTTTGTCTTTATTCCGGCCTCAGTTTATCTCATGATATACGCACTTACATACAAAGATCTGATATTTACCGAAAGCAAACAACCCTGACCTACAAAAATAATTATTCAACTGCTTGTAAGGACACCTCCTTTTTTTATGCAAACTGCCGAAAAAACGGGTTTTTCGCGCTAAATCAAGGGCTTTTGCTTGACATTGAAGGATCCATGTGTTAAAATACTATTGAAATTTTTTTATTCGGAGGTTTATATAATGGCTTTTTGTAAATTTTGCGGAAGAGAAATCCCCGACGGCTCCGTATGCGGATGCCCCGGATCACAGAATGCTGCTCAGGCTCAGGGGGCTGTTCAGAATGCTCAGGAGCAGGTAAATAATGCTGCTCAGAATGCTCAGGAGCAGGTAAACAATGCCGCTCAGAACGCTCAGAATCAGTTCAACAACGCTGCTCAGAACGCTCAGGGTCAGTTCAACAATGCTGCTCAGAACGCTCAGGGTCAGTTCAACAATGCTGCTCAGAACGCTCAGAGTCAGTTCAATAACGCTGCTCAGAACGCTAAGGAACAGTTCAACAATGCCGCTCAGAAGGCAGATAATATTGCCGGCGATCTTTCCGAGAATCTCCCCGGAAACATGAAGGGCAACAAGAATATCATCTACATTGCCTGCGGAGCAGTAGTACTTCTCCTACTCATCATTATCCTTGCCTGTGTTGCAGGCGGCGGCGCAAAGAGCACTGCTAAGAAGTACGCAAAGTCTCTTACAAAGAGCAACGGCGGTAAGACGTTCCTGTCTCTTACCTATCCCGATGAGTATATCGACGACCTCAAGGACGACGATGAGTGGAAGGACATGATTGAAGAATTCAATGACAATATGGAAGACGAACTCGATGATGTCAAGATCAAGATCAAGAAGATAGAGAAGAAGGATAAGCTCAGCAACAAGGAACTCAAGGGCGCAGAAGAGTATTTCGATTACGCTTACGACTGCGACGTTGACGTTAAGAAGGGCTACGAATTCAAGATAAAAGTGCAGACCAACGAGGACGGCGATAAGGATACCGACAGCGATTACATCTGCGTAGTTAAGGTAAAGGGTGAGGGCTGGAAGGTCATCGCTATGGACGCTGATTCTCTCAAGTACTATGCTGACTAAGTCAGAGTGACCGAATAACTATCAATGATCCGGAGCATTTTGCTCCGGATTTTAATTTCACATATAAGTTCTTTCAGGAGGTATAATATGTCTTTTACAATTCTAAGACAGACCGTCATTATGCTCATGATTATGATGGTCGGCATATTATGCTCTAAAACAGGTCTCATCAGCAAAGGCTCAAACAAAGATCTGTCAAAATTTGTGCTACAGGTAGTAAATCCGGTTATGATATTCATGTCATATCAGACCGATTATCGCCCGGAGCTCGTTCACGCTCTTTTGATCGCCTTCGCTTGCTCTTTGGGCATCTTCGCATTGATGATAGCAGGATCATACCTTCTCATCCGCCCAAAGGAAAACCGCGAAACGGCTATAGAGCGGTTTTCAGCTATTTATTCCAACTGCGGATTTATTGGCATTCCCCTCGTAAATGCCATTTTCGGCATGGAGGGAGTTTTCTATCTGACGGCTTTCATAACAGTATTTAATTTCATAGTTTGGACTCACGGAATAATACTTATCTCAGGAGAAAAAAACATGAAACAGGTGATAAAGGTCTTTTATTCACCTACTATAATAGCAATTTCCCTCGGACTCGTTACATTCTTCCTGCAAATAAAGCTCCCCGCCGTTCCGGCTGAAGCACTCGGTCTTATAAAAGAGCTTAATACGCCCCTCGCAATGATAGTTTCCGGAGTAACCATGGCTGACACTAATTTTTTAAAACTTGTGAAAAAACCGGGAATATATTACATATGCCTTGTCAAGCTTGTAATTCTGCCCGTACTTGCCGCAGCCGCTCTGACACTTCTCGGTGTTGATGAAAAGGTAAAAATGACGGTCATTGTTGCAGCTTCCGCACCTCCCGCCGCAATGTGTACCCTACAGTGCATACGCTACGAAAAAAACGCCGTATACGCTTCCGAAATATTCACCGCCGGAACGATACTTTCAATAGCAACTATGCCAATGATAGTAAAATGCACGGAATATTTAACAAAAATTTTATCATGAGTTTGTAAAAAATGCTGATTTTAATCTTTTTTCAAATAAAATATTTGAATTTTAGTAAAAATGTGTTATAATAATTGTAGGTTATTAATACAAGCTTTACTAAAAGAAAAAATTTATTAATGATAATTTTGGATTTTCGATCATAATAGCGGCACATTTCGTTTACAATGCCGTCCTAATCAAAGAATGGAGTTGTTTAAAATGGAAAAAAGGGGTATAAGTAAGCTCGACCTCAAAAGAAGAAACAGAATGCAGATACTGCGCGTCATCAGAGAATCAGGACCAATTTCAAGAGTCGATGTTGCAAGCGCTCTTGAAATAACAAGAGCAGCTGTTACCATAATCACAAACGAAATGATCGAGGAAGGTGTACTCGTAGAAATAGGCGAGGCTCCCGTAAATACCGAGAAACTCCAGAAGGGCAGACGCAAGATACTCATCGATATCAACGAAAACAGCCGTTTTGCGCTCGGTGCTACTGTTGACGAGAAGGAAGTAAGCATCGGTCTTACAAACCTTAATTCCGATATACTCGATAAAGCAAGCATGGTCATAGACGACAGGACCACAAGTAAGGATATCATAAACTACATAATCAAGACCAGTAATGAAATGGTCGAGAACAGCGCCCTTACCAAAGATAAGGTACTCGGTCTCGGCGTGGGTGTAGTTCCTTCAATGTGGGGCAAGCTCAAAATATTCTATAAGGACGGCGTTCTCGATTTCTCCAACTTTATAGACAAGCTCTCGGGCGGACTCGATTTCGATATACACTGCGGAAACGCTATCGGTCTTATGGCGCTTGCAAATAATGAGTTCAGAACGGCAAACGGATATCAGACAAATCAGGTCTTCATATACAACGGCAACCAGATCAACCTCGCTATTATAAACAAAAATGAGCTTTCAAGCGATTACGTTTCATACACATCTACTATCGAAAGATATATAGTTTGTCCCAACGGCAAGTCGTTTGAGGGATACCCCAACGGCTCGGTAAAGGCAGAGCTCTCAAGAACTGCCGTCGTAAATGCCTTCAATGATATTTATTCAAAGGACAAGACCCCTGTTCTCTATGAGCTTACAGAGGGCGATAAGTCAAAGATAACTACCGATAACGCTTTCATGGCTCTTATGAGGGGCGATGAGGCAGTAAAACGCCTTGTTGACGATATCATAGCAAAATATACCGTGCTTATCAACAACCTTTCAATAAGCCATTTTGCCAAGAAGATAGTTCTTCACAACTTCAAGCTCAATGAAAAACAGTTCGACTATGCTAAGAGAGAAATGATACGTCTCGTCAGCGAAGAGATAGCTGACAGGGTCGTTCTCAGCAAGCTCGACGGAAAGAATAACTTCCTCGGAGGCTGCGCACTCATCATACAGGATAATTTCTACATCAGAGGCGGAATGCATTAAATCCTCAGTTATGAATAAGCAGCGTCATATCGTTGATATGGCGCTGCTTTTAATATTATATGCTGATTTTTTGACTGCTGCGGTGCTTTGATATCAGATTCACCAGTGAAAAAGCAAGCATTGATATGAGTATTCCCACCAAAGCGCCTCCTGTATCTATAAGCACATCTGTGAACTGACAGGAGCGCCCCGGAGAAAAAGACTGGTGGATCTCATCTGTACAGGCATAAAAGAAACAATATACGAGTACGGCAGCACTTTTTCCGCATATCAGCCTCCTTTTTCCTACTGTACACGATGCCCATAACCCGAGCGACATATATATCGTAAAATGAGCCGTTTTTCTTATAATATGCTCTGCCTTATCCAATATACTCTGCTGCTTTGCAGGGGGAAGCTCATCGTAATCGTTTACAAGAGTTTCAACTACGGTCTTGGTGATATTTCCGCTCGTTTTTGAGGAATCATCAGAATTTTCAGCCGAAAACATAAAGATAACTATCATTGAGACTATAGTCAAAAACAGAAAAATCAATCTCATGGGATATCGTGAAAAATACTTTATCAAAGCAAGTGCCCTCCAATATGTATTCAATAGTATATTCTGCTGACCCGAGATAAAATTAAAAAATTTTCACAGAATCATCATATTTATATTGACGCAACTATGGATTTAATGTTATAATAATGTCAGCATTTCTAAATTTTAAAGCAAAGGAGCTTCATCAATGAACACATCAGATATCATCATTCTTGTGACGATAATCCTTTACATGACCCTAATGGTCGTGATAGGGATCATCTTCTCAAAAAAGAATTCAAGCGTCGGCGACTTCTATCTCGGCGGCAGAAAGCTGGGACCTCTCGTCACCGCAATGAGTGCCGAAGCCTCAGATATGAGCAGCTGGCTTCTCATGGGACTTCCGGGCGTAGCTTACCTGACAGGAGGCGCGGAGGCATGCTGGACCGCTATAGGTCTCGCCATAGGTACATACCTCAACTGGCTCATAGTTGCAAAACGCCTCAGAGTATACAGCCATAAATGCAATGCTATAACCATTCCTGATTTCTTCTCTAACAGATATAACGATAAAAAGAAGATACTACTCTGCATTTCAGCTATAATTATCCTTGTGTTCTTCGTTCCGTACACAGCCTCAGGATTCTCTGCCTGCGGAAAGCTCTTCAATTCGCTCTTCGGCTGGGATTACCACATTGCGATGATAATCAGCGCTGTGATCATCATCGCATATACCTGCACAGGCGGATTCCTTGCCGCAAGTACTACAGACCTTATCCAAAGCATCGTAATGACTCTCGCCCTCATAAGCATACTCATTTTCGGAGTGAACTATGCAGGAGGATTAGATAACGTTATAGACAACGCAAAATCTATCGAAGGTTACTTCTCGCTTACAAGTATCCACAACGTCGATACAAACGGATCGGACAAGTATTCCATTTTGACAATAGCTTCACTTCTGGCATGGGGACTTGGCTATTTCGGTATGCCTCATGTTCTGCTCAGATTCATGGCTGTTGAGAATAAACAGAAGATCAAGACCTCAAGGCGCATTGCCTCGATATGGGTAGTCATCTCAATGGGTATCGCAATATTCATAGGATTTATCGGAAATGCTCTCACCGGCAAAGGATCTATAGCTGCTCTTGAAGGTTCGGATTCTGAAAGAATAATCATCAAGATAGCTCAGTTCATGAGTGAAAATCACGCTGCACTTGCTATCATAGCAGGTCTTGTATTTGCCGGTATCCTTGCCTGTACGATGTCCACCTCGGATTCCCAGCTTCTTGCCGCTTCATCAAGTATGTCCGAAAACATTCTCAAGGGCGTATTCAAGATCAACATGACTGAAAAGAAGTCAATGCTCACCGCAAGAGCAGCTCTTGTTTTAATAGCGATTTTAGGCGTTATTATCGCATGGGATCAAAACAGCTCGGTATTCAGGGTAGTTTCCTTTGCATGGGCAGGCTTCGGAGCGACCTTCGGTCCTGTAATGCTCACTGCACTTTTCTGGAAGCGTTCAAATAAATACGGTGCTATGGCAGGAATGATAACAGGCGGCGTAATTGTATTTGTATGGAAATTCGGCATATCCAAGCTCGGAGGAGCATTCGCGATATACGAGCTTCTCCCCGCATTCGTCGCTGCATTGATCGCAATAATAATCGTTTCTCTTTGCACATCTGCTCCCGAAAAAGAAATAACCGAAGAATTTGAAAGCGTTAAAGCAGAGCTGAATAAATAAAATGTAAGGGGACTCTTGAGAGTCCCCTTTTTTGATCCGCTATGCGGCAGCGTTACTTGAGCATATCAGATGTAACAGTTTTGATATCATTCGCTGTAACATCTATTGTAATAACGCTGGCCTTATCATTGGGGCTTGCCTTTGTCGGGAAGAAGCCTACCGTAAATTCATTCTGTCCGTCTGCAAGGATAAATCCTCCTATAATTCCGGAAAATTCGCCGCTTGCAGGTATCTCAAACGGATCGCTCGAATAGAGACCGTCAGCGAAATTATTCAGGGCATACATCTGTGTGCGGATATTTGAATAAACCTTTTCTCCGTCAGGGAGCTCAAGATAGAAATTATTGAGCGTACTGAGGGTATAGGAAGAATCAGTACTGTTACGGATCGTCACATCACAGTAAACAAATCTGTTGTTATCATCCTGAGGTTCGGTAATTATAACAGAATTCAGCTTAAATACAGTATCATTCTCATCTGCTTCTTCATCTATATTTACCTTGATCTCTTTCTCGCCAACAGCGCCTTCGGGTGTAGAAACAGTTTCAGAAAAAGATATACTATCGTCTATTACATCACTGGTCGAAGTGCTCTTTTTCTTATTTCCACAGCTTACCGCAGATGAAGCTGCAAGTACAGCAGTAAGAATGAATGCTGTTATTTGAAATTTCTTCATTTTAATTATCCTCCGATTATCATATACAACACAAAGCGTAAAACGTCTGTGCTTTCAAAAATTAAAGCATATATTAAATTATACCACATAATCCTGATTTGTCAAGGCTTTATTTATCAAATACCTATATTTTACGGATCAGCGGCTCTTTCCTCTGAGTGACCGGCGCATATAGCGAAACACTTCATCCTCGCCCTTTTCACTGAGCATTCTCAGCAGGAATTCCAGCTTTTCCGCCGTATACTTTTCAATCACGCGCCTCGGCTTGGCTCTCAGGAAGTACTCAAGCGGCATAGAGTCGGTATAATTTTCCTTATTATATATTTTTGAGGCAGCTACTCTGTCGCAGAACATCTCATATATATACACATCAGGCATTCTTACCGGCTCAAGCCTTTTGGTTTTTGTGCTGTAATCTGTCCAGTACTCGAAATGATGACGATTTCTGCCCTTGTGATGCATCCATGCTCTGGAATATCCGTCCACCTCACGCTCGCGCTCATTCGGGCTGCGGCTGCCCTGATAGTAGAGCACTCCCGGGATAAACTCCGTCGGAGAATACTTCGAGAGGTCATGTGTCAGCCCTCTCCACGGGATGCCTGCCTTAAAGCAATGTATCATCACCTGACGGCGGTGTCGATTAACGGTTTTAAGGTGACCGAAAAAATTATTTATCAGCATACGCACACCCCGTGATCATTTCCCGGAATGGCTTCCGTTGATATCAAGAACGCTGTTTTTTACTATAAGTCTTCCGCTTATCACCCTTCTGCCCTCATAATATGAAGGATCTATGAGCTTTTTTGATATCATCTCAACGGATACTTCAGCCATTTTGTCTATATCTACCTCGACCGTTGTTATAGCAGGAATACATATGCTCGATACCGTATAATTATCATATCCAACTACTGATATGTCTTCGGGAACTCTTACGCCCTTTGATTTAAGTGCAGATATAACACGGAAGGCTGTTTCATCGCAGTTGCATACAAAAGCCGTAGGCATATCATCAGGGAAGTCGATCTTAGTAAAAAGCAGACCGTTTTCATCTCTGTCGCCGATAGTCCATTCGCGGCGGTATTCCAGCCCATTTTCCATCAGGCATTTTATGTATCCGAGGAATCTGTCATTTATACTGCTTGTAGCATTCATAGTTCCAAAAAAGCCTATTTTTCTGTGACCCATTTCCACAAGATGATCTGTTATGATATAACCGCCGTTGTAGCTGTCGGAATTTACCGAGTCTATGCTGTAGCGGCTGTCGTAGAAATCTACAAAAAGGAGCGGAACTGTTATTTTGCTAAGGCAGTCGATATAGCTTCTGCGGATCTGACCGATAACTATAACTGCATCTACCTTATTTTCATAAGCCATATTCGGAAGAACACCGTTAAGCTCGTTTTCCTGTTTCACACACTCATAGACGGTGCTTATGTTGAGCTGAGAGAGTTTATCCGAGATACTTGCTGTAAGCTCCCAGTAAAAGGTCCCCCTTGCACCGACAAAGCGTTCAGAAGTGAGAATACCTACATTTTTGCCGAAATTCCGTATATATGAGCGCTTTCTCCCCACCTTTGTATTTGAGGGCTTATAGCCCATTTTTTCGGCAGTTTCACAAATTCTTTTCCTCATTTCGTCGCTCACGCCATCTCTTCCTGCGAGGGCGTTCGAGACCGTAACCACGCTCACTCCGAGCTTGTTGGCAATATCGAGCATTTTAACGCCATTTTTCAAATACATCACCCATTTCTTTATCTATTCAATTAATTCATTATATCATGCTTTAAGTAAAAAATAAAGTGGCTTTTCCAAATTTTGGTGAATCTGTTAATTTGAACAATGCTGTTTTGTACATATTATATATTGCTTCATATAATCCGCAGATATTTTTTTATTGATCCACGATCATGAGCGCTTCGTCATTGAATTATGTATAGCTTCATAGTTAAATTTCTTTCCCACTATTTTTAATTTTTCACCTTCGATGACTGATGATCCGGAACCTCTTCATAACCGCGATCATCATTCAAAAAGCTAAAGCCGGCAAAGCTTTCACCGCTTTGCCGGCCGCAAAATTACTCGGTCAATTCATTCTGACCTTTCTGTTCACCGGGAAGGTAGGGGTAAACATCATTGTAGGATTCCCTTTCGCCCTCAGTATCAGCAGAATAAGGGATAAGTCCCGTCATATCTCCCCACGAAGCCGATGGGAAATTATATTTCAGACGATCGGCATTCGGATCGGGAACAGGGATCTCTTTATTTTTCTTGTTCATATTATCATCTCCCCTTACTATTGTTTCATGACAAATGCGAATTATACATAAACTCTCGTCAAAAATGTTAAAGCATAATTCGAATTAACAAATTATTAAGAGAAAATTGCCAGAATTATAATACTGAAAGTCAAAATATATGTTAATATTATCATGAGAAGTTGTAGGAGGTGAACTAATGGACAGTTTCACTGAAACAAATGAAAAAAATATCATCAGCGTGGCAGATGAATTCGATTATTCCACGCAGGATCAGGAATACAGCAAAGAATTCAAGGCGTGGCGAAAAAATAAAAACAATCCCTACGCCTTCAACTTTGTCATGAACAAAAAAGAAAGTGTATTCGTTGACGGCAAAGGCTTTGAAAGCAGTTCTCCCGAAGAAGCCGAAACTGAATCTATAACTCGCATAATGTACCTCATGGGAACAGCTATGCTGATATGGATAGTCATAGAAAATATCCTCAGCAAGCTGATAATAGCTATTGCAGGCTTTATCGGCATAAATGTACATACCGCTTTTTTCAGCACCGCTATTTACGGCGGCAGCGTAGAGATAGTAACAGCTCTTATAACAGTTTCGCTGATAAAGCTGACAGTTCCCGCATTATATCTGCATATGAAGCTCAAAATGCCCCGCAAAGTGGAACTTATGAATAAACTTGACCACCCGGCAGATATGATTTGCTCTATAGCTATGGCATTTGTCGTATGTGCAGTCTCTGGTATTCCGTCTATATACAGCAGCAATACCAAGGAAATATATACCTATTTCAAAAACCTTGACGCTGATATTTCAGTATGGGGGCAAAAGGAATTTGTTGTATATACAGTATTCAATATAATAATCGTATCCGTTCTTTCAGAAATTTTTTTCAGAGGAGCTGCTTTCGGCGCACTGCGGCAGTTCGGAGATTGGTTCGCCATAATCATCACCTCTTTGATGACAGGACTGCTTGTTCAGGATATCCGCGAGATACCCGCCGCCGTCCTTATTTCTGCTGTATCAGCTATAGGTATGCTAAGGAGCGGCTCTATAATTACGGCAATATTTGTAAGAGTAATTTACGAAATGTATCAGCTCGCATTAGTTATTATACAAGCCGATGTGTCAGAGAATATGTACATGAAGCTCAGCTTTTTTATCCTCGGCACGTTCGTTTTTGGAGCTGCAGTTACCATACTTTTATACATCAAGAATTACCGCAAGACCGGCTCACGTCTGGCAAAATACAGCTCCGGCATAACTCAGGGAAGCAGGATATGGAACGCAGTTAAAACTTTTCCGTTTTCAGCCGTTGCCGTGATATGCCTTCTTGCTGCAATTATAAAGCTTGTCTTTTAGGAGAGGATATGGAAGAATATATGAAGCGCGCTCTCGAGCTCGCACATGAGGCTTATAATGAGGGCGAAGTTCCTGTAGGAGCGGTCATTGTAAGAAAAACTACCGGCGAAATAGTCGGAGAGGGCAGAAATATGCGCGAGGGGGCAAAAAACGCTCTTGCCCATGCAGAAATTATCGCCATAGATCAGGCATGCCGCAGACTTGGCGGCTGGAGGCTTCCGGATTGCGCTATTTACATCACTCTCGAGCCCTGTCCGATGTGCTGCGGAGCTATTATCAACGCACGTATCGACGACGTTGTATTTGGTGCATACGACCCGAAAAGCGGCTCTGCTGTTTCCGTGCAGGAGATGTTCACGCTTCCGTATAATTATCGTCCTCAGGTCACGGGTGGAGTTATGGAAAAGGATTGCGCACAACTGCTTTCCGACTTTTTCCGCAAGCTAAGGGAACAAAAGAATAAAAGCTAAAAGCCTCCGATGCCGGAGGCTTTTTCAGATAGTCCGCTTACTTGCTGCTGAATTTATTTTTCCGTTTTTACGCAAAGTTACTCCCGACAGTGCATAAACAGATGCAATGTATACTATCGCCCCCGATACAGTCGAGGCAAACAGCGCTGCAGTGCCGCCGGATCCGCTGCGGGCGCAGGCTGCACAGGCAACATACGCCGCTGCTCCGCATAAGGCTCCCGAATAGATTATCTTGAGAAAAGGCAGAACGCTCAGCCGCAGACTCGTTATGTGCAGATATGCTGCAATAGATGCCGCCAGTATCACGCCGTAGGAGACCGAAGTGGAAACAGCAGCTCCGTCAGCCCCTATCATGGGTACAAGCAGCAGATTCCCCGCAAGCTTGACTGCCGTTCCAATGATCATAATTTTCAAAGGTAAGGAAGGCTTCCCTATCGCTTGCAGCATACTGAAAAGAGGATACGATGCACACAGAAAAACCATTCCGGGCATAAGTATGCGAAGCGCACTCACGCACAAAGCCGCTTCGTCAGGCTGGTTAGGATAGAGAAAACCAAGTATCTCAGGAGCCAGTACGCCCATTCCGAAAGCCGCAGGAACCGCGATAAGCGCCGTTGTTATAAGAACCTGCGATGTACTCGATGAAAGTGATGCCTTGTCTCCCCTCTCCCATGCCCGAGTAACGCATATCAGTGCGCCTTTTCCAAGCATATTCGTCACAGACGGCACAAGTGCGAAAACAGTCAGCGCGATCCCTGCAAATGATCCGTATACAAACTGCGGAAGTTCTTGAGGAGAAACTCCCGGCGGAAGCTCGGAAGAGGCGGTTACCTTCGGCAGGCAGTCAATTATGGTCCACATATCAATGAGTGCTGTCAGATTCGTAACGACTGCACTTATCCCTATAGGCAGAGCAGTCCGCAGAAGCTCCGAGGAGATATCCCTGCGGCTGCGCAGAACGCTTTGTTCTGTACGGAGAACTTTTTCACGCGAAAACAACCTAATAATGCCGAAAAAAGCCGCCGCTCCGACATTTGAAAGCGTTACCCCAAGGATTCCCGCTGCCGCCGATATCGCTTTGATATCACCGATACCGGGAAACATTGCCAGCACCGCCTCACTATGGCTCGTAACATACCCGCAAAGAAAAAGTCCTGCTGCCACCTTCACTACTCCCTCAACGACCTGAGAGAGAGCAGTGGGATACATATTGCTCATGCCCTCATAATAGCCGCGTTCAACTGCGGTTATACAGCCGAAAAGCACTGCCGGAGCTATCATTGCCACTGCAGGGTATGCCTGTGGGCTCTCAGCAAAATACAAACAAAACGGCTTTGCAAGCAGAAAAATGGCTCCGCTCCCAACGAGTCCGCCCGCCGAAAACACAAGCATTGCCACGCGGCGAACTCTTGCGGCGTTTTCGTGCTCGCCGAGCGCTGCGTACTTAACGGTCATACCCGCCACAGCTGCTGTAAGTCCCGTGACCGTAAGCGCATACACCGGCATGAAAAGGCTGTATGCGCTGCTGAAATAGCTCATTCCGATACCGCCAAGGATATTCGTCAGTGGTATCTTGAAAAGCGCACCGAGCGCCTTTGCCGCGACCGCTGAAAGCATCAGTATCACCGAGCCCTTTATAAAGCTCTGTTTTTTCATCGTATCCCCCCTTTGCAGCAGCTTTATCCCTGCGCCCTTCCAGAGACTTTGCCGACGGAATATACAAACGGACTAAGATCATTTTGGATCCTATTACACGCTCACTCTATTTAAAAACTAAAGACGATCCATGAAAATATATGTCAGAAAGGACAGAAATATGTATTGAAGTGCAAGTTCGCGCTGCTATTTCTGCGTCTCAGATAAAAAAATCGGAAATATCTCTCCGTGCAGTTGCTTTTTTTGTAAATCTATGCTATAATATGGGTTAGACTGATTTTGTCTCGTACAATAATTATGAAAGGCTGGTCATACTTATGGAATATAAATTCTCCGATAAGGTCAAAGGGCTCCAGGCGTCCGCTATCAGAGAAATTCTTAAATTTACTGCCGACCCCGAGGTCATCTCCTTTGCAGCAGGCAACCCCGCTCCCGAGGCTTTCCCCAAGGAGGAGATAGCAAAGCTCTCTGCCGAGCTTCTCAGAGACGACCCTATTCTTGCACTCCAGTACAGCATAACCGAGGGGTACGCTCCCCTGCGCGACTTTTTAAAGGATTGGCTCGGCTCAAAGGGCTGCTTCCACAGCGAATTTGACGACCTCATCGTTACATCAGGCGGACAGCAGGCAAACGAGCTCTCCTGCAAGGTGCTCCTCAACGAAAGCGACACGCTCCTGTGTGAGTCTCCGAGCTTCATCGGCTCACTCAACGCCTTCCGCTCTTACAATGTCAATCTCGTCGGAATTGACATGGAGGACGACGGCATTGACCTTGAAAAACTCGAAAATGCTCTTAAGACCGAGAAGAATGTGAAGATACTTTATCTCATACCCAATTTTCAGAACCCCACGGGCAGAACGATGTCTCTTGCAAAAAGAAAAGCGGTCTATGAGCTTGCGTGCAGGTACGATTTCATTATCCTGGAGGACGATCCCTACGGCGAGCTGCGCTTTGCGGGCGAGAATATCCCCACGATCAAGAGCCTCGACACCGAGGGCAGGGTCATTTATTCAAGCACCTTCTCAAAGATAATCTCGTCAGGCTTCAGAACAGGCTTTGTTTCCGCACCTGCTCCGATAATCCAGAAGATAGTAGTCTGCAAGCAGGTCTCGGACGTTCACTCAAACATCTGGGCGCAGGTCATCTCCCACCGCTTTATGACGACTGTTGACCGCGAGGCTCACTTCAATAAGCTGCGCAACATCTACAGGGAAAAATGCGGACTTATGTGCTCATACATTGACGAAGGCTTCTCAAAGAAGATATCCTACATCAAGCCCGAGGGCGGTCTCTTCATCTGGTGTACCCTTCCTGATGACTGCGACATGAACGACTTCTGCACAAGAGCGGTAAAAGACTACAAGATAGCCGTCGTTCCCGGAAATTCATTCAGCATAAATGCAGATGAAAAGAGCCATTCGTTCCGCCTGAATTACTCTACACCCACAAACGAGCAGATCGAAAAGGGTATGGATATCCTTGCCCGCATGACAAGAGAAATGCTTGATAAATAACAGAAAGGACCATTACTATGCCCAATAAAATGACAGACAGATATAATGTCACACAGAAATATCTTATGACCAGAGGACAGGCTATCAACTTCCCCGCTCAGTACTTCAACAAAAGCTTCAAGAAAGACGAGGTATTCGGCGTTGTTATTGATATTCCCATGAGCTCTGAAGTTCTTACAACAATGGTTTGCTTCATCAACGGCGCAGCAAATATCTATTTTAACAACGGCGGCGAGTATACCGGAGCTTCCCAGAAATACCGCAATCTCGTTCAGGCGGCTCACACTCTCGTTGCAGGTGCAAGTCAGCTTATTCCCAAATGTACCAAAACCAAGTCATATGACCTCCCTAAAGGCAGAACCCAGAACATTTTTCTGCTTACAAAGAACGGTGTCTACAAAACAGAGATAAAGCCCGGCATGATACCCGAGGAGGAACAGGAGCTGCGAGCGTTCTATGTGCTATATCAGAGAGTTCTCAGCGAGATAAGAAACTGTCAGCTCAAGGATCAGGCTTTCGGGAGCAATGCTAAATAATGACTCACATATTCAAAAGCCGCACTCAGTCAAACCGTTTCATAATACTTCTTATAATAATTGCTGCTCTGACATGGCTGCTCTATATGGTCAAGGATTTTGAAAAAGATTGGTATGACCTCGAATATGACAATTACAAAAAGAACGCCGAGGAGTATAATGTTACCAACGCTGAGATAGTCAATCAGAAAATATTCAATGGAACAAATGACAAGAGCCTCAGGATTATCGACTTTTACTTAACAGATATTGTCGAGATCACTTTCGATGGCGGTCAGGTCATGCGCTTCCGCACCTCCCGTGAACCCGGTGATAAGATCGGAGACGCGATAAGTGTTGCTTATGATGCGCGCTACGATACAGAATATGATGAACTCATGCAAGAATATGAGGGGGATCCTTCTTCGGAAGAAAATTATCTTACTATCCCCCGCACGCATTCTGTTAAAAATCATACCGTCTCAACAATACTTGCCATCATCATACTCATCGTCGCTATCATCACGGGAATTTACGTTTTCAGATGCTATAAAAAGCCGGACGTATTCAGCTATTAATTTTAAGGAGATGCCACAATGGACGATAAAAAACTAATTTTCAGTGCCATTCAACCTACGGGAACTTTTACTCTCGGCAACTACATAGGCGCTGTAAGAAACTGGAGTCCGCTTCAGGACCAATACAACTGCATTTACTGCGTCGCGGATATGCACGCTATAACAGTAAAGCAGGAGCCTGCAAAGCTCCGACAGAATTCTCTTGCGGCTTATGCCCTTCTCATGGCGTGCGGTATAGATCCGGAAAAGTCTATCCTCTTTATCCAGAGCCATGTCAGAACTCATGCAGAGCTCAGCTGGATACTCGGCTGCAATACTCAGTTCGGAGAGCTGAGCCGTATGACGCAGTTCAAGGACAAGAGCCAGCGCCATGCAGATGATGTAAATTCGGGACTTTTCACATATCCTGTGCTCATGGCTGCTGATATCCTCGCTTACAATGCGGATTTCGTTCCGGTCGGCGTAGACCAGAAGCAGCACCTCGAGCTCGCAAGAAACATCGCTCAGCGCTTCAATCAGCGCTACGGAGACTTCTTTACTCCCCCCGAGCCTTATATCATCGAGGTCGGAGCAAAGGTAATGTCGCTACAGGATCCCACAAAGAAAATGTCCAAGTCAGACGATAATCCCAACGCCTGCATTCTCATTCTCGACGATAAGGACACGATAATACGCAAATTCAAGCGCGCTGTGACCGACAGCGAGGCTGAAGTCTGCTACCGCGAGGGCAAGGACGGTATAAATAACCTCATGTCTATCTATTCCTGTGTTACCGGCAAGAGCTTCGCTGATATCGAGGCAGAGTTCAAGGGCAAGGGCTACGGCGATTTCAAGCTTGCCGTAGGAGAAGCTGTTGCAGATCACCTCGAACCGGTCCGTACCGAGTTTGACCAGCTTATCGCCGATAAAGCGTATCTTAAGAAATGCTATACTGAAGGAGCCGAAAAGGCTTTGCGCTACTCACAGAGAATAGTATCAAAGGTTTACCACAAGGTCGGATTCGTAGACAAGGCATGATCCCGTCAAGGCAGTGGTTATATTTAACAAATCACAGCTATCAGAAAGTTTATATTGCACCAAATTAACAAAGTTGTTAAAATCTATTGCAATTTCCCGAAATTTAGGGTATTATATTACTTAGCCCGTCTTTAAGGAAGTGTTTTTCCTATGGTTGATTTTCAGCAAAAAAGTAATTATTCTATCGATGACCTCATAGACATCGTAAGATTGCTTCGCAGCGAGGGTGGCTGCCCATGGGACAGAGAACAGACTCATGAATCCATAAAAAGCGATTTTATTGAAGAGACCTATGAGGCTATCGAAGCTATTGATCTCAATGATACAGCATTGCTTCGAGAGGAACTCGGCGATGTGCTTTTGCAGGTGGTATTTCATTGCAGGATCGAAGAGGAAACAGATTCATTCCGATTTGATGATGTGTGCGATGAGGTATGCAAAAAGCTCATAATCCGTCATCCCCATGTTTTTGGCGATGTCTCGGCTGATACCACCGATCAGGTGCTCAAAAACTGGGACGCTATCAAGATGAAAACCAAAGGTCAGGAGACCTACACCGATACGCTCAACAGCGTTGCTAAATCCCTTCCGGCTCTTATGCGAGCCCAGAAGATCGGAAAGCGCGCAATGCGTGCAGGTATGGATTTTCGCTGCGCTCAGGACGCTATCGACTGTATCTCAAACGAAAAAGCAGAGCTCGACGCTGCAGTTGCAAGCGGAAATATGCAGAATATCGAGGAGGAACTCGGCGATCTGCTGTTCTCATGCGTTAATGCTGCGCGCCACCTCGGAGTTGACGCAGAGCTCGCGCTCAAAACCTCTACCGAGAAGTTCATAAAGCGCTTTTCTATCACTGAGGAACTCACAAAAGCTGAAGATCTTGATATGAAAGAGCTTCCAATAGAAGAACTTGACCTTTACTGGAACAAGGCTAAATCAATTATCAATAATACGGAGGAAAATAAAAATGACTAAAACAGAACTCATCAGCTCTATCTCAGATAAGGCTAATTGCACAAAGAAGGATGCTTCCGCAGCTCTCGAGGCTACTCTCGCAGCTATCCAGGAAGCTCTTGAGAACGGTGAAAAGGTTTCTATCACAGGCTTCGGCACATTCGAGGTTCGTGAAAGAGGAGAGAAGAAGTGCATCAATCCCAGAACAAAGGCTGAGATGATCTGCCCTCCCTCTAAGGCACCCGCTTTCAAGGCAGGCAGAACTCTCAAAGAGGCTGTTAATAAGTAAGTCAACAGTTATTTTATGAACGGGGGCGTGTAATATGCCCCTTAATCAGTCCGCTTCATAAAGCGGTATCACAGTCAATAAGGGCGGACATAAGTCCGCCCTTTATCCTATACAACGGAGGTAAAAAATGAGACTGGATAAATATTTAAAGGTCACGCGCCTTATCAAGCGCAGAACCGTTGCCAATGAGGCTTGCGACGCAGAAAAGATATCGGTGAACGGAAAGATCGCCCGCGCTTCATATGACGTGAAGATCGGCGATATCATCGAGATCAATATGGGCACTCGCCCGCTGAAGGTCAAGGTGCTGAATGTCACCGAGCATGCCACAAAGGAAAATGCTGCAGATAACTACACTGTTATTGAATGAAAAGAGGTACACATTATGTGTACCTCTTTTTTACTTTGTATTGTGGATATCCCAGCGGAATGACGTAAGCTTTGCAGCTTTTGTATTATCAAGCATATTGTTATACTCAAGTTTTGCAAGGTCAAGATAGCGGTAATTCGTTTTCTCGTCCTTACCTCCACCGAAAATACCCTTTATCTTTGAAAGTGCTCCGCCCGGAGTCTTCTGAACGACTGCTCCAAGGCGATGATGCTCTCGCATGAAAGCTATAATATCTGAAGCTGTAGTGAGAAGTTTATCGCTAACATTATACACTCCCGCATATGACATATCGTCAGCATGCATTACAAAGCAAAGCAGGAAGTCCACGAGATTATGAACACAGCATAACTGAAAGCCATACTGACCTTTTCCGTATACAAACTTTGTACCGTCTTTGGGATCAGTGATCTTTGCAACGAGATTATCCGTAAAATTTAATGTATATACAGGGGAATACCTTGCTATGCACACCATCACGTCCTTGTGATGGGACATTTCCGATACAAGTGCCTTTTCGGAAGCGTGCTTCATGACAGCATAATTTGAGGTTGGCTTCAGATCGCCGTCTTCGCGTATAGGCTCGCGTGTTTTCGGAAATTCATACACCTGATCAGTACTGAGAAGTATAACCTTTTTGACATTTTCTGTCATCGCATAGCGATAGATAAATTTATCACACTGTGCAGACTGTTTCATCTCATTATCAGTAATTATCGGTCCCAGATCATTATCTACCGTACAAGCAGCATGAATAAATACTTCTATTTCATTTTGCTCAAATATTTCAGCAAGCTTATCTTTATCGGTAGGGGAAGCCTCCATAAAAGTATAATTGAGTTTTCCCTGATTGTATATCCCCTCTTCTTTATCAACAGCTATGACAGCATAACCCTTCTTGAGAAGACCGGAACACAAGTGCTGACCTATAAGACCGCAGGCACCGGTAACAAGAACTGTTTTCATTAACACAGCCTCCCTTTCTGAATATTATTCTTAAATTATATAGTATAATAATTTTTACGGAAAAAGCAACTGTGCAGAATGAATTTTCCGATCATATTTTTTACATTATTCGATATCAGCAGATGTAGGATTCTCATTTATCTCATCAAGATAAGTCTGGACTGTAGCATAGATAGAATCATATGTCTCGCTCCACGGAGTACCTCTTGTTGTAAGACGCAGGCTGCTGTCGATAAGATCACCGCAGTCCTTGGAAACGCCCTTTGAGATGTCAATAACAGGATTAGCATCGGCAAGCTCCTGCATACTATTCTTCATCTCAACCATCTCATCGGTCCAGCCATAGTCTTCTATCATCTGGTCATCTGCTATCTTCCTTGTATCCTCATCTATAAGAACGAATCTCTTACAATCGAGGTACTTTGCAACGCCTTCGGGGTTATCTCCGCCGGAAACGAACATATAAGCCTCCATGCCGGTAGGAATATAATATTCATCGGCATAGGGATCCTTTGGCATAGGAACAAAGAATGCGTCTTCACCAAACTGATTTACCCACTGTGACTTTTCGGTATAGAACGTATACAGACCTACAGGATAGAACAGCAGCTTACCCTCACCAATATAAGAGGGCTTTGCCTCCCAGCCGTAGTCACCTACACCGATAGCTATACAATTGTTTACATAGAGGTCATACATCCAGTTCTGAACTCTCTCCATTGCTGGGTCACCAAGATTGCTCACGAGCTCGCCGTCCTCAAGACTTATCGGCGGAATGCCTATAGTATTCATAAGGCCGAATTCAAACCACCAGCCGTCTATTCCGTACTTCTGATTATCAGTATCCACAAAGCTTTCAAGCATATCCTGGAAGGTATCCCATGTCCACTCGCCATTGGCGTATAGATCGGCAGGATCCTCGAGACCAGCTTCCTGAACCGTTTTTCTGTTGTATACTACAGCAACATTATCGCCCGTAGCCTGAACAGCGCATATATAGTGGCTGCCGTTCCAGATAAAGCTGTCATTGAGCTCTTCAACGTCCTCCCAGAGCTCAGAGCTGAAGTCGATATAGTCGTCAACGGGAGCAAACATTCCTCTTACGGCTCCTTTGGGGAACGCATCGAGGTTTCCTCCATAAAAGAAATCAATACCTTCATCGGAACTGATATACTCAGCGAGTTTATCATAGCGGTTGCCGTATGTACACTGATAGAATTTTACCTCTCCGCCGTAGCGCTCTTGGAATACCGCAAGATCAGTAGGAACATTCTTACCGGTACCATCGGGGTTGATATCCCAGTCAGAGAGCCATTTGATAACGCCGTTATCAAGCTTATCGCCCGTAAGAAGATCAGTATTCTCAGCGTTATTATGTATCTCCTCACGTTTGGAGGAATCAAGCTCCTTATACGAGGTGCTCTCAGAAGCTTTATCGTTACCGCAGGCGGTGAAAGACATTGACATCGCCGTGATCAGCAATGCCGAAATGAAAATTCTTGTTTTCTTCATATGTAACTCCTTTTTTGACCGCTATAAGGGAAGCGGAAATAAATTTGCACACTTTTCTTAATTATAACATTTTGGTATACCTTATGTCAATGTCAATTTTACATAGAAATTTAAGCAAAAAATAGTCATATTGTCACATATCAAGCGTTGAAAGTAAGCAAAAATATCAGTTTTCACAGGTTCTGGTGGTGCACGAGTTCTCTGTGTCCGCAAAAGCGCAGCGATCTCTCATTGTACACGCCGCACAGCCACTCTCACCGCGCTCTATCGGAGAATCGGATATGCCAATTATCGCCGTCACCGATTTCGACGGAATCATGAGCATACTTTCAGTCACGGTAAGACCTATCCTGCGCTGTGCATTAAGTGCAATCAGAATGTCTCTTTGAAGTGTTATCGGAAGGTCTCCGTATCCCGGGCTGAACCGCCATGTCCTGTAAGGAGCATCTATCCGCGAGAATATCTCTTCATCGGCGGTATTGCAGACCTGCTCTATAGCCGCGCTGCAAAGGCAGTCTATTGCAAGGGACTCTGCCATATCAGTGACCGCAGCCTGTCGTATCAGCTTGTCAGCCTCTGACGATAGAGTTGCCGCAAGCAATATGGCTCTTGTGCAGCCTTTGAGGTGATTGGTTATTGACTTTCCTGTAAAAAGCGGGACTACCCCACCAAGTCTCACTCCACCATGTGTGAACTCCACATCAGTCATAATATAGACGTATTTCGGACGGACGCTTTTGCGCACAAGCTGCTCTGCCCTGTCAAGCAGCTCTGCAACTGCGCCTGCGGGCTCACCCTTTACGCCCATGTAACGTGCCGCCTCAGCTTTGGAAATTGGTCCGAGCTCCATTATACGCCGATAACGCCGCTGACTGCTTCGCTTATTTTACGGGCAACATAAGCGTTATTCATAGTGTATAGATGTATACCGTCCGCCTCGCTCGCTGCAAGATCGATCATCTGATTGACTGCATAAGCTATACCAGCATCGCGAAGAGCCTCAGGATTATGCTCGTATTTCTGCATTATCTTCACAAATTTACGCGGAAGGCTCGCCCCGCAGGTCGTTACCATGCGCTCTATCTGATTTTTATTGACTACAGGCATTATTCCCGCCTCTATAGGGACATTGATGCCTGCCTTTGCCGCTTTTTCGCGGAAGTTATAGAAATATTCATTATCGAAAAAGAGCTGTGTGATGAGATGATCTGCACCCGCGTCCACCTTTTTCTTCAGATTCTCGATATCCTCGTCGAGGCTGTCGGAATCGGGATGCCCCTCGGGATAGCAGGCTCCTGCAATATCGAATTCTCCTCTACCCTTTATGTAGGTGATGAGGTCACTCGCATGACGAAACCGTTCAACAGGTGGTATATCCGGATTTATGTCTCCTCTGAGGGCAAGAATATTCTCTATGCCTCGCTGCTTTGCCTCCAAGAGAGCGGAGTCTATCTCTTCTGCGGTGAAGTTGATACACGGAAGGTGGAGCATCGGGATAATGCCGCTTTCATTGATCTTAGAGGCAATATCCAACGCAAAGCGGCTGTTTCCGCTGCCGCCTGCTCCGAATGTAACGCTGATAAAATCAGGTTTGAGGTCTCCAAGCTCATCAAGAGTCTTGTATATGACATCGATCGAGCTTGTTTTCTTGGGAGGAAATACCTCGAAGGAAAAAACTATCTTTTCATCAAACAATTCTCGTATTTTCATATCTGTTCTCCTTATTTTCTCAAAATACTGCCGTTTATTGAGTCAATCTATAGACCAGTCTATCTCAGACATGCCATTTGCCCTCAGGAAGGAATTGCACTGTGAGAAATGCCTGCAACCGAAAAAGCCGTTATACGCTGAAAGTGGGCTCGGATGCGCAGCCTTGAGCACGAGGTGATTTCTGTTTGTGATAAACTGCTGCTTGGTCTTCGCGTCTCCGCCCCAAAGCATGAACACCATAGGCTTTTCGCGCTCGTTTAAGAGCTTTATAACATCAGTGGTAAAGTTTTCCCAGCCAAGACCGCGGTGACTGCGAGCCTGATTCGCCCTCACAGTGAGGACAGAATTCAGCAGCAACACTCCCTCCTGTGCCCATTTCGTAAGCTCCCCATGTTTGTTCATATTATCGATCCCCACGTCGTCGCGTATCTCCTTAAAGATGTTCACCAGTGACGGCGGCGGAGCTACTCCCTTCCTGACTGAAAAGCTCAATCCGTGAGCCTGCCCCTCGCCATGATAGGGATCCTGCCCGATTATGACGCACTTCACATCGTTGTATGAAGTGAGCTTCATTGCATTGAAGATATCATACATTCCGGGAAAAATACGCTGTGTACGGTATTCGTTTATCAGTATCTGACGCAGGCGAAGGTAATATTCCTTTGTAAACTCGTCCTTAAGGAGTTCGTCCCATTCATTGCTGAAGCTTACCATAATTCCTCCTAAATATATATTCTAACTATATATTGTTTCAGCTGTAAATAAAGGCGGCGTTAAGCCGCCCAATAGTTTAATTGTACACGGTATCCTCGTAATATTTGAACTTTACGAGCATATTTCTCTTGTATGTAAGCGATCCCTGCTGATTGAACGGGACTTTCTCATAAGCCTCTGCAGAACATTCTATTTTCAGCTTTTGTCCCTTGCGTGTGACAAAAACAAGCTCATAATATTCATCTACGAACTTCACCTGTCCAGTGCTCTCGATTATGCGCAGTCTGTCATCACTCTTCCTTATGAGAGTAGCCATTTCCACAATAGGCTCTGAAGTACGCTTCTGTGAAGCTTCCTGAGGAGTACCGCTCTTCTGCCTGATGCTTGCTCCCGAACGTGGTACACTTCCTCTTGCAGGCACAATACTATCCTCGTCATTCTGTTCCTCAAGAAATATCGACAAAAACCTTCTGAACGGACTTTTTCCGCTGAAAAGGAGTATTATCAAAATCAGGATAATTACTATTGCGGCGAGCAGAATAAGAAGATTTCTGAGTTGCTCTGTCATTTGAACGTCCTATCGGCACGAAAGTGCCTTTCCTTTCGTTAGTTTATTCCGTCGGGATTGAGCTTTGTGAAGTTCCAGCTATCGGCACACATCTCATCGATGCCCGACTCAGCTGTCCAGCCAAAAAGCTTCTTTGCCTTTGAGGCATCTGCAAAACATGTCGCTATGTCACCCGCACGGCGCGGAGCTATTTTCTTAGGTATTGACTTGCCGCAGGCTTTTTCATAAGCCTTGACAACCTCAAGTACGCTCGAACCATTTCCTGTACCAAGATTTACTGCCTCAAAGCCGGTATGCCTGTTCGCGTAATCTATCGCACACACATGACCTGCTGCCAGATCCACAACGTGAATATAATCTCGCACACCGGTTCCGTCGGGAGTATCATAATCATCACCGAAAACACTGAGCTGTTCGAGCTTTCCGGAAGCTACCTGAGCAATATAGGGAACAAGGTTATTCGGTATTCCGTTTGGATCCTCGCCTATCAGTCCGCTCTTATGAGCGCCTATCGGATTGAAATAACGCAGCGCTACAGCACTGAAGCTCCCATCTGCCGCGCACACATCGCGCAGTATCTGCTCTATCATAACCTTTGTGTAGCCATAGGGATTTGTCGCAGAGGTCGGCATATCTTCCGTATATGGAGCTACATTATTCATGCCATAAACTGTCGCCGAAGAAGAGAAAACTATCCTCTTGCAGCCCTGCTCACGCATAACTTGCAAAAGAACAAGAGTACCATAAATGTTATTAGTATAATATTCAAGAGGCTTTCTGACGGACTCTCCGACTGCTTTAAGTCCCGCAAAATGAATAACAGCATCAATATCGTTCTCGGCAAAAATTCTTGCAGATGCGTCATGATCGCAGATATCGGCGTTATAGAACTTGACAGATTTGCCGCTTATCTTCTCTATCCTGCCAACAGCAGCTTCTTTGGAATTACTGAGATTATCCATAATAACGACCTCATAGCCGTTTGCAAGGAGCTCGACGCAGGTATGGCTGCCAATGAATCCGGTACCGCCGGTCACAAGTATCTTTCCCATAAAAGCCTCCCCAAAATATTTATACTATAATATTATAACACATATTTACAAATAAATCAACTGCTGCGGAGAAAAAATTTTAGTTTCTTCGAGGCAATTTCCAACTTTGTACTGCTTGAAGATCTGTCATATGAACTCAACTGTGATCATCTTGCTTTTTCGGCAATCGTGTGATATACTGATAATACTAAAACCACTAAGGAGGTAAATATGCAGAAGATCCTCGGCTATCTCAGGAAAGCAATACAGAAGTATGATATGCTTCGGGACGGCGACCGCATATGTGTTGGTGTATCAGGTGGAAAGGACAGCGTTGTGCTGCTGTATGGGCTCTCACTGTTAAGACGATTCATTGGTATAGATTATGATATTATCGGACTAACACTCGATCCGAATTTCGAAGGATCGCCTACAGACTACTCTCCCGTTGAAGATTTTTGCAGGTTGCATGATATCGAATACCACATTATAAAAACGCATATCGGCGAGATCGTTTTCGACATAAGGAAAGAACCGAACCCTTGCAGCCTTTGTGCGAGAATGCGCCGCGGTGCACTCCATAATTATGCTGTTGAACTTGGCTGCAACAAAATAGCGCTCGGTCATAACTATGACGACGCTGTTGAGACATTCATCATGAATCTTTTTACTGAGGGCAGGATAGGTTGTTTTTCCCCTATGAATTATCTTTCTCGGAAGCAACTGAGTGTCATACGTCCGCTTGTGCTTGCTCCCGAGCGTGATATTCGCAGGGCTGCAAATAAAAACGCCCTGCCGATCGTAAAATCTAAATGTCCTGCGGACGGTCACACAAACAGAGAGCGCACGAAGGAGTTCCTTGCCGAAATGGAGCGAAATGATCATGGTTTCAAGGACAGGATATTCGGAGCTATGTGCCGCGCTAATATAGATGGCTGGGGCGGAGCAGATATCGCTATTACTCAGAATAATAGGTAAAAAAAGATCCTCTCAATTAAGAGAGGATCAATTTTTATTTATTAAGCTTTGGAATATTAATTATTCCTCGTCCTTCTTTCTGAGAACGAAAGCAGTACCAACTGCAACTGCAAGACCTGCAACTGCAACGCCTACGCCTGCAACACCTGTCTTAGGTGAATCGCCAGCCTTAGTTGTTGTTGTAGCCTTCTTTGTAGTTGTAGTAGTTGTTGTGCTTGCCTTAGCTGTTGTAGTTGTTGTTGCTGCTGCAATTGTTGTTGTAGTTGTTGTATCAGCAACTTCACCTGTTGTAGTTGTAGTAGTTGTTGTTGTATCCTCAGGCTCAGTTGTTGTAGTTGTTGTAGTAGTTGTTGTTGTGGTGGTTGTAGTAGTTGTTGTAGTAGTTGTAGTAGTTGTAGTAGTTGTTGTTGTATCACCCTCGATAGCGATATAACCGTCAGCCTCTGTGTGACCGGCAGCTACAAGGTAAGAATCGTCAGAGGGATTCTGCTCAGAATAGATACCCTTTGTGAAGAACCATGCCTCCATGAGCTTGGACTGCTCAGACTCAGCCTCAGAGGACTGCTTTCTGAAGAGGTCAGCAACCTTTACAGTCTCTGTAGCAGGTGAATACCAAACGTCGATGTAGTAAACATCGCCAGCAGCAGCGTCAGAAGGAACTATAACATTGAAAGTCCACATTAATCCGCTGTAACCAACATTACCAGAACCCATAGTTGCAAGGAAAAGACCGTGATCGCCATTCTGCTCAACAGTAGGGCTGATTGAAGATGAAGCAAGAGCGCCTGTATCAAGATCAGTACCAGGTACAGCAAGAGCAGATGTTCTGCCTATAGGGCTGAGTGTAAGTCTTTCATCAAAGTTTACGTGGAAACCGGTTGTGCAGTAAGCAGCATCAACGTTTGTTCCGTCAATATAAATTTCAATTGCCTGTGTTGTACCTGCAACTTCGTCAGCTGTAGCAAAAACCTTCTTTGTTACATCAAGCTTTGCCTGGGTTTCAGCCTTAGAAACATCAAGATCTGTTACATAATCAGCAGCAAAAGCAGACATTGAAGCCGCAGAGAGAGTCATTGCAGCAACTGCTACTGCAGAGAATGCTCTCTTTAAAGAATTCTTCTTCATTTTAGTTTTTTTCCTTTCAGATAATTTTAAAGTTTATGTAATCTGCCGCCGCCAAGACGGCAGATTATTCACAATTTGATTACGAGTTGCTTCCGAGAACAAGATCCCAGAGCTGAGACTCTGTGTAGTCTCTGTAGGTATCTACAGACTGCTTAGCATAGTAGGTGAGTATAGCAGAAGCGTCACGTCCGTCAATAGTTCTTTCAGCCTTGGAGGAACTTCTTGTAACGCCTGCTTCAAGCTCAGACTTAGAAACATCGCTGAGGAATGCAGAGAACTGCTCATAGATAGTTGCAGGACCTACATTGCCGAGTTCATTGTAGGAAAGGATAGTAGTATCAGGAGTACCGCCTGTAGACTGCTTAGCATAGTATGTAAGAGTTGCAGAAGCGTCTCTACCATCTACTACATTGTTAAGGTCTGTATCGCCCTTGAGACCGATGTACACTTCAACTGTGAGATCGTTTCCGCTCTCGTCCTTGAGTGTATCGCCTGCACTGAGGATAACCTCGCCTGTAGAAGCTGTGATAGTCTCACCTGTGTAAACAACGGGAACATCGTAATCGAATCCGTCATCTCTGCCCTCATCATATGTGTTAGCAGGTGTCTTATCGCCGAAGCTTATGCTTGCAGAAAGATCAACTGTCTCCTCAGGGAGCATGCTTACTGTTACGAACTCGCCGTCCTCATTAGTGTAACCCTGCGCATAAACAATGTGAAGTACAGGATTGCTTACCTGAGCTGTATCGAATTCTTCCTCAAGGCTGAGGTAGAATGCGTAATTTGTATTGGCTGTTACATAGTAAGTATCAATAACAGTCTCAAGCTCATAAGAGGTTGTTGATGTTGTGGTGGTAGTTGTGTCAGACGTTGTTGTAGTTGTTGTGTCTGATGTTGTTGTAGTTGTTGTGTCAGACGTTGTTGTAGTCGTTGTGTCAGACGTTGTTGTAGTCGTTGTGTCTGTAGTATCAGTAACAAGGATTCTCTTTATCTCAACAGATACAGAGCTTGCATCAGCAGTCTTAGCACCGTTGAAATCAACAATACCTGTTAATACCTTGTAGGAATCAACGAATATATTGCCCTGCTCCTCTACATATGCCTTAACATCTTCCTGCTCAGCGTCATCGAACTCACCTGTGAGTGTTGCAACGCCGCCGGTAAGAGTAAAGTCTACATTCTCAAGAGAATCAAGGAAAGCACCAAGTGAAGCAGCATCAATATCTACAGTGTAAGGAGAAGCAACTGCGTTGAGCTGTGCAAGTGCCTCAGTGTAAGCATCGCCTGCCTTATCGCTTGTAAGAACCTCTGTTGCTGTGGAGCCGTTAATTGTCTTGTTGAATTTCTTCTGGATAAGTGCACTCGCAGCCTGAATAAGAGTAGGTACATCTGTACCGGTCTTAGACTTTTCAAGACCGAGTGCCTTGTCAATGCCGTTAGCAGCTCTGTTAAAGAGCTTAACGTAGCTGTCTATAGCCTCATCAACATCAGCCTTTGCCGCAGCATTATCAATACCGTCAACGGAATCGATAGCATCATATGCTACCTGTCTAAGCTCCTCAAGCTTGCCAAGAGCATATGTCTTGATAGCATCATAAGCTGTGTATGTGTCGCCTTCAGCAGAAGTAAATTCAGCATCTACAGTAACCTCAGTTCCCAAATCGAGCTCAGAGCCCTTAATGGTCACCTTGATCTCACCGGAAATATCGACCTTTGTGTAATCGATATCAGCAAGCTCGGGCGCATTGTACTTTTCAGCAAGTTCCTTAGCATTGTTGCCAAGTGATCTGTTAACATCGCTCTGTAAAGCTTCGGTAACGTTATCGACCTTGGCAGTTATTGTAATGTCATTTGCGTCGGAAATCTCATATGTAACATCCTTGACCTGTGAAGCCATTGCTGCAACTATATCGGAATAGGATCCGGCATAGGATGTTGCGATCTCAACGAGCTTTGCAGTATCAAGAGTTCCTGTAGCATTACCTGTTGCTACAACATTTGACAGTGCTGATGCCGCTAAAATATTCCAATCGGAGATCTGATCAGCGTCATCGGGAGCAATATAACAGAGCTTTTCGAGCGTGATAGAAGTATCAGCGCTTGCATCAGCCTTTATTGCATCCTCTGCAACCTTTACCGCATCGGTAGAAACGGCGAAGGAAGAATAGGTAAGGCACTGCGTGAGAGCAAGCGGAACAGCAGCAGCTGCTGCGACAGCTCTCTTGAATAATGAATTCTTCATCGTTCTATACCTCTCTAACATATTTTTTACCTTTCCCGGCAGAGCCTTTGTACAAACCCCACACAGTTACAGGTCAATTTCAGGCGCATATAAGCATGTGAATATAGCTTGCCCCAAAATTCATAACTTCATTTTATCACACAAATGGAAATAAGTCAAGAAGTACTGTACATTTTTTTCAAAAATTATTGACGATTAATCAAAGCTATTTTTGTGCTTATTTCACAATTTGAACATATTTGCCGTCTTTTTTATGCTTTTTTCGAGAAAAAGAGCTTTGCTTTCACCTTTCTAATAGTATATCATACAGCTCATGCTGTGTCAATCTGCAATAATTTCCAGAATTAAAAAAGCAGACCCGAAGGCCTGCTTTTTTATTGAGAATTATTCGTTGGCTTCACCAAATCTTCCGGGTACAACTGTATCCCAGAGCTGCTGATCATCCAGAGTATTATAAAGCGGATTGTCAGCTGAAGATCTTCTTGCGTAGAACGTCAGGATAGCCGAAGCATCACGTCCGTCAAGAGTTCTTTCCTGTCTGAGAAGCTTCCAGTTGTCAGGATCCCACTCGTTCGCGTCAACATCCGAAAGGAATGCTGCAAGGTGATCGAGCAGATCGTCAGGACCTGTTACCATCTCATTAGGTGATATCTGAAGTGTATCGGGTGAATAGTTAACAGTCGAGCACTTAGCATACCATGTAAGTGTAGCAGAAGCATCTCTACCATCTACGATATTATTGAGATCTGTATCGCCCTTTACACCGATATAAGCAGTGATGCAGAGCGGATTACCGTCTTCGTCAACGAGTGCAAGATCGTCGTAATAAACGGGCACTTCGTATGTGAACTCGTCGATAGTAGGAGTAGCAGCCTCATGTGACTTAGAGATGTACTGGCTGTTAGGTGTCTCACCGTTATAGTTGATGAGATTCATGTCGATTTCTCTTTCAACCTCTGAGCCGTCATCATAAACATCCCAGATCCTGAGCGAGATTACCTGATCCTTAGAGAATCCGCCTTCCTCACCGTTGCCGCGTACACCTGTATCGTGGCTGAAGTAGAAGCCGTAAGTAGTCTCGATAGTAGCATAGGACTTAACATAATTTACGTCGCCAGAAGTTGTAGTTGTAGTAGTTGTCGTATCTGATGTTGTTGTAGTTGTTGTGTCTGATGTAGTAGTCGTTGTTGTATCAGACGTTGTTGTGGTTGTTGTGTCTGATGTTGTTGTGGTTGTCGTGTCTGATGTTGTTGTGGTTGTCGTGTCTGATGTTGTTGTAGTTGTTGTATCTGATGTTGTTGTAGTTGTTGTGTCTGATGTTGTTGTGGTTGTAGTTGTAGTTGTAGTTGTAGTTGTGGTGGTTTCAACAACAACAATGATCTTACCATCTACAAGAAGTACACGATCTGTAATGTCGTTGCCGTTCTCGTCAACTACTAAATGATTATTAAGGTCGATAGGATATTCACCTGCTGCTGCATCATCAGGAACCTTGATAGTAAGCTCTACTACCAGAGCACCGTCCTCTGAAGGAACAGCCTTGCCTTCGCCATCAGCAAATATGAATTCATATACACCTGTTGCGTCATTGTAAACTACTGTAGCACCGTATCCGTTTGCTTCATCAGAAACCCCGATTATATCAAGAACAGAATCAATATTGAACTGAGCACCTGCGATCGGGAGTCCTGTAGAATTAGGATCGCTTACAGTTACTTTAACGGTTACTGTATCGCCGGGCTTAGCCTCAACTGTATCTGCCTGCCAGATAACCGCACCAGCAGGAATTGTAGTTGTTGTTGTGGTTGTTGTTGTTGTAGTTGTTGTGGTTGTGGTTGTTGTAGTTGTGGTTGTTGTAGTTGTAGTTGTAGTTGTGGTTGTTGTTGTGGTTGTAGTCTCAGCCTTAACGATGATCTTACCATCTACGAGAAGTACACGATCTGTAATGTCGTTACCGTTCTCGTCAGTAACATAATGATCCTTAAGGTCGATAGCATACTCACCGTCAGGACAATCCTCAGGGATCTCAAGCGTTATAGATACAACTATTGAGCCGTCCTCTGAAGGAACCGCAGTCGCTTCTACATTTGCAAATGCGTATTCGCCTGTCTCAGTGTTGTAAACAACTACACAGCCATAGCCATTAGGATCTGTAGATACTGAAACGAGACCGAGAGGTGTTTCAAGATCAATTGTGAACTGACCGCTTGCGATAGGAAGACCTGTTCCATTAGGATCAGATACCTTAACATTTACTGTTACTGTATCGCCCGGCTTAGCTTCAACTGTATCTGCCTGCCAGATAACCGCACCAGCAGGAAGTGTTGTAGTTGTAGTTGTGGTAGTTGTTGTTGTGGTGGTTGTTGTGGTAGTTGTAGTAGTAGTTGTTGTTGTGGTGGTTGTTGTTGTAGTTGTTGTTGTAGTTGTTGTTGTCGTCGTTGTTGTAGTTGTGTCTACCTCAACGATGATAGCTCCGTTCTGTGTAAGAACGTTAAGTGTCAGGTTATTACCGTTCTCGTCGCATACAAAGAGGTCGCTGATCTCTACAGGATATGTTCCTGCTGCACAATCTTCGGGTACTGTGTATGTGAGAGTAATTACGTTTGCACCGTCAGCTGCTGCTGTCTGTGCTCCGTCTGCGTTTGCAAATGCGTACTCATTTGTAGCATCATTAGCTACGAGAGTATCACCATATGCTGCTGAACCTGCTGCGGATACGTACTCAATTGGATCTGTTCCCTTGATTACGAACTGTGCTCCGCCGATTGCAAGACCAACATTGTTGGAATCTACGACTACCATATTGAGCTCTACTGTTTCACCCGGCTTAGCGGTTACAGTATCGATCTTCCACAGGATAGCTCCTGACTGGATAGTAGTTGTTGTAGTTGTGGTTGTGGTTGTGGTTGTTGTAGTTGTTGTAGTTGTTGTAGTTGTGGTTGTTGTAGTTGTGGTTGTTGTAGTTGTTGTAGTTGTATCTACAGTAACGATTATCTTACCATTAACAAGATTTACCATATCGGTAATATCTCTGCCGTACTCATCGCTGATGAATGCGTTAGACCACTCAACAGGATATTCGCCTGCCGGGCAATCCTCAGGAACTGTGTAGGTAAGTGTAAGTACTACAGAACCGTCAGTTGCAGCAGTGCCTGTGCCATTTCCATCTGCAAATGCGTACTCATTTGTAGTATCATTAGCTACGAGAGTATCACCGTAAGCAGTAGAACCGGAAGCTGATACATATACGATAGGATCAGCTGCATTGATATCAAACTGAGCACCTGCTACAGGAAGTGCAGGATCTGAGCTGTCTGATACAAGAACTTCCATTACTACTGTATCACCGGGCTTAGCTTCCTTCTCAGGAATTGTCCAAGTAACTTCGCCCTCAATAGTAGTATCCTCAACTATGATAAGACCATCTACGAGAGAGATCTGATCTGTGAGAGAGTTACCGTTTGTATCGCTGATAAATGCGTTAGACCACTCTACAGGATATTCACCTGCGGGGCAATCATTGGGAACTGTGTATGTCAGTGTGAGAACAACAGCGTTGTTATCTGCACCTACGCCTTCACCGGATGCGTTGGCAAAAGCATATTCATTGAGGTCATTGTTAGCTACGATATCAGCAACGTAAGCAGAAGATCCCTCAATTGATACATACTCAATAGGTGATGCTGCGTTAATATTGAACTGAGCACCTGCTACAGGGAGACCTGAGAAATCAGGATCAGAAACGAGAGCATTAAGTGTTACTGTCTCGCCGGGCTGAGCTGTTACCTTATCAAGTATCCAAGCTATTTCTCCCTCAAATACAGGAGCCTTAACGATGATAGCACCGTTTGTAAGTGTTACATTTCTTGTGATGTCAAGACCGTTAGTGTCGCTGATAAATGCATTGTCCCAAGTTACAGCATACTCGCCATCGGGTGTGCCGTTAGGAACAGTGTAAGTAAGAGTAAGAACAACATCGCCGTCGTTCGCAGTTACGCCATTGCCTTCGCCTTCGCCGAACGCAAATTCCTGCGTATCGTCGTTAACAACGAGGTTTGAGCCATAAGCTGTTGAACCTGCAGCAGAGTTGAACTCAATGGGTGAAGCAGCGTCGATGTCGAACTGAGCACCTGCTACTGCAAGGCTTGAACCCTTGACTGTAACTTCCATGGTTACCTTGTCGCCGGGCTCTGCTTCAACCGTAGGAATTACCCACTCAACTGTACCCTCAGCAGGGAGAACAGTTGTTGTTGTGGTGGTAGTAGTTGTTGTTGTTGTGGTAGTTGTTGTTGTTGTTGTGGTAGTTGTTGTTGTAGTAGTTGTTGTGGTGGTGGTAGTAGTTGTTGTTGTTTCGTCGGGTTCGTCAATAACTATATCGCCGTTGAGGAACTCGTATGTGTAGTTAAATGCTGTTCCGTCCTTGAATACCTGTACCTTATCGCCGAAACCTACATAGTATGTGCCGGGCTCTACAGTTTCAGGAACCTGAACGATGAGCTGGAAGCAAACCTCTCCCGCTGTAGGAACGATAGGATCGCTTCCGTCAAGTGAGGTAAAGTTTGCTCCGAGGATCTCGAGGTTGGACTGTACAGCAGCATTTCCGCAAGCAGCGGAGGTTGCACCTATCTTAGTGATCTCGAGAGGTGAATCAATGGCAAAGATAACGTCCATAGCTGATACGGGGTTATCATGTGCATCAATAGTAACCTTTACTGTTACCTTATCGCCTGCGGCTGCTGTGTAGCTGCCAAAGTCGAATGTGATATCAGGATCACCAGAAGATGTTGTAGTTGTAGTAGTTGTTGTTGTTGTGGTGGTGGTAGTAGTTGTTGTTGTTTCGTCGGGTTCGTCAATAACTA
>CALEPT010000220.1 GCA_937910385.1 uncultured Ruminococcus sp. | reverse complement strand
AACGTATCTCTGCTTCACGCTTTTCAATCATATCATTGTAGACCCTTGCGTGTTCTCGCTCATTGATTCGCTCGATGATAAGCTGTTCGATCTCATCGCGGCACTGCTTGATCCTTTCATTGTTGCGCTGTATTTCCTTATCATACTTAGGCTTCTTTTTGAGCCATTCATTGACGATTTTTTCGTACTTCGCGCTCTCGCCTTGTATATACTCAAGCAGAGATACGATCTCGATATTTATCAGTGCATCAAGCTGCTCTTCCCTGACCGAATGCGGAGTACAGTACTCCTTGCCATAGCGGTGATTGCTGTTGCAGGGGGATTCAACGTACTCCTTGTCCTTCCACTTTCTGCGCCTTGCGATAAGACTTGCACCACACTCGGCACATTTGATAATTCCTGCATACCTGTGAATGTTCCGTCCGCACTGTGAGCGAGGATTTATCTTTGACCTCTGCTCCAGCATGAACTGTGCCTGTTTCCATGTCGTTTCATCAATGATAGGTTCACAGAAGTTTTCGTGTTTGAACTGCTTCTTCTCCGGCACAGCAGTTATTGTTTTGTATATCTTTGAGCTTATCGTCTTGTGATTCACAAGTGTTCCGTGATAAAGCTCATTCGTAAGCATACGTTTCACGGTAGTCTGCACCACAGATACTTTTTTGAGATCTCAGGCTTATGGTCTGATAGCTTTCGATTGAAGTAATAGTCAGGTGATTTTATTCCTTCTGCGTTCATTTTCTTAGCTATGGTTGTCAGTCCATATCCTTCTATATACAGCCTGAAAACTTCTCGCACTATCCATGATGTTTCTTCGTCAATACTTATTGTTCCGGTATTTTTATCCTTGAGATATCCAAGCGGAAGCGTTTCCACAAGCCCTGTATTCTTCTGCTTCTGCCGCACTCCTGCACGCACCTTTTGCTTATGTCTTTGGCATATGAGTTGCGACTACAACTTCGTATTTGTTGAAGGCTTTCTCCGCAAGCTCCACTGCTATCTTGTGTGCGAGTTCAGGGTCAATCTCATATCCGCTGGGGAAGCTCTGCACCAGATGATAGTACAGACGACCGTCATGCTTGTGATAAAGATTCTTGGTCGCGTTCATCTCAGCGAGGGCAGTCTCGGGCGAGCAGTTGACTCCGGTCACGAAACGCTTGTCCTCTGAGACCGTCTTTTCCTTTCTGCTGACGTAGTTGAGGACGTTCCTCATTCCGCCAGCGGTCTGAGTTTTGTTGTTGATAAAATGGATTATGGGCATCACTTCACCACCTTTGCTATCTCACAGACTGCCGCTGTCACTGACCTGTGCTGTTCCACAAGCTCGTCCAGTCGGACGGAGTGAAGCCGTCCTTCATGTGCCAGCATTGCTATCTGATTGAGGTTACGCCCGATTGCTTTCTGCTGTTTGGCAACCTCGTTCAGTCCTTCAGCTACGATAATCTTCTTGTCCATAGCCGACCTGAGAACGAAGTCACTGAGGGATAGCTTGTGCCGTTCAGCCTTACTGTGTATCCGATTGTACTCGTCATCGGTACAGCGGATAGTGATAGTTCTGTTTCTCTTTCGCATATTTCAACCTCCTTTGCTTCCGTTTCGTTTTTGTAGGGACGCCCCGACATTGAGACTTTCTGTCCGTTTTGACTATGTGGAGGCGCCATTGGGCGCGGCACCTCGCCGCAGGGGGTTCGGGGTTCTCCCCGACCAGCAAGCGTTCGGCGGACTGCCGAATGCGATGCTGGCATTTCATACTTTCGTGACCGATACTGCTCCATCAGCGGTAGTTTTCTCCTTATGCCAATGCCGCCACACTCGCTCGACGTTGCGCGACAATCGATTTCACCGGCGCAGGTGGGATAACTACCCGATTTCTGTATCGGCGGCAAAAATGGGCGTTTTTGTGCGTGACAGTAACTCTGCCGTGACGGTAAAACTACCGACACAGAATCCTACTGACACGCTCCGCAGATAAAGCTATATAGACGTTTGTGAGCTGTCAGGCAATGCCTGCGTGACGGTAACATTTCTACCGTCACTACTGTCACGCTCGCCGTTGTAGTGAAGAATAATAACGCGACCTTTGTGAACTCTTTCGTACTTGAAATCAATTCCATACTTACTGAGTTCGTATCCGTTCTGGACTAAGTCACGCGTTACTCTGTTCGGATAAATGACCTCATCGGTAACTGTTTTTAACTCTTCAACCAACTCAGTTGCAGTACCTTCAAAATGAATTCGCTCCTTGATGAAAAGATAAACAGCAGAGAGAACAATATTGTCACAGCTCTTCTTCGGTGTAGCTACGTTCTCAACTATCCAGCGCATGACATCGGTATCGAAATGCATTCGCAGTTCAGTGTATTCAATGTCACGCCCCTGACAATACATGATCGCTTTTCCTGAGCCGCACTTTGTTTCCTTGAGCGCAAAGTTGCCGTCAGTTGCACCGCCGATACCTGTACTGCCTGTCATCATATTAAACGGATTATCGTCCTTAGCTTTTCGCATATGATGTATCAGCAGTATGCATATACCTAAGCGGTATGCGACTTGTTTGAGTGCGATCAGATCAGCGTAGTCAGCACCGTAACTTGACTCAACATTGCTGCGCACCATTTGCATTACGTCAACGACAACTATTTTCAAATCGCTGTGTTCTTTCTTGAACGCTTCTATCTGTTCTTCAAGACCTGCACCGATTTTATCAGCAGCAATCGCGAAGTGTAGATTCTCAATCGGTTCAGCGTTCATCTGAAACAATCTGCGCTGTAGTCGCTGATAGTTATCCTCGAGACAAAGATACAAAGCAGTTCCCTGAATAGTATCACGTCCGAGTACAGGAACTCCTGTTGCAATGCTGAGACAGATATCCATTGCCATCCACGACTTACCTACCTTCTGCGCACCTGCAAGGACATACAGTCCCTGTGTAAGCAGTCCGTCAATGATGAACTCCTTCGGCTTGAATACTGTTGACAGTATTTCTTCTGCGGTTTTCGTTTCTAACATATTACTCATAGGATTCCTCCTTTCCCATAAGATTCCCAGACATTGCCACAGCTTTTTTCGTTACGGGCAACTGCTCGCGCAAACTATTTGTGTGGGCTGTGTCCGACGGATTTCTGCTATCCCAAGTGAAAAATGTGGGAGCAGTATCCTTTATGCAAATTGAACTGTTTTTGCATAAGTTTTTGACTGCTCTGAAACGTTTTCCGAAACACAAATTGCTTTTCATGAGAACTGACCTTTTCTCACATAAAATTAACATTGACCACAAAGCGCATAGAATAGAGCTTTACAGATATTTCAACTCAAAGCTGTTATTATTACAGTTTTGAATGTTTTTCAGTCAAAAATGAGCATTTCGGAATGAAAATGTGGGAGCAGTATCCTTATTGCATTTTGGTATGTTTTGTGATACAATTATTGCAGGTGGTGAGACCATGAAGTACAGGATATATGATTTGTCTGTCAGAGCAATGCTCAACTACTCCAAGCCTGACGGACTGTTTTACAAAACAGTTATTGATAAAAACGCACTACGGAGCTGTATGAAGCACTCCGCTCATGAACAGGACGATAACGCACTTTTCTATCAGATAATGTGCGTGCTCCACGGTAACGATTTCAAATATGACAGCGCTGACCTTGTGACGGACCTGTCCGATGTTATCTTCTACGCAGACTTCTCACGGGTGTTTGACCGTGACGCATCGCACCCTTACTATGCACAGCTGCAGGAGAAGGCTGCCGCTCTGTTTACAAACAGAGGTGTTGAGATAGACTTCGGCAGCGGTATGCACAAGTACGTTGCGTTTGAGCGCTCTGCAAGCATGAGCAGAAATGCTGTGCTGTCATTTATCCGTGAAGATATTTTCTGGAAGGTCACGGAGCGCATTCGTCTCGGAATGAATATCACTAAGTGTCAGCTAAGCAAGCTGTACGCATACAACGGACTTATGCTCTCGGGAGGTATCCGTGTGGACGGGATAAACATCGACAAGCCCCACAGAGTTATCGTTGTGGAAAATCAAAAACACACTGTTCACGACACAGATGTTATCACTGTTGAGGACGACGGAAGTGACAATGCCGTGCGTAAATATCATCGTGTTGAGCGCAGGGAGAGTGTTGATATTCTCGGTTATGACGGCGAGGGCATTATCTCCAAGGAGTTCGCCAAGGTCATCAATAAAAAGTTAGGCGGCGAGCACACATCGTTTCAGATACGTCTGCCGTACATCAAGGGAATGCTGCACCAGATAGACATTCACGACTTTTTCAAGAGCGCAGGAGTTGCAACGCTTACCGACCTATGGGGAGTTGAACACAAAATCTCGGACGTTGACATAATTCTCACCAAGAGTATGTTCAAGGGCTACGGCTGGCTCTGTGATAACAATATGAGCTGGGAGGACTACTGGAACGCATTCCGCAAATACAGACACGCTCTGTACATCTCTGGTGTCAGCAAGGACAGTCCGCAGAAATTCACAGAGCTGAACTATCAGTTTCTCAATACGCTTTCAATGACAGCGGACGAGTTCCGACCACTCGACCTTCCGCTGTCATTTCCAGAGAACGATAACCGCCACTGGCTCACCAAGGAAACTGAACGTGAATACCACAGGCTTTGCACCGACAGGGAGTACCGCCTGAGCTTTTTCACAGGCAGGAAGTATAGCCGAGGAAGCAAGGATTACTATCTCAAAAAGATACTTGAGAAAAATCCGAAGTTCATTGCAGAGCCTGTTTATGCTGACAGATTGAAGTCACGGGCGCAGGCTGTGCTGAAGCAGTATGCACTCGGACGTCTTATCGTTGCAGGCGACAATCGCTATCTCTCCGCAGACCTTCTCGGTTTTCTTAAAGATTTTATATCCAAAAAGGCAAAGCGAAACACAAGTCAGCGCAACTTCTACAATGGTGCGGTGCAGAGCGATTTTGAGAAGAATGCTTTCTATGCTCCGTCAATGGCATATTCGCACAGCAATGAGTGTACGCTTTTGCGAAATCCGCATATTTCCCGAAACGAAGAGGTTCAGCTGCAAGTCTATCCCGATGTCGAGAATATGAGGAAGTATTATCTCAGTCACCTCACCGATGTTGTTATGGTGAACTGGGACTCGCTGACAGCGGAGCGTCTCGGCGGTGCGGACTTCGACGGCGACATGATAAAAACTATCTCGGATCCTATCGTAAATCGCTGTGTCAAGCGCAATTCCAAGGCGGATACTCCGCTGTTGAGGATACCAAGTGCTGAACCAGTTATCCGTGATGCCACCGACTGGCAGGCACGCTTCGAGACGGTCAAGAGCACATTTTCTTCCCGAGTTGGACAGATCTCCAATGCGGCACTGAACAGAAGTATTATCGCATACAATGAGAACTCCGACGACGAGCTTCGAGACAAATGCCGTGAGGAAACTGAGACACTTGCTATCCTCACAGGTCTGGAAATTGATTCAGCCAAGAGCGGAGTTAAGCCTGATCTGACGGAATATCTCGGCACTAAAACTGTCGTCAAGAGCAAGTTCCTGAAATACAAGAGCCTGCTTGAAAAGAGCGAGGGTCGCCGTGCGTGGTACGAGCCGACCTTCGAGGAGCAGTTTGAGAAGTTCTTCGCAGACACGGACTGGAACAAGGTTGACTCCAATGTGGAGCGTCTGCCTTACTTGGCGTATATGCTGGGCAAAAATACGGTTCCTGTTGTTGACAAGCCTGCCGAGGATAGTGAGCTTTTCACATTTGCAGAAGATGAAAACTGGAAGGACAAGCTGAGCAGAGATAAACTGGAAAAGCTGTCTGCTCTTATTACTGATTATGAACGGTGTCTGTCACGCATCAGAGCCTGCGGTCAACCCGTCAAGGACAGACAGCGCAGGAACGACATTCAGCGCATACTGTACAGCCGAGGTCAGGATCGTGAATACGACGCAGATATGCTGTATACCATGTTTCAAGGCACATCCCCCGAGAGGATAACTGCTATCAGGCAGGAGCTGCAGGCTAAGAGTTGGCACCTTACTCCGAAAGAACAGCGTGAGGGTTTTCTCGCAGAATTGATACCTGAGCTTGAACGTTATTATCCGCTTTTCAGCGACTTCCGTTTCGGCGGTTACCGTGTTCTAATTGATCTTATAGCTGACATTGACGATGAAAACGATCACACAGACAGGAAACGGCTTATCCGTGACGGTGATTCGCCTGAGTTCATGCGGCTTATGGAGGCTTACCTCAATAAGCCTATGGATATGTACTACCGTGACGCTGTTGCTGCTGAGTGCCGAAAGCTGATAGAAGCTGTAATGAAGCCTGATGAAGCGGTCAGGTACATAGTAGCTCTGGGCAAAAGAAAAGTGCTCTTCGATCTGCTGCTGGACAGGATCGAAAAGCACGTCAGGAGAGAGAGATAATGCTGAACGAAATTGAAGAATTCAAGGCTTACACGGGCAAGCCTGTTTACAAATGCAGCGGAAAGCGTGACCTATCCTTCCTCGGACGTTTCAGCTTTGAGATGATGAAGGATTTCACTGGTCTGAGCCGTGTGCTGACTATTATCGCTCGGGGGTATATGTTCAAAAATGGTACTCCCGATGCAGACTATGCACGGCGAGCTCTGTGTGCATGGTGCAGTATCCCCGACAAAAAAACTGCCGCTCCGAAGGAGGAGTGGCAGTTCAAGACTGATTTCAGTGATCTGCATGAGGAGTTTCCCGAATTGGTGGATAAGACGGGAAAAGGCTGGTTTTACAGGCACGTCCACAAGGTCGAAAAGTTCATCAGCAAGAGCAGCGAAAAAGTGAGCAAGACTACTCTCTCCAACGCTGAGCCGCTGAAAACTAAATTTGATGCTGCTTGGAGAGATAAGGTGAAGCAGTATCAGGTGTCACTTTACTCGCCCGAGACCAAGGGTGCGTGGGTGCTGCGGTTTGATGATGTGCTTGCGGACGCTTTGGAGCTCGGACCGCCGGCGGATAAGACAATTTCCTTCTCTGATGATGAAAAGGAGCGTATACAGGCACTGCTGCCTGACGGTCTGCCTTATGAGGTTGCGGAGACAGTCGTCGCTTACTGCATTGCCAACAAGCCTGATGATTCGGATTATGTCATTCTGCCTGTTTCCAACTTTGACGCATACTTCGGAAATACCAGTTTCAGTCACAAGTGGCTCAATTTGTTCCCTGATACGCTGCTTGAACGTGATAAGCAGAGTTTTGGGGTGTGTAGGGTGAGGATCGCATCAGGATCACTCACATAGTTTTAGGTAAGCCTTTTTTACAATTTGAGCCATTAGTTTCCTTCGCTGTTCAAGAAATTCCGGGTATGCCATGTTTTCAAAGTTTTCTGGTAATGCGTTTTCTGCACAGCTCTTTCTATATCCTTCTTCCCCAAGTTTTGATCTATACCTGCCTACATAATCTGATGGTGGATCATCGGAAATATCTATATTTGTATTATAATCCAGATAAGTAAAGTTTGCAATCTGATTCCTGTCACGATCTGTTGTGTAGCCGATTTCAGTAAGATAATGCTTTGGAAAAATATGATGTTTATCGATTGCCTTTTTATCTCCACTGGCACCAGGAAGCATTTTTGCTGCTTGTGATGTTGTGCTGAAAAGCATAGGTGTGCCTAATACATTTAAAGCTGCAAGATATCCGTACCATGAAGGAGATATAGCTGATGCACTAATCAGATCATTTGGTAATGTCAGGTTGAAATAATCTTCGGTAAATCTGGTAGAAATAATATTTTCCAAATATGAAACATATTCATCAGCTGTATCAACACCTCTAAGATCAGCAAATTGCTTTTCAACTTCAGACTCGGTTGAGCCAGTATAAAAATACGTTATTGTAGAAAAGAAGATCCATTTTTTTATAATTTTATTCAGTGTTACGGCTGGTACTTTATAGTCAAATTTACCTATAAGATATAGCACATAACAGAAAACAACAGCGTTTGTTGATGCAACGATACTACCATTAACGTATCCTGCGTCAGCAAATAAGCCCATAAAGGCATGCCAATTATTAAGATTTGTGACTTTATCCAACGCAGACTTAAATTTATCAAGATTGGCATCCATTTCGTCTTTGGTAATAATACCTGTTTCGAGATTTTTTCCACGCATAAGCATATAAGCATAACGTAAACGTGCACGTCTAAATCCAACCGCAACAGCCATTCTGATAAGATGCGAGGGATCGACTTTAAGAATAAAGTTATATGAAGTTCCGTCTTTAGGAATGCGTGACTCTTCACAGAACTTATCTATCTTCTCGTAAACATCATTATCATATACCGCAAGCAATGTTTCGATAAAGTTCTTCTCGGTAAGTTTTTGTCCACCCGAATTAACACGTACAAATATTTCTGCAACATCTTCTTCAGAAGCCTTAGAATTAATCCTCAGTGTTGGAAGAGTATAAATAGAAAGATTAAGTAAATCATTCAGATTTGTTTCTATAGCCTCTTCCTCATCATCAGTCAGAATATCTTTTCCATTTCTTTCTCTGCCTGAATTACACTCTTTTATGAATTGCCTTCTGAACTTTGAAACATTGTGCTCTTCATCTGCTTTGAACACAGAATAGATATCACTTATCCAATCTGCATTTCGCTCATATGCTTCTGTCCATACAGCAAATTCACGAGTAAGGGGATTAAATGAAATGCGAATAGAACGCTCTGCATAATTCTTATCTTTCACTTTAATCCCAAATAAAGCCGCAAGAAGTGCTGTTAATCGTTGCTGGCCATCAATAACCAAATAATCGGGGCGAATATAAATCTTATCATTTGTTCCGATATGATTAGTGGTTTCATAGCCTTCTGGAGATTGCCATAGCATAATATATCCAATTGGATAGCCCTTCATCATAGAATCGAGCAAATCACGCGCTTTACTATCTTTCCATACGAATGGACGCTGCAGATCCGGCAGACCAATCTTACCATTTTTTACATCACTCAATAAATCACCAATTTTACTTGGAATATTATCAAATAATTCTTTTCCCATTAGTTACACCCTCTTAACTTGTGCTTATTAAACGCTCATAACATTATCTGCCCACAGCTCACACTGCTGCATAACAGTTGCCACCGCATCGTCCATACCCTCCGGCGGATAGCGATGACTTTTCAGCAGTTTCTTTATCATCATACGCATTCTGGCTCTTGCACTCTCACGCTTCTGCCAGTCTATCGTGCGATTACGGCGGAGCGTATCAGCAAGCTCCTTTGTGATAGCGATAAGTTCCTCATTCTCATAGAAGTCCTTGATCGCCTGCGGTTTAGTGAGTGCATCATAGAAAGCAAGCTCATCAGCAGTCAGACCGAGATCTTCGCCTGCTTTTTGTGCTTCTCTGATCTGCTTTGCAAGATTGAGCATCTCCTGTATTACTTCCTCATTGGTAAGCATACCGTTGAGATAGCGGTTCATAGCGCTTTGCATGATTTCGCTGAACTTCTCCGATTTTACAAGGTTTGTCCGTTTATAGATATGCACCTGTTCAGCTATCAGGCGTTTCAGCAGCTCAACAGCAAGGTTCTTTTCCTTCATCTTAGAGATTTCCTCTAAGAATTTCGGATCAAACAGCGAGAAGTCCTGTTCCTTGTCGGAGAAAAGATTGATAACACCGTCACTCTTGATACTCTGTTTCAGCAGTTCATTGATCTTAGCGTTGATTTCAGGGAGTGAGAGCTTCTTGCCGCCGCCCTGATTGAGTATACGCATCAGCAGGACACGCACCACTTCAAAGAAAGCGGCTTCTTCACGCTCATCTTCCTCTGCGATAGAGGAACAAAGCGAAAGTGCCTGTTTCAGCAGCAGCGCCTCTTTGGTGTAGCTTTCCCTGTCTTTCTCCCTCTTTCTGTCCATAAGGAAGTTGACCGCACCTGTAATAGTGCGTCCTGCCGTAAGCTCATTTCCACCGAAAAATGCAGAATAATCATATTCATGGAGCAGATCACGGCAGACTTGCAGTTTCTCCTGAAACTTCGGATATGCGACCTTTGCAATATCGGTGTTGCCGTAATTCTTTTTGTCACGAAAGGTGTAATCGTTCATAGCCTGTTTTAATGCTCCTGCAATACCGACATAATCAACTACCAGACCGCCCTCTTTATCACGGAACACTCTGTTTACACGGGCGATAGCCTGCATCAGATTATAGCCCATCATCGGCTTATATACATACATTGTCGCAAGGGACGGAACATCAAAGCCCGTCAGCCACATATCGACCACGATAGCGATTTTAAGCGGACTGTCATTGTCCTTGAATTTTGTTGCAAGCTCCTCTTTGTGGCGCTTGTTGCCGATGATACTATGCCATTCTTCGGGATCTTTGTTAGAAGCCGTCATGACCATGGCAACCTTTTCTTCCCAACCTGGACGAATTTCAAGAATACGCTTGTATATCTTCATAGCGATAGCACGGGAGTAGGCAACGATCATTGCTTTACCTGTCAGCAGATTCTCACGGTAATTCTCATAGTGATCGAGTATATCGTCCACAAGCGATTTTATCGTATCATCATGACCGAGGATAGCTTCCATCTGTCCAAGCTCTCGCTTGCTTTTCTCTATCACATCGGCATCGGCATTCTGTGCCATAATCTCATATTCGGTATCTATCAGTTTCAGGGTGTTTTCATCGAGCTTCAGCTTCATGACACGGCTTTCGTAGTAAACAGGACGAGTAGCACCGTCCTCAACAGCCTGCGTCATATCGTAAATGTCGATATAGTCACCGAACACCTCACGAGTGTTTCTGTCCTCTCTGGAAATAGGCGTACCCGTAAAGCCGATATATGTAGCATTCGGGAGCGTATCACGGATAATTCGAGCCGTGCCGATGACCTTACGGGCAACAAGTTCGCCGTCCTCATTCTTTGTCATCTTGATTTTTTCGGTCAAACCGTACTGCCCTCTATGAGCTTCATCAGCCATAACGATGATATTTCTGCGCTCGGACAGCGGTTCGCCCGATTCCTCAAACTTCTGCATTGTCGTGAAGATAATGCCGTTTGCCTTGCGACCGTCAAGGAGCGTTTTCAGGTGTTCACGGCTCTCGGCATGAACAGGCTCCTGTCGAAGAAACGCTTTACACTTCGCAAACTGCGAATAGAGCTGATCGTCAAGATCGTTTCTGTCCGTAATAACTACGATAGTTGGGCTTTCAAGGGCAGATTGGAGCAAATGAGCATAGAACACCATAGACAGCGACTTGCCCGAACCCTGCGTATGCCAGAACACACCGCCTTTACCGTCGGTAACAGTAGCTTTCTTGGTGGATTCAATAGCCTTACGAACGGCAAAATACTGATGATAGCCTGCGAGTATTTTATAACTCTGCAAGCCCTCATTGGAAAACAGGATAAAGTTTTTCAGAATATCGAGCAGACGGTCTTTCGTGAAGATACCCTCAAAGAAAGTGTCAAACTGAGCAAACTGCGTATTTTCATAGCTGCCGTCCTTTGTTTTCCACTCCATATAACGATCTTCGCCCGAAGTGATCGTGCCTGCACGGTTCTCCGAGAGGTCACTCATCACACAGATAGCATTATAGATGAACATAGAGGGAATGGAGTGCATATAGTTTCTGATCTGCGTATAGGCTTCGGAAGCGTCCGTTTCCTCACGGGAGGGAGATTTCAGCTCCATCAGCACCACAGGCAGACCGTTGATAAACAGCAGAACATCGGGGCGCTTCTCGTCATTCTCAATGAAAGTCCACTGATTCGCCACGATAAAGGAGTTGTTGTCCGTGTTTGCGTAGTCAACAAGATAGCAGATCGCAGAGCGCTCCTCGCCTTTGTCGGTGTAGCGGACTTCAATGCCGTTTTGCAGATAGTCCATGAATACAGCGTTTTTCTGCACCAGCTCGCCGTTTTCAAAGTTTTGGAGCTTAAAAAGTGCATCGCTGATCGCATCATCGGGGAGCGTGGAATTGAGCCGATAGAGTGCCGCCGTTAGCTCGTCCATATACAGCGGAATCCGATAGTCACGGTCGATCGCCGGACCGTAGGCATGGGTATATCCCATTTCTTCAAAAAGCTGTATAATAGCGTTTTCGTATTTTTCTTCGGTGTAGGGCATATTCTATCAGCTCCTTTGAGAGATCAACCAAAAGTCTATCTCAACTTGTAAATGCAGATACCAATCGTTCAAGTGATAGTCAAATTCTACTATATTATCGAAATACGGTTCAATTATCTTTAACTGTATTCTTACCCATTCAGAGTTAGTTGTTGTGTATCGGTGATCTATTTCTCTTGCTATATCCATTAAATCTTCCTCGTCAGCACCATTCATACGGGCATCTGAGATGATACTTAACATAGTATCTATGCGTTCATTGCAGAAAGGCTCTCCACCGCTTTCAGCAAGTTTGATTGCTTCATCAAATGATAATCTCCAAAAATCCTCTTGCAGATACCTTAATTTTTCAAGAGCATAGCCATTATTTATAAACCTTTTATTGTATAATATAGGTTCTTCCTCGAAATAATAGTCAATACCCATTTGCTGTAAACGGCTATGGATGCCAGCAATTCCGATTTTGAGCGCTTCTTGATAAGCAACAAGTGAAGATTGCATTTGCTCATCGTCAAAATGCGCCTTGAAAATAGCTATCCATTCTTTTGTTTTGTGGTCGTTGCTTTTTCCACAGCGTTCGGAAATCGCTTTCTGCAAATCAACAAGATACTCAATATAGGTCGGGTACGTTTCGGGTGCAGGGATAGTTTTTTTCTCAAACTTATCTATAAGGCTCTGATTGTAGTCAGATATTGCCTTGATGATCGTTTGAATATGCAAATACCGCTTCTCAACATAAGTGATTAGCTTATCGACGAAAATCGGAACATATTTACATAGTTCCATATCGTTTCGATAAACTGTTGCAACAAAATCTGCGCCGCATAACTCGGGATTGCTATTTGCAAGCAACCCTAATACGCTATTTTTCATCGTAGTAATATAGGGACACCACTCCGCTTCGCTACCTTGATATTGTGGGTGCCGGCTTGTTTCTACGGGGTGAACGGAGCATAGCGACCGTAGGTATGTAAAATACTTTTCGTCATTGCCATTTCCGTTAAGACCGGGATGATGAAATATTGAATCATCGTGTTCGTTCAGCCCACTATACAGGGCGGGAACATCGTAAACACGTCCTAAAATAGTAATACATTCAATCAGACTTTGCGTATAGTTAAGGAAATCACAAAGTCCGAATTGTCCCTCTATTTCGATACTATTGCAATGCTCAACCAAGTCCTTGATACGGTCAAGCGTAGCACAGATGCAATTATAAGCTCCTGCTGTTACTTTGTTCCTACTGTTCGGAAACTTAAAATCAGCAGTTTTTTCATAAGTAAAGTTATGGCGTTCGTTGATTTTTTCACGCAACTTATTGCAAAGCTGCGGATCAAGCTGTATCTTCACAATATCCCTCCTAACATAAATGAAAATTTACGCTTGCAAGCCGCTTAAATCTTGACCGCTGATACATCGATCTCTCCGTTCATCAGCTTCGGCAGGAGTGTGTCACGGAGAGCGGCAAGGCGCTTATTCTCTTGATGATTAGCAGATACCAGTGCGTACATACCATTGATTTTATCAGTTATATCAAGCATTTCAGCTTCATCAGCACAGGGTATCAGACAAGTGCCAATATCAGACGGCTTTACAGACGGGAAAGTAGATGTGCTTTGCTCTGCTAACTGTTGCATTTTTTCGATGAAATCTGGACTTGTAAGAAAATGATAGATATATGGACTGCTTATGTAATCATACTTGCTTCGTATCACAGCAAAACCTGTTGAAGCTAACATATTATCTAAGGGATTGCTTATTATTCCAAAATGAAGCTGATTAGGTCTTACGGTAGAATATACTATATCGTTGGCTTTTACTATTCTTCTTGCTCTGCTTGGGAGCTTTTCAGTATCAGGATTTATTAGCTGTATATCAGACATAACTCCATTAGTGATACTGCTTGTATCGAGGTAATTCACAAAAGCCCATTTATCTTTCGGGGAGTATGTATCAGGATTGATCCCAGCTACTTCAGCTAAGGGGCGCATAGTAATACAGTCCAAATGCTCTGCTATCATAGAGAGCAAAGAGATTTGTTCCGACTGTGTAGATCTGATACTTCATACCATACAGCTCGGTCAATCGTGATATAAAGGCAGTTTCAGTTTTTTCGCCTTCAACTATTAACAGTATCCTTGAATTACTCATCTATAAACGCTCCATTAACGTACATCTTTTCAAGATTGTGAGCTTCTCTTATTTCCTTATCCGTGGAATTGAATAAGCTGGCAATCTTGTTCTTTGTCATAAGATAGCAGCAGTCAGGACGAGTGAGCTTATTCTGCATAAGATATGTGTTATGAGTTGTAACGATCGATTGGAAATTCTTATGTTTATTAAGTTCTTCCACAATAAACTTGGCTGATTCAAAGTGTAGAAATGCATCGAACTCATCAATAAATAAGAATGATATCTTATCGAAAGCTATTGATTTCCAAGCAAAGTATTGAGCAAGTGCCATTGTTCCTGTTGAAGCAACCGTTGAAAACAGTGTTTTTGCAGTCCCGTTATTGAAATATGCAATAAGCTCTCTTTTCCCATTTACAGCTTCAAATTCAAGTTGATAATCAACACTGTTACGCTTTAAGAACTCCTGAAGTTCATGAGTTTTACCACGCTCATATATAAAGTCAAAGAAACTGTTGTTACCATTAGAAAATCCTGCATATGAGCTGCCTTCTGAAAGTCTGCGATACCAAAGCATGTTTTCACAAAAACAAACTAATTTAGTAATTATTGAATCGTTATCGGTAGGAGTATTTCGGTATATATACTTAATAACAGACAATTTATTATCGACTAACTTGATATTCAAACTGCCTTTTATGCTATCATCAACGAAATTATTATATGATGCTTCGTTTCCGTAGTAATAGTCAATCAATGTTTTATCATTAACGGTTAGCTTTTCTGAAACGAGGTTGTCGGGATCCCATTTTTTATACTCATATACTACAATATCATTATCAAAATTAAAAGTATACTTAAATAAAGCAGGTTTCATTATGTTTTCCAGACAAATATAATTTTGCAAATATAAGAACGGGACACGTTCTTTATCTGTAAGATGTGAAATAATGTCAAACAGAGCTATACCAAGGGTGCTCTTTCCAACTCCATTTTTACCATATATAATAGCCTTTTTAACTATACCATTTTCAGTAAGATTCTGATTGAATTCATAATCTCTTGCAGTAAGGTCAAAGACAAGCCTTTTCGAGAATCCTTTGAAATTATCTACTTCAAACATTTTCAGCATAGTGAGATTCCTCCTAAATACAGACTGATTCTATTGTCAGTATACCACAGTTTTCGAGCAAAGTCAATAGTTGTCGTAGTTTTTTTACGGAACCGCAATATTTTTACGGCTGCTGTATTTATAGTGATACATTTGCTTTTCATTATTCTGTTAATTATTGTTATGACAGGTGCGGGCTGCTTTAGGCTTTCGGAAACTAAAATAGTCTCAGCCACAATTGATGAATTGTAAGCAGCGAATATGCCGAGCTATGTCTGATAAAATATCAGCTTCTATTGTCACTATATTATTTTTATTGAGCAAAGTCAATAGCTATCGCAGTAGTTTATTGTGGCTTTGCCGACAAATTCCTTGAAAAACGGGGCTTGACATGGTATTAATGTATATATTATCAGGAAATGCGAGCGATTTGAGGAAAAGCACGAAATCAGCGTAGATCGTACGACGGCTTGAGAGGCAGATCAGAAGGCATAAATCCTAATTCAAAATAAGGAGTTGCAACTATGAAAATGATAAGAAAGCATTTTGAGATCACACCAGAAGATATTTTGGCAGGAAAATATTATCCTCAGTCTTTAATTGATCCACTGTGGTGGAGCGTAAGCATTTATGACGGTAAAGAAAAATATGAAAAAGACCTTGCTCCTTTTACGTCCTCACAAAGAGCGATTTTCGCTGTACAATGGTAACCATTGTAGTAGTCACTAAAACTCTGCAAGGTCACGATACCGCCGGCTTCTTTATCTCCAAAGAGGGAGATAGCAGCGTCCGTCCATTTCTGCAACGCTCTGAAACATCAGCTATGAATACTATAACACAGATAACCCGTTGCCGTCAAGCAATAATTGAATATTCACTGAAAAAAGGTGTCACCGCCGCAACAAGGAGATATAACGTCGGAAGAGCAACGATATACCGCTGGAAAGAACGTTATGACGGTACTTTACAGTCCACTCAACTGGAATTCTCCCTCCGATTACATCAACGCTTTCCTTAAATATGGTCAAGTTTTTTGATTTGATTTGTCTCATATCATTGACAGGCCAACAAAAATCAGCCCGGAAGACACCCCTCCGAGCTGATAAACAAAACTCATTTTCATCTTTATAACCAAGCGACAAAGAGCCATGAACATATTTTGAAGCGGCGAGTCTCAAATGGTCTGTTTCTATTTTCTGGGATTACCCATTTATTAGTTTCCGCTTCATCAGACACAAATCAAATACATTTAGCTTTCCGTCTTTGCAAAGGTCAGCAGCAGTCCAGTTCGGCAAGTCGGTGTTTGGTACGGCAAGAAGCCATTTTTGGAGCAGGACAACATCCGCTACCGTAAATTCACCGTCTGCGTTGACATCACCAATAGTTAATGAAGCTCCGTTTTCTACTGCAAAAACAGTATAATTCACGCATCCGGCAGACTGCCCGTTTGTGCCAAGGGTCACGGTATCGCCCGCCTTGACATCAAGACGGTATGCGGTAAACACCACGTCCTTGTTATTCGTCAAAGTTAGATCGGTCTTTTCCCATGCCGAGAGCCACGCCGGAGCAGTCGTTACGCGGGCATCGAGTGCTACATACACGCTCATATCCGCACCTGCTGTGAAGGTGGCGAGCTGCTCTGTGCTGTTTTTGGCATCACACGCTGTCATGATCATTTCCGCGCCGACAAGCGCATCCGGCAGCGCTGTATAGGTCACATCACGGTCGCCGAATACAAGGTCGCCGATCTGTGCATCCTCGTCAATGCTCCAGCTCTGGTAGGTCGAAAGATCCTCCACGACCAGATTTTTGATAAGCTTGCCGTTGAGCGGCGGCACGGTCATTTCCAGATTCCATTTCTGATTGCCGGTATTGTCACGCACCCACTGCATTGCATTTGCGCCCGGCTCGGTCGAGCCGCCTGCAATGCCGACTGCACTCTTACCGTCGGTCGTTTTCGTCACGATGGTGTACGAGCCATCTGCGTTCTTCACGAATTTGAAGAGCTGACCGTCTGTTCCCGATTTTTCTGATGCCGCGATGTTTGCGCCGTTGTTGTTTCCATCGCCCTCGACCGTCAGATAGCTGCCGTCTGCCTTAGAGCAGAGCGTATACCAGCCCTCTTCATTGACATCCAGTGTCCAGAGCTTTGCACCGGTGTCGCTCTGCTGTGCATTGCCGCCAGAAGCTTCCAGATACAGATTGCTGCCGACATTTTTGAAGGCGTAATCAAGCGCTGTGTCGAATTTTGCACCGCCCTTGACCGGCTCATTGCCGCATTCAATCTCTTTCAGGAAGAAATCCGGATAGCAGGTCTGTACCCAATCCTGCATATCGGCATCGGTAATATACTTGATCTCATCGTAGCTCTTGCCGGCGCAAGAATATTTCAGGCAGAAATCCTTGGTGTTATAGGTCCCGACCGGTTTTACCAGCGTATAGCCGTAGTTTTCCGTTTCCGGATGGCGGGTACTTGTGACCTTTCCGCTGAAATTCAGCTTGGAAGGTGTTGTATTCGCATCCTTTGCAGTATAGGAATTGTCATCACGGTATGGCTCGTCACCGCCGCCTGCGCAGATCTCATGCCCGGAGGCGATCGCCTCGAAGCGGCAGTTCTGCGAAACCACATCCGTCTGACCGCCGCCAATAATCTGGTCGATGCCGTCCGTCACATTTTCTCCCATGCCGCGCCAGAAGCCGGATACGATATGACCGTATGCGCTGCCGAGCTGCGGGCATCTTCTCACGCACTGGTCGTAAAAGCAGTAGAGCAGTGAAATGCGGCAGCGAATCTTCTCATTCGACGGCACCTCATACGAAACTGAGGCAAACAGTGTCGTCCAATAACGGTTATAAAATTTGCAGTAGGAAAGCGTGATGAAATCAGTTGCACGGGATTTGTATGCGCCGTCGAATGCGGAATTGCACCAGATGAATTTTCCGACCTCCCCCACCTCCTTGGGGAGCTGGCTGTCAAATGTGCAGTGGTCGATCCAGATCTGCCTGGAGGAATAGATGTTGAACATCATGCAGTTCGTGGAATCCTTTGCAAGAATCCTCAAATTCCGGAACACCAGATTGTCATACGGTGCCTGATTGGTATCTGTCGGTGCTGTTCGGAGCTGGCAGTCCTTAAGGGTCAGACCATAATAGCTTGTAAGTGTCTTGTTTGACTTGATCTCCACTTGTCCGTAGGGATGAAATTCCATGTCCTTTGTCATGACAATGGTGAGCGGCTCGTCCTTCGCCATTGCCGTTTTCATTTCGTCCGGTGTGGAGACAAACACGGTATCTCCGAGCAGACCACCAATGGTTCCCGCCTTTTCCTTGCCGTCCACGATACAGTTTGCGGCATAGCCCTGCAAGCCGTCCAGATTCAGCTTGAATTTCTGGTAGGTGTCGCCGGCGTAGTCCTCGGTGGAAAGGGAATTGCTCTCAGGTGAAAACGTCAGCGCCGTGCCGTCACTCGCCGTGACCTTGTAATACAGCATATACCCTTCGGAATCCTTCTCCACACCGTCAATGCTCCAGCGCTGATTGTCACCGTCCACATCCGGCGAGATCACAGCAACGCCGCTGTCATTTGTCAATAGCATCCCTGTCGCAGAGTTGACGATCTCGTAGACACCTGTGCTGATGAAATTGAGCGACCACTTGGAATCTCTTGTATAGCCGTCTTCCGGCGTAACAGAGCTTGCGTAGGCGCCGCTGTCCTGTGCTGAAATGGTAATGCTCCGGTTCGTGTCACCGATTCCGAAGCGAAACTCCTGCTGCGGATAATTATCGGCAGCTGAGACTGTCATCGGTTTCGGTGAAATCCATGTTGTCCCTGTTAGAAACATCGCTGCTGACATGACGAAAGCATATATTCTTTTCTTCATAGGGTTTCCTCCATTCTTAATTTTGTATCGATTTTGACAAGGCAGCTCATGCAGATGCTCTGTCTGATGGTCAGTTAATTTACTCCTTTCCTCTATGCTTCTCGTCTGCGCCGTCAGCAATATGATCTAAACAGTCTCCCAAGACCGTCACTGTCAGCATGGCGATACTCAAGAGAGGCTGCATTAAGATATCCGGATCGTGTTCTGTTTCCGCCGGGAACTTGCGAAGGGTTCATACCGGGTATTCAAACTTTTTTCACATGATGACCAATAACTCTTTCCTTGCCTACACGGTCGAGTATTACAATATGGTCATGCTTCTTTTTGTACAACACTTCATTCTCTATTATACTACACCTTGCTGTGCTTTTTCATTCTGGATAATATCTCGTGGCCTTCTGCCTTCAACAGCTCAATATCGTCATAAAGCGTTTTGCGGTCGCATTTCAAGCCAAGCTGTATACTGCCATCTGAAGTCGGACTTTATTGTTCATGGCAACCAAGCTATATACCTCCCGCGCCGTTACATACTCCTTGTGGGTATCACTATATTGCTACAGCACAGCCATAGCACCGCAGATACTCCTATATACATTATTATAACACACATTCTGACTACTGTCAATAATCCCCGTTTTTAACTGTCCCCAAAAACGAATCGAGTTTTTTCTCCGTTTTCACCGAGGAAAATACAAAAAGCGTTTCAACCCATAAGGCTAAAACGCTTCACTGTTTATCATATTTGATTATATCGGCAGGAGAACATTCCAACACATAGCAGATACGGGCGAGAATATCCAAATCCATTTTCTCTACAACACCATTGTACCACTTGTTGATGACCTCAAAGCGAGTATTGGAGATCCTTGCAAGGTAGTTTCGAGTGGCTGTCATATTCTGTCCTTATCGCTTTTACGATAATTGATATTGATCTGACCATGCTTATCGTATCGAGTATTCTGCAGTATATCCGCCAAAAGAGATCATGGGCAGTATACAACCGGCACTAAACGTAAGATTTGAACTCATGAGAACTTTTAAAGAATCAGTCATCCGCAATAATTGATAAGTTGCGTATAACGGCTATATTTAGCAGAATTTGGAAAGTCTTATTCATACAACGAAAAAAGCAAGCAGGCAGTTTAAAAAAGCAGCTGCTTGCTTTTCTGTTTATCTGACCGCCTTATAGCAATGACGTTTCACTTCTCGTTTATCGGGCTCGCAAATCAGTTCACCATGTTCGCACAGCGGTTTCAGCAGGTAGTCTCTGCAAAATCCTGCACCGAGATTGAGATGCTGTGCTATCTCGGTTATCGTTCTGCGAGTGCGGCAGTAGCGGAGCACTTCACGCTGATAGTCACGGACATTTGGTTTATCGCTGACAGCGTAGACCGCAAGGTACTCAAGCACCCATTCTTTCGGGTATATCAGACGATTGCCTAAGTTATAATGGCGCAGCATACCACAGTTTTTCAGGTTCAATACTGTAGCTCTGCCGACTCCCAGCATCTTCATCACGTCCTTTGTTCCGAGAGCGTCAGGGTAATTTGAATACAGCTTTCGGAGTCTGACTACCGTTCGGAGCTGAGCTGAAGTCAGCTCCCAATCGGTGTAACTTATGTCTTTCATTATACTTCCTCATTCCTCAGAATTATTTTGTTGCTGAAGCGGAATTATACATATTTCGTTAACGGTGTACACAAAAACCGTTCATAATCGTATCTAACACTTTTCTAACACTTTTGAGACTTTTTTCACGATTTCTGCTCAGATGTTGCTATCAGTCAAATACGTTAACACAGGCATTTGCGGAGCTTAGATTTTCACACTTGGCTAAACACAGCCATTTATCGCTCGACAGTCTGATGCGTCCCGATACTAATTGGAACGTGTTGACACGTCCTGAAAAACGTCCGGCATGGCTCCAAAACCGCGTGCCGAGGGTTCAAGTCCTTCTGCCCCTGCCATGATGGCATAACAAAATTGATGAC
>CALEPT010000219.1 GCA_937910385.1 uncultured Ruminococcus sp. | reverse complement strand
TTATCTATTTTATTTTTATCACTTTCTTCATTTGTTGTTTTTATTGTATTAATATGTCCTTTAACTAATTCTATTAAATCTTCTATTTGTTCTTTTTTTATTTCTATAATATTATCTGATTTTTCAACAAAATATAATATTTCATTAATTAAATCAATATATAATCCAATATTTTTATTTACCATCATATCAAAATCAGCAAATCTTCTTGCCTTAATTAAACACTCTGATATTAATTTTGTGTCTTTAAATAGATTATAATTTAATTTACTTATGATTAATATTATTTTAAATTGTTCTTCTCTATTTTCCTTTTGTTCATCTATTTTAATGAAATTATTTATAAATAAGTTTTTTTGTTCATTACTTAAAATATTTAAGTTAATTATATGCGAAGATAAATATTGCAATAAATTCACTTTATTTAACTTATTATCCAATTCTAATAAATATAAGGCCTTTTTCATGAAAGATAGACAATTCTCAGAAAATTTTTCTTTTTCTACAGTTATTTTATTGACTAAAGAAGAGCAACAAATATATAATTTAAAAGCCATTTCTCCATGTCCATTATACAATATGTACCGAGACCGCTTGTGTTGGTATATACCGCATTATTTTCAAGATCATAAGAGGTTTCAACTGGAAGAAGCATATTCATATCTTCAATGTAGCTGAATATCATAAAACGCTTAAGACCTTGAAGTTCGGGTTCATCAGGGAATGCATTTGCTTCATTATTGACATAATCGTTTTTAATAGAAAAAGTGATAGTTGCCTGCTTTACATCACAGTTTTTCTTGCAAGAAAACTCAGGAGCAATACCCAAAATGGCATCGTTGGAGATTGCTTTAGCATAACTTGTTTCTTTTGCAGTAAGATATCTTTCAACATATCCGGTGGCATCAACAACTAATGACACCATATAAGGGCTGTCTTCAGTATTAATATTTTTTAATGCTTCACTATTGGCTGGAATGGTCTGTGAAGCCACATATTCCGCATCGGGAACGTCAAATGTCTCAGGGTTCGTTGGGTCAAGACCGATATGCGGCTCGTCACCGTCAGGAAGTGTATCATCATCGCTGTCGGGATTTAGCGGATCGGTATTATATGTACCCTCCTCGCTATCATTAAGTCCATCATCATCAGTATCAGCCTTCTGGGGATTAGTTCCCATAGTGATTTCTACGGAGTTAGACAGACCATCTTCGTCACTGTCAGCATCTGCATCGGAAATTCCGACAACGACAGAATCGTAAATAGTAGGGTCGGTTCCGGTTATATAGATTTCCTGATAATCCGTGAGAGCATCACCGTCTGTATCGGGCAGATTTACATCTGTTCCAATCATAATTTCATAAATGTCCGGAAGTCCATCCTCGTCACTATCAAGGAAGATAACCTCGTAGCCGTCCTCACTTTTAGCTACTACGAACGGGATCGACTCAATTACTTCGCCATAGTTGGTAACCAGCGAAATTTTGAAATATCTCTTCTGAAAATCCTCAGTAATCAAATACTGATATGTTGTAGCATCTGTTACTGTGGCAACAGAAGTGTAATTCTCGTTATCGTCCGAATAAAGCACTTCATAACTGCTGTTTGTGTAGTTGGTAAACCATTCGATGTCGATAGCATTCACATCAGCATTATAGCTTCCCATTGCATAAAGTTCAACATCAATATCAGATTCGTTTCCGATAAGTTCTGCCATACTGCTGCTGTAATTCGCATTGACATTGGGGCAGTCGATCGTAATGGTCTGTCCGATGATAACAACATTATTGAGATTAAGGTTATCTGAATCGATCAGAATATCACCATACGGAGCATAGATCAATCCGTTAAAGCTGACATTGCTCGTATCAATGTTAATATCGCCAGTTTCGGAGCAAATAACAGCATTATTGGAATTCTTGACCTCGCCGTTGATCGTAACATCATCGACAGCCTTAATACCTGAATTCAGATTGATATTTCCTGTAAGTTCAATCGTTCCATCAACATTAATTGGATTATTGATGTTGATATTCAAGTCCTCCAACACATAGTCTTCTGTATAGGTTTCAACATTCCCACCGCTGAAATAAGAATAATTCAGCTTTTTCAGGACATAAAGCATACTTTCATTAGCGTGTTCTGTCCTTGTACCGTTGACGTTCATATTACCGCTTGAAATAATAGTGCCGTTGGTTGCAACATTACCATTCACACAGAAATTTCCTGCATTTACAGTAATCGCACCATCGTCGCTTGAAGCGGCGAACATCGTATACGGGTACGGTTCTGTGCTTTCATCGGCGTGAGCCGAGACGATAGGTATCGCACTTACCGTCATTACCGCACTCAGCACACCTGAAAGCAAACGCTTAAATTTGGTAATCTGTTTCATATTTTCCTCCATTCTTCATTACTTGTTGTTTACGGGGGCTCTCAGTTCCTCCGGCTCAACAGGCTGTGCAAACCAATAGTGGCAAGCACTCGGTACTGCCGTAGTAGCCACAACCATACAAACAGCCGCAAGAACGGTAGAAGCCTTTCTTACAACGCTCATCAGTGCCTTCATTACAAATCCCTCCTTTCAAACAGCTCAGATAAGTCAGGCTCTGGGGGCTGATAGAACGTAATACCGCAAGCACTGCCGTTTGCAAGATACAATGCCGCCCTTACCAGAGCAAGAATTATAATCGCCCAAATGCTTCGTTTTTCTCTTTCCTTGTCATCGTTTACTGTTATCACCCCGATTCAAAAAGCGGCCGAGCAGTGCCATGATTGCTGACAGCAGTATTCCGCTTGATACATAAAGGCTTATTTTCTGATATTGGAATACAAGCAGCACGATCACAGCAACGGAAAGGGCAACTGCAAGTATAATACCTCGTTTTCTCAGCTTGACACCCTTTTCCTCTGACATCGGCTTATTCGGATGCGGAACGGGAGCGATACAGAAAATGACAGGCAAAGCTGTCGCTATGAAGCCAATGCTGAATATTTGAGTGATCTGTCCGCTTATATTGCAAATGCCGTAAGAGAAAGCCAGCATCACCATGACAAGCGTGAACATACAGCTCAGATGACTGTTAGCATGATACCCGCCCACAAACTGTCTCAACCCCATAAATACGGCTATAAATATAACAACCGCAGGCAGCGTATGGGAGATCAGAGCAATCAGCAGGACGATAATGGTATTCAGCACATCGGAGATCAGCAGCTCCATTCCGTAGGCATAGATCACCTCTTTGGATTCTTCCGTTATGTTCTGAACCACAAAAAAGTGTGCTATGTTCTTCGCAAGTTTTGAAATCATTTCTGAATCACTTCCTGCAAAAAATCATAGCACACACCGGAAATATTTTCAATAGGTTTTGGCTAAAAAGTTCTCCATTTGTAATGAAATGTGGGTTTCTTGTAATGAAATGCAAGTTTGTTATGAATTTAACAATTAAGAACTACTACTCTCAAAGTAAATATGCCGTCCTGATAGTTGAAAGTTGACACCCCTTGCAAGCGTTCAGCCGCTGATCTGATACTGCCTATTCCTATCCCGTGAAGTCCTGATTTTTTCTTGCTGGAGGTCAGCAAATCGGTATTCACTTCATCACAGGTATTAGTCACAACGAGCGACAATGTGTCCTGTTCTTCGTTAATGCTGAAATATATGTGCTTCTTACCAGCACTTGACCGTTCACAGCCTTCTATTGCATTATCAAGCGCATTGCCGATAATACGGCACAGATCCAACTCGTCAGTCATAATGCTTGTGATGATATTTACCTTACATATAAAGTCAATGCCAAGACAATTAGCCATTGAGCCTTTAATATTGACGATAGAATCAACGGCATTGTTTCCTGTATAGCAAATTCTGTTCGCCTTATGGACATATGTGCCAAGCTTATCAAGATATACAAGAGCTGAATCGTAATCTTTCAGTCTTAATAGATCGCCCACCACAGCAAGCTGATTTTCAATGTCATGCTTCATTTCTCTTACCTGCTTATGAGACAGTGCGAGGAGCTTGTAGTTTTCGTCCTCTTGCTGTTTCAGTGTTTCAAAATACTGTAATTTCAGCTTATCTTCATAACTTTCAAAAAATCGAAACATCATGACATTGATATAGACAATACCTATTACAGCGATTCCCAAAGAAAAGTAATTAATAGCCATTGTTGAAGCGGTGATCGTATCTATTTGATTACGCAATATAAAGATACTGATTATGGGGATAGTTATGATTAAAATCCAGTATTTTACCGGCAGATCCTTTATTCTCTTGTTGATGAGCCTGTGCATAAGACCTATCAGCCATAGATAGATAAGGTCTGTTGCGATCATTCCAAGATAGCGGCCGATGCCCGATTCAAGGAAATCCTGCGGTGAACCGAGATTGGCAAGGCACAGCAGCCCTATTACCAGCGGATCGGCAACAGAGATTATCAGCATATACAAGGCTATCATCAGTATTCTCCGCCTTATCGTATCTTCAAAACAGTAAAAGGCAACTGCCGTCAGTATCCCTAAAGTAATGAATAAGGATAACAATAGCTCATCGGTCAGCAAAACAGAAGCTGATAAGGCGGCTACTGAGAGTAAATACGCTGTTATATAGCCTGCTTTTCCTACTCTGCGATTACTCAGCAAAGAAAAATACAGGAAGATGAGGAACATTTCAACAAAAGCATTTATGATCTCAATCAGATTTTGGAGAATGACAGGCAACTGAATCATCTCCTTGTCTTATAGTTCGTGTATCTGTCGATCAACTCGTCCTTATACCCTCTGCCCATAGGTATTACTAAACCGGAAGTCATGTGAACATCGTTCTTTAGTATTTTATGGATATGTTCCAGATTGATAAGTATTCCTTTGTTTGTTACTGCGAAATTATATGGTATCAATTCTTCACAGATAGCAGAAAAATCGCCATAATACTCGATTGCACCTTTTTTAGTTGATAGCGTTACTATTCTTCCATGAACCTCAAAGCATATTATATCGTCAAGATTGAATGTAAATGACATATTTCTGTTGCTGAA
>CALEPT010000218.1 GCA_937910385.1 uncultured Ruminococcus sp. | reverse complement strand
GTTGGCGCAGAGGTCGGGCAGTCACCAAGTGTTACTACTGATATTATATCAGATTACGGGGAGAATTTCAACCCATCAGCCGAGGAAATTTACCTCGCACAGCAGGAGTATGAACAGGAAATGCAGGCACAAGCTCAGGCGGATCGTGAAGCTGCACCGGGCTTTATGCAGACTGTTTCGATGCCGGAGCTTTACGAGATGGTCTATCCGGGCAAACCGCCTATTATTGACCACTTCCTCTACCCGGGCACTTACCTGTTTGTCGGCGCACCGAAGGTCGGCAAGAGCTTCATGATGGCTCAGATTGCCTATCATGTCAGCTCAGGTACACCGATGTGGAACTATTCCGTCCGCAAGGGTACGGTGCTGTACCTCGCTCTCGAAGATGATTACCGCAGATTGCAGGAGCACCTGTATCGAATGTTCGGCACGGAAACAACGCCCGATCTTTTCTTTTCAGTTGCTTCCAAGTCGCTGAATGAAGGTCTGCTCGATCAGCTCGACACCTTTATGAACGAACACCCGGAAACTTCGCTCGTCATCATCGACACGTTACAGAAAGTGCGTGAAGCTGAGGGCGACACTTACAGCTATGCCCGTGACTACGATATTATCGCAGGGCTGAAAGCGTTTGCTGACAAAACGGGTATCTGCCTGATACTCGTTCACCACACCCGCAAGCAGAAGTCCGATGATAATTTCGACCGCATCTCAGGGACGAATGGTCTGCTCGGTGCAGCGGACGGAGCGTTTATTATGTACAAGAATAAGCGTTCCGACGGTGATGCGACGATTGAGGTATCGGGCAGAGATCAGCCCGACAAGAAGTTTATGCTCAGCAGAAACAAAGAAACGCTGTGTTGGGAACTGAGCGGTGAGAAGTCTCCCGAATACACGGAGCCGCCTGAGCCTGTGCTTGAAGCCATCGGCAATTTCATCAATGCGGATAATCCAAATTGGGAGGGTACGGCGACTGAGCTGATCGAAAAGCTGGAGCTTGACATCAAGCCGAATGCCCTGTCGCTGAAACTGAATGTCAATGCAGGAAAGCTGTATAATCTTTTCTTTGTGCAGTACAGTAATTCCAGAAGTCACAAGGGCAGAAAGATCACGCTCCGCTATGACGAGGATCACCCTATCATTGTTGAGCCTGAATCCGATACTGATGATACTGACGAGGACGAGTTTCAGTATCAGCCTGTTGATGGCGATCCGAAAGCAACGGTGTGCTATGTCAGAGGTGATAGCGGAAACAAGTCTTTTCATGATATGACTGATGCAGAAAAGGAAAACTTTCTCGCTACAAGTTATTGAGCGTGACGATGTGTGACGGTCGTGACGATGTTTGTGAGGTCTCAAAAAGACCGTCACCATCGACACGCATCGTCACGGGTAGAGAAAACATACGGGAAAGGGGTGTGAAAAATGCCCGATATGAAAAAGGTTGAAAAGCTGACTTCTATCCTTGAAGAAAGAAGCGGTCTTGATGTTCGTGAAGCTGTTGCTCGCAACATTCACTACCTCGACGGATATGAGAGTTATCTCT